>CADCBS010000013.1 GCA_902799715.1 uncultured bacterium | reverse complement strand
CGCGATGCAGATGTCCTGTGTAGCGCTCTGAGCCGCAACATAACCTGCCTGACCCTCTGTACCAGAGGCCGCTACGGCATCAGTAGATGCAAATGCCTTTGTCGGCAGTTTACGGATTACGAAGTCTTTAAACATGCGGACTTCGTTTCTGTCGATGTTTACATCGGAACCCTTCGCTGTGGTGGACAGGCCGTTGTCAACGATAGCGTTGTACAGAGCCGGTGTAACGCCTGCTACTCTGGTCAGTGTCTCATCGACTTCCTGATCAGTCATGTAAGCATCGATCTTGTTAAAGATGGCGATAGCCTGCTCCGGTGTGATGGCTTCAGCGTTAGCTACGGAGATGCCAGTGATGGTCTTGCCAGCGTTCTCGGTCAGGTAATCGCCCTGGTTCTTGTTGAACTTGCCGGTGATAGCGTTTGCGATCTTCTCCAGTTCCTTAGCGTGAGCCGCATCGAAGTCCTCGTTCACAGTGTGCTTATCGATTCCTTCGTGATATACCCAGTCCCATGTGTACAGGACGTCGACATCGTCATACTTGACCTCGGTTCTGTTACCGAATCTGTTTGTGCTGCCTGTGCCGGATCCGAATGCTACGTTTGCGCCGGTGTTGTATGCCGGTGTGCCGCCAGCCGTCCGGAAGCGCGAGGATGGACGACACGTTCAGGACGATGTTCAGCAGCAGGCACGCGAGAGAAATCTTCAGCGGCGTGGTGACGTCCTTGAAGGCGTAGTACGCCGGCGCGAGGACTTTCTGCAGGCAGAACACCACAAGCCCCGGGGCGTAGCAGACGAGCGCGCGCGCCGCGAGCGTGGTCGCGCGCGGGTCGTTCGCGAACGCGCCGCCTTCGAAGGCGTAGAGGAGATGGATTATCTCCGGCGACAGCGCCGCGAGAAGCGCCATGCCGGGGATCATCGCGAAGAACAGGTTCCGCAGCGCGCGCGCGGCTTCTTCGCCTACCGCCGTCCTGTCGCCGGAGGCGGCCATCGCCGTGAAGGCCGGCAGCAGCACCGTGGTGAACGCGGTCGCGAACACGCCGAGCGGCAGGTACACGATGCGTTCGGCGTATTCGAGCGCGGCCGGCGCGTAGTCCGCCGCCCACATGGCCAGGAACTTGTCCACGCACACGTTTATCTGCACAAGCCCCATGCCCAGCGCCGCCGGAGCCATCAGCTTCAGCGTGAGCCGCATCCTGGAGTCGGACATGATTCCGCGCAGGCGTATCTTGAAGCGGAAGCCCAGCCTGCGGAGCGACGGCAGCTGCACCGCGATCTGCAGCACGCCGGCCGCCACCACCGCCTTCGATATGGCGAGCAGCCTTTCCATGTCGTCAGCGTCCTGCATCCACCGCGCCGTCGCGAGGATCGCGCCGATCCACGCGAAATTCAGCACGAGCGGCGTGAACGCCGGCACCGCGAACCTGCCGAAAGTGTTCAGCATCCCGGAAAGTATCGCCGCCAGGCATATCAGGAGCGCGTAGGGAAGCATGGTGCGCATGAGCGGCATGACGGCCGCCCACCGCTCGCCGCATTCCGCGACAGCTCCGCCGAACGCCCACATCGCGAGAAGAAGGGCCGCCGTGGCGAAGCCCAGCACGCAGAACAGCAGCGTCAGCACGCGCGAGGCGAATGCGAACGCCTCCGCCGCAGACCGCGTGCGCGCCGTTTCGCCGAAAACCGGGATGAACGCCGAAGACAGCGCCCCTTCGCCGAACAGCCTGCGGAACAGGTTCGGCACGGTGAAGGCCACGTCGAACGCGGATTTCAGCACGCCTATCCCGAAGAAATGCGCCATCATCTGCTCGCGCGCGAGCCCGAGGACGCGCGAGAGCATCGTCATGAAACCTACAACCGCCGCCGAGCGCAATATGCCTTTGCGCATGTCTCCGGCCGGCGCCGGCGCTGCCGCTTCCGCTGCCATGGCGTCAGGGGATCAGGACTTCGGCGCACACGGCGTCGTGGTCGCTGGGGAATTTCCCGCCCGGGCGGTCGTCGCACGTGGCATGCTTCAGCACGCGCACGTCGCCGCTCGCGAAAATGTAGTCTATGCGCGCGATGTTCCGCGGCTTGTAGCCGTGGAACGTCTCCGCCGGGCCTTCGTGCGGGGTCTCCGTGCGTCGGTACGTGTCGTACAGGGTCTGCATCGCGGCGGATATCGGGTGCGACGGCCTCGCGCCGCCCGACAGCTGCGGGCCGTTGCATTTGCGCAGTTCCTCCCGCTCCGCGGGCGGCAGGCTGGCGAAGCTGTCGTTCATGTCGCCCGCCAGGAACACGGTCTCGCCCTGCGACATGCGCATCATCTCCTTCAGGATCGTGTCCATGCCGTTTGCGCGCGCCTGGTGGCTTATGTGGTCCAGATGCGTGTTGTAGAAGCGGAACTTGCGGCCTGTCGCCCTGTCGCGGAACAGCCCCCACGTGCATGTGCGGCGGCAGGCGCTCCCCCACGAGCGCGACGCCGGCGCGTGCGGCGTCTCGGAGAGCCAGAACGTGCCGGAATCGAGGCATTCGAAGCGGTTCGTTGAGTAGTAGATGCACATGGCTTCGCCGGCGTCGTTGCCGTCGCGGCCTTCGCCCACGCGCGCCCATCCCGGAAGCGCGGCGTCGAGTCCGGCCCGCTGCTCCGGCAGCGCCTCCTGCACGCCGAAGATGTCGAATCGGCGTTTCCTCGCCGTCGCCGCTATTCTCGGCAGGCGCAGGCTCCACTCGTTGTCGCCGCCGTCCGCGGCCACGCGTATGTTGAACGAGGCGATGGTGAACGGCTTGGCGGGCGGCAGCGAGCCGGGCGCGGCGCGCAGCGGCGCGTAGAGGCGCGTGGAGCGTTTTTCGCGCGATGCGTACTTGCGCCATGCGGCCTGGTCGCGGAGCATCGACAGGAAGACCGGCGTTTCCGTCCCGGTTTCGCGGAAGGCTTCTGCGGCTGTCTTGCGGATTTCCGCGCCGTACAGGCCGAGCTGCAGCGCGTCGTCCCACGCCATGCAGACCGCAAGCTCGCCCAGGCGCCTGCCCCCGGGCGGGTGTGCGACGGTCTTTGCGGCGAGCGCCGCATGTTCCGCCGCCGTCACCGGGCCGCATCCGAGGGCCGGCGCGAGTTTCGCGTGGCATGCGAGCGCGAGCGCCGCCATGTCGGGGTTTCTGCATTTGCCGCTTTCTACGCATTTCGCGATTCCGGCGGCCCACTTGTCCACGAGCGGCGCCCACGACGCCGCGAAGCCGGCGTCGCCTTCTATGTGCGCCAGGCCTGCGAGAGGGACTATCATCGCGGCGCTCGCGTAGCAACTTTCTCTGTCGCTGCGTCCGGCTTTCTCCGGCGCAAGTCCGCCTGTCCGCTTGCCGCTCGACGCATATAGCAGGACCGGCGCCAGCGCGGCGCGCATCAGGCATGGACTGAAGAACAGCATCTGCGGCGCGTCTTCCCAGATGCGGCTCGCGGCGATCGGCAGAAACCGGCAGTCGCATGTTTCCATGCAAAGCGGCTGTCCGTTGGCGTCGGCCGCCACCACGCGGCCGCTCCTGTCCCAGTATGCCGTCATCTCCCGGCCCGCGCGGCGGATGCCCTCCTCGCCGCAGATGCGCGCGATGTCTATTTCCAGTTCCGCGGCGCGGGCCTTCGCCATGCTTTCGGTCTTGCCGGATTCCGCAACCGCTTCGGCAAGCGCGGTTTCCGCGGTCGCGCCGCCGTGCCGCCAGAACGGGATGAAGTCCGTGTCCGCGAAGCGGAGTTTCCCGGTCGTTTCGGTCGCCACCAGGTACCGCGCCTTGCCGTCTGCCGTCCTGGCGGGCCCCAGGATCCACAGCCTGTTTGTGATTCCGCTCGCGTATGTCTCCGCCTCGACGGTTTTCGCGGCCAGCCCTGCGACAGGTCCGCGGTTCTCCAATGCCTTGCCGCCGTCCGCCGGGACGGCTCCGCATTCCAGGGACCAGTCTTTCGCGCCGGAAACCTTCATCGTCGCAAGCGTCGCCGGCATGTCGAATGCGCCTTGCCACGGGTGCCCTGCGCAAGACAGCACCTCCGTGAAGGCGGAGACGCCGTCTTTCCGCAATTCCGCGCAGACGTATCCGGGAGATTCTTTCTCCCATGAAACCTTCATGGCGCCGGTGCCGCCCTGGCCTGGCATCCCGTAGGTCTTGCCGTCCGCATGGAGCTTTATGTCCCATGCCGGTCCCCGCGCCCCGGCCGCGCCTGTCGCGCCGGAAACGGCCGCCGCCAGCGCCAGCGCCTTTGCCGCGCCTGCAAAAACCGCAATCGAAAGTTTCATCTTCATCTCCTTTTGCCTTCGCGGCGTCAGACGATCCTGTCGCCCCACACCGGCATTGCCGAGTCGAATCCGTTTTTCACGAGCCGCGAGACGATTTTCAGCGGTTCGTCCTTGTACGCCACGCAGCGCCACGGGCCTTTCAGGTGGCCCAGTTCCTGGTGGTGCAGCGGGACGATCAGTTTCGCCGGCATCGTGGTGGCCGCCGCCGCTTCGAAATCGAGGCCGATCGCGCAGTGCCCGAAAAAGACGTCCGGCGGGGCGGACGGTTTCAGGTGGTCGGCGCGGCAGCAGTCGCCGGAATGGAACAGCCTGAAGGCGCCTGGGCCGTCGCCGCACGCGACTTCGTAGTTGTTCACCGCCCACGGCAGGCCTTTGTTGTGGTCCGCCGCCGTGCAGCGCACCGTGACGTCTTTTATCTTGAACGTCTTGTCGAATTCGCGGCAGTACCAGCCGGGGACCAGGCGGAAGTTCGTGATCACCGGTTTCCCTGCGCCGGCCATGTCTGCAAGGAAGCCGTCGCTGAAATGGTCGCCGTGGTTGTGCGACACGAGCGCGAAGTCCAGAAGCGGCGCGAAGCGTCTGGCGTGCCGGTGCTTGAGGTCTATGGAAAATGTGCATGTCGCGGTCTTCACGACTATGCCCATGTTGTACACGTACCAGATGGCCGGCGCGGGGCCGGATATCATGGTTTCGCTGAATTCGCGCAACACGCGCTCGAAGGAATCGTCGAGCCAGCGCAGCACCGGGTATTCCGCGCGGAATTTCTCCGCTTTGGCGGCTGGCGTGGATTCGCCGAGCATCGAAAGCCACGACCAGTCGCCGCAATATCCCATGCGGTCGATCTCGCGCTGCACGATGTCGAGCGCGCCGGATCGCGCCGCGCCGTCGCGCATGCCGGTGCGCTCCAGTGTGGCGATCGCCGCCTCTATCGCGTCCGCCTGGACCGGTTCCATGACCGGCCTGGAGCCCGTCTTTTTCGCCGCGCGCTTCACGGCGAGGCTCTGCGCCCGCACGCGAGCCGCTGCCGTTGCGGCGGCTCCGAGCGCCAGGAATCTTCTTCTTCCGATTTCCATGCGGTCTGGTTTCTTTCTTTGCTTTTCCCGTGCCGGCGCGTTCCGCGGGAAGCCGGCCGCTCCGTGTTCAGCCCCGCTCCGGGATTTTTGCCATTGATTCTACCATAAAACGCGCCACGGTGGAAGCGGCAAGAATCGGCTTCAATTCCAGACGCATGCTTCTACAGCGGAAATCCTGCCGTTTTTCCCACTCCCCCCCCCTCCTTTGCCATCTAACAAAGATTTCATCCGCACCGTAATCTTATTTTGGGTTGAAGGCCTCACGCAGAGACGCAGAGAGCGCGTAGAGCGCAGAGGAACCGCCCCGCCTCCGTGCGAGAGATGGGCACATCCGCAGGCGGAATTCGATTTCATACGCACCGTAATCTTATTTCAAGGCTGGGTGGTGGCTATTGTTGTTAGCCGATGGTCAAGGCGTTGTCAGAAGTCTAATTGCTGAAGTCTGATGTCTGAAGTCCGAAGTCAAAACCTGCAAACTGGATTTCATCCGCACCGTAATCTTATTTTGGGTTCGAGGCCTCACGCAGAGGCGCAGTGAGTCAGAGAGCGCAGAGGAACCGCCCCGCTGCGCGCACGGCGGCGAATCGATCTACACCGGATATTGGAACATTTTGACCGTCCACCACCATTGCGCGCGCGTCGGCAAATCTTATTGCGCGGCGCGGGGCGTTTTGGTAGTATTTAGGCATGTTTTCCATTGATACAACCGCGATTCACGGAGAAAGCCGCACGGTTCCAGCATGCGGCGGACGGTCTGTTTTCCGGCGGAAGGACCTTCCCGCCGGCGTTTACAGCAAGAAGGGAGCATGACAATGGGCAATACGATGAAGAGGTTTTTCGCGGCGGGTGCGGCAGCGCTTTCCGCCGGTGCGGCCACGCTTGCGCTCGCCGCGACGGACATAGCCAACATCGCCTCGGGGACGAGAGCGCTCCCTGCGGGCTACACGCAACTCGAGTATGCGCAGACGAAGGGCGGCGACGTCCGCGTGAACACGGGTGCGGCAACGGATTATTCCGGCAGGATCGAAGCGAAGGTCAGTTTCGGCTCGGTATCGAAGGACAGCTATATTTGGGGCGTCTACTGCCTGGACAGCACCAAGATGTTCACGTTCGGCTGCATCGGCGGCAAGATGCAGATAGCCTATTCGCAGCAGACGGTGTCGCTTCCGACGGCCCCTGTCGCGAACGAGCCTTACCTCGTGACGATCGACTACGGCAGAAAGTCCTATTCGGTGGTCCGCATGTCGACGGGCGAAGCCCAGACTGGAACCCTTGGCGCGACGGCGGACACCGCGCTCAGCAATCAGATACAGATTTTCGCGGCGAACGGCGTAAAAGCCGGTTCGACTTCGGGTTCCTACCAAAAGTCCGCCGCGTCGGGAAGCCGCGTTTACTATTTTAGATATTACAATGCGAGCGGCACGGCGCTGCTCGACCTCGTCCCGGCGAAGAACGCGAGCAACGAGGTCGTCTTCTATGATGCGGTCTCCCAGGCCCAAAAGGCTCGTTCCGGCACGGCTCTTGTCGCGGGGCCGAGCATCATGGCCGTGGACGGAAACACGCCTCTCGCCGCGGCGAAGACGGTGGACAAGCTCATGATCGCCTCCGGCGCGACGCTCGACCAGAACGGGCAGACGTTCTCCGCGGCCGCCGTCGCGACCTTCCCCGCCGACGTTCCCGCCGGCTTCACGCGGCTCGCCTCGTTGCATGTCAACAGCAACGTCGTGTTCAAGACTCAGTACAAGCCCGGCGCTTCCGACATGGCGGAGATAAAGGTGAAGTTCACGGACAGGCTGTCCGACAGTGCACAGGTTCTGTTTGGCGCGAGGTCGGCCAAGAACGGCAACAAGAACGCGATGACTTTCTGGCACTGGTGGGACGCGACCGACTGCGTCCGCTTCGACTACGGCAAGGCCGGCCCGAAGAAGATGGTTACGGAACTGAGCCCTCCTCTGCAGAGCATCGAGACGGGCAGGGACTACATCTTTTCGCTGAAAAACGGCGAGGCGCTTGTCAAGGATGGCGACGGGCAGATGCTCGCCGATTATTCGGGTCTGATGGAGTTTGCTTCCGTGGCCGACAACGCCTCCTACATGTGGCTTCTCGGTTTCATCGACGGCGCTACGACATCGAATTCGACTTCCAGCGGCATCCAGTACTACGCCTGCTCGACGGACTTCTACTGGTTCAAGGCGACCGACGGTTCTTCCGTCAAATGCCATTTCGTTCCAGTCCGGCGCGAGAGCGACGGGGCGGTAGGCGTGTACGATTTGACGGGGCGCTTCGGATTCGTCGCGCCGTCGATCGCAGCCGGCGGCGCAGTGGCGGCGGGCGCCGCCGTCGCACCGTCTGCGGCCGGGCTGGCGCTTTCAAGCGATGTCTCCATAACGGACGCGGTGTCGGCATCCGTTCCGCTTGCGATTGCGAAGTCCGGCGAAGCGCAGAGCGACATAACGGTCGCGGTTCCGGGAACTCTTTCCGGCGCGGGCGGAATCACGGTCGGCGGCGGAGTGACGCTCGACGTGGGCCTGAACCGCGTTGAAAACTCGAAGTTGTCGTTCGAGACGGTATCGGCGATAGCGCTCCGCCTCGCGACTCCGGCGGACGAGCCGGTGATCCAAAATGTAGCGAACGAGCCGCCCGTGGTGGCGGTGTACGGCGTGGACGGAACGACATTGCTCGACAACGCGGTCGCGACGTACGACGCGACGGAGCGGACCCTGTCCGTCACGGTTCCATCGTCCTACGTGTGGACGAATGCGAGCGGAGACGGATCGTTCGAAGACCTCGGCAACTGGTCCGGCGGCAGACTTCCCGGCGCGAACGACACGTTCGAGATCGTGGTCGCGGCCGATACCGCGATCAACGTTTCGGACGCGCACGCCATGGGCTACATGGTTGTCAAAGGCGGACACGAAGTCGCATTTTCCGGCGCCGGATCGCTTTCCGTGCTGAGCGCGACGGTGGAGCAAGACACTACCCTCGCGACCGGCGGCGTAGTTTTGTTCGGCGCGTTCGGCGGCGACGGCTCGATAGTCTACTCCCCCGGCGCGGCGGATGCGCTTGCGATCACCGGCGCTTCCACGCTCGGCGGAGACTTCAAGATCGCGACGGACAAGAGCATCGCCGTGACCGTGAACGCGGCGGTTTCGGCAGGGACGTTCACCGTGGCGGGCGCGGCGAACAGCGTAGTCACTATGTCCTGCGGAACCGGCGGCTCGTTTGTCGCGACCGGCGGGGCGACCGTGCAGAGCGGCGTTCTCAAGCAGGGAAGCGCAGGCGTGCTCGGCGCGACGCCGACGCTGACGGTCGAGAACGGCGGCACGTTCGATTTCAACATGCTCAATCCCAACGCGGCGACATCATACGTTCTCGCTGGCGCTGGTGCGGGCAACTGGCCGTGGGCGATGACATCTACCGGCGGGACCCCGGACGACTATGTCAAGAACATAACCTTGGCGGACGACGCCACAATCGGCTCTTCCGCCGGCAGCCAGCTCAAGGTCGGCTGCTACACTGACCCCGGTGTAGCCAATAGAGGCAATCTGACGCTGAACGGCCACACGCTTACCGTCGCTGGCGAGATGTGGATCACATGGCGCTACATCAACACGCCCGGAGCCGGTACGATCTACTATTCAAGCCGCGGCACTGCGTTCTATCCGGGCGCATTGAACAACCAGGGCGGCGAGACGACGCTGGTCCTCGGCGAAGGATGCGGCATCAGCGACAATGAAAACATCGGCTTCAGAGTGTACAATGCCACGACAGCATTCGCGTTCGACTGGCGCGGCGGCGATCTCGCCACGTCGGCCGCGCTGACAATCGGTTCTGCTCTGGCCGTGAGCGGCGGAGACAAGCAGACGGCCAGACTCTCGTTCGCCGACGGCGCGGCAGTCGTCCTGTCGAACAACCTCGCCGTGACGAATGCGCTGACGGCGAACGGCGCGCTTTCGCTTTCCAAGGCGCAGGCGGCGGAAGACAGCGTGACCTTGTCCGCAGCCGGAACGCTTTCCGCCGGCGGCACGATAACCGTCGGCGAAGGCGTGATTTTCGACATCGGCACGAACCGTCCGGAAGGGACGCTGAACATAGCCGCTGGAGCGGGACTCAAGCTGAAACTCGCCTCTGCGACAGAATCGCCGGTTTTGCATGTGGCTTCCGACATAACCACATCCTTGACCGTTCTCGATGTCGACGGGAACGAGGTCGCGGATTTCGAATCGGCTTACGATTCCGCGGCGGGGACGCTCACGCTGACTTGCTTGAACGTCTGGAGGGCGACAGGAGACAGCGGCTCGTTCGAGACGCCGGCGAACTGGTCCAAAGGCGCCATGCCGCGAAGCGGCGAGCCATTTATCGTCGAGGTGACGGACGACACGCAGATCAGCGTGTCCGGCCAGTACGAGCTTGGCGAAATGCAGGTGCGCGGCGGCGGCACGGCGGAATTCTCCGGCAACGGCTCGATGGCCGTGACGACGGCGAGCGTCGCGCAAGGGGCGACCCTCGCGACCGGCGGCGTGGTTTCGTTCGGCGCGTTCGGCGGCGACGGCTCGATAGTCTACTCCCCCGGTGCGGCGGATGCGCTTGCGATCACTGGCGCTTCCACGCTCGGCGGAGACTTCAAGATCGCGACGGACAAGAGCATAGCCGTGACCGTGAACGCGGCGGTTTCGGCAGGAACCTTCACCGTGGCGGGCGCGGCGGACTGCGTAGTCGCGCTTACAAATGGGACGGGCGGTTCGTTCGTGGCGACCGGCGGGGCGACCGTAAAGAGCGGCGTCCTCCAGCAGCGAAGCGCGAACGCCCTTGGCGCGACGCCGAGGCTGACTGTCGAGGCCGGCGGCACGTTCGACATAAACGCCATGGCGATCCGGCAGGAAACGCCTGTATACATCGCCGGTGCGGGCGCAGGCGAGTGGCAGTGCGCGCTCACCTCGTCGAGCGGATCGATGGCCAAGGGGAATTACATCTACAATCTGTACTTGACTGACGACGCCACGGTTGCAGGCGAGCAGCTGAAGCTTGGGGCGGATGACACGGCTTCCGTGATACGGCTTGACGGACACACGCTCACGGTCAAATGCTGGGTCACGTTCCGCAACATCAACACCGACGCGGGAACGATAGATCTCTACAACTCGATAACGCTCTACACATGGAACAACCTCAACACCGACAGCAATAAATATAGCGGCACCACGGTAAAACTGCACAGCCCCAACAAGATAATCAACAAGACCAACCGCAGAATATTTGTCACCAACCTTGAAATGTACGGCGGCGAGATCGACTACGAGACCCAAAACTTTGGCTTCGGCGTCCTGTCGACCCTCTCGGGGTTCGGCACCGTCAAAGACATGGAATTCAAGTACGGCGCGAAGCTGAAGCCCTCGGGGACGGACTGCGTGAAGATAACGGAAGCGCTGACGATTCGCGGCGAAGACGGCAAAGCCGGCGGCAATCTCGCGATCGAGCTTCCGGAAAACCTTTCGGGCAGCAGGTTCAAACTGTTCAGGGTCGGGAAGGAAGAAATCCTTCCGTCCGAAGAGAAGCTCGATATCGCAATCCCCTCCGCGTGGGATCTGGAGAAGGTCGAAGACGAAGACGGATTCGGCTACGACTTGAAGAAGAGACCGGGGCTGTTCATCAAGATAAGGTGACGTCGCGCGCGGCCGGACGCGCACCGTCCCGCCGCGCTCCCGCAGGTTCGAAATGTCTGTCGCGATACATTGCGCCGCACCGCGTCCGCGCGTGAGTTGCGCGCTGGCCGCGATGCTGGCGGCGGCGCTCTTCTGCGCCGCGAGGGCGGACATCGTATGCGGCACATGGAACATGAAATGGTTCCCGTCCGGCCGCGCCGAGCACAGGGCGCCTGCGGCGAAAGAGGCCGCGGCGTTCTCCGAAGCGGCGCGGATACTTTCGGAATCGGTGGCGGCCTCGCGTTCCGCCCCAGGCGACGGAGTGGTGCTGTTCCTGCAGGAGCTGCGCGACGCTTCGTGCGCGACGGGGCTTGTGTCGAGGATCGGCGTGCAGGGGTTGAAGGTCGCCTCGTGCAGCGCGTTCAGGAACAGGGACAGGCGCCTGGGCTGGCAGCAGTGCGCGATAGCCACGACGCTGCCGGTGCTGGCGTCGGGGTCGGAGCTGTGGCGGCAGAGCCACGGCGCGCAGCCGCCGCGCGGGTATTCGTGGGCGCTTGTGGACGGCGGCGCGGACGGGCTCGTGGCGTGTTTCTGCGTGCATCTGAAGAGCAATTACGGCGACGTGACGGATCTGGACAGGATGTACACGTGGATGAAGCGCATGGTGTGCGCGGAGCAGCTGATAGCGGAGGCGCCGCAGGTGCGCGCGCCCGACGGGCGCAGGCCGGCGCGGTTCATAGTGGCGGGCGACTTCAACACGGACATCGACGCGCCGGAGTTCGACCAGGAGAAGACGGTGAGGATGTTCTTCGCCGACGGATGGCGCGACGCGTTCGAGGGCGTTTCCGAGGCGCGGCGGGCCACGCATCCCGGGCGGGGGCGCAAATACAGGTCGTCGCGGCTGGACTACATTCTTTTGAAGAACTGGGACGCGCCTGCGGTCCGCCGGGTGTTCGGCGGAAGCGCGGTCTCCGACCACGACGCCGTGTTCGTGCGGGTCGCGGCGGGGGCGAGGCAGCGTCCGGCGCTGCCCGTCGTGCCGGCGGAGGAAGATTACGAAGGCGGCGGATCCGGCGCGGACTGAGACTTGGAGGATTCCGGGAATGGAAGAACAGAGCGTAGATGCGGAAGCGGCCGCGAAGCCGGCGGTAGCGCCGGGCGCGACGGCGAAGCGCATCGTGGTGGCGTGCGGAGGGACCGGCGGACACGCCTTTCCGGGGCTGGCCACGGCGGAGGCGCTGCGGGAGCGCGGGCATGAAGTGACGGTGTGGAACTCGGGGCGGACGATCGAAAAGACCGTGATGACAGGATGGTCCGGCCCGACGTTCGCGACCGGGGCGAAGACGCTGTCGGCGGTCAATTTCTTCGCGAACGTCCGCTCGGTGTTCCGGTGCGTGCGCGCGTTCCGCGCGGCGAAGGCGGACGTGCTGCTGGCCATGGGGTCGTACACGTCGATGCCGCCGGTCGTAGCGGCGCGGATCCTGCGCATACCGGTGGTGCTTCACGAAGCGAACGCCGTCCCCGGGAAGGCGGTGTCGTTCCTGTCGGGGTTCGCGCGCAAGGTGGCGGTGTCGTTCGAGCAGACGCTGCCGGAAGTCCCGCGGAGGAAAGGCGTGTTCACCGGGCTGCCGCTGCGCAGGCGCATGGCCGAAGGGCGGCGGTTCCCGGAGATACCGGAAGGGGCGTTCTGCGTATTCACGACCGGCGGCAGCCAGGGCGCGCACAAAGTGAACGAACTCGCGTCCGACGCGCTCGTGCGGCTGAACAGGCTGATCGCCCCGCGTCCGCTTTTCGTGATACACCAGACGGGCGCGGCCGACGAGGAAAGCGTGATAGGCAAATACTACGGCGCGAAGATGAAGTTCCGCGTGAGGGCGTTCGAGTACGACATGGCGGACGCCTACGCATCGGCGGACGTGGTGGTGTGCCGCGCGGGGGCGTCGACGTGCTTCGAGCTCGCGCGCGCTGGGAAGCCCGCGTTCTTCATACCTCTTCCCACGGCGGTGCGCGACCACCAGCACCTGAACGCGCAGGCGTTCGTGGAGAAAGGCGCGGCCGCGGAAGGATACCAGGACGCGCTTGCGCCGAACGCGCTCGCGAACTGGCTGCTCGCGCTGTCGCAGGATCCGGACAGGGCGCGCAAGATGGGCGAGGAAATGGCGAGGCTCGCGGTGCCGGACGCCGCCGACAGGCTGGCCGACCTCGTGGAGGAGTGCGCGAAGTGAAAGTCGCCGTGGGGCTGTCCGGCGGCGTGGACTCTTCGGTGGCGGCGCTCCTGCTGAAGGAGGCCGGGCACGAAGTCGTGGGCGTCACGATGAAAATCTGGCGCGACGGCGTGTACAAAGGCGGCGACCGCGACGCGTGCTTCGGCGCCGGCGAGGCGGCCGACATCGCGGCGGCGGAGGCGTTCGCGGCCTCGGCGGGCATAGGCTACAGGGTGTTCGACTGCTCCGCGGAATACGATGCGCAGATAGTCTCGTATTTCCGCGAGACGTACCTTGCGGGCAAGACGCCGAACCCGTGCGTAAGGTGCAACGCCGCCATGAAATTCGGCCTGCTGCCGCGCCTGGCGGAGCAGTCGGGGATAGAGTTCGACGCGTTCGCCACGGGGCACTACGCGCGCGTGGAGCGCGGAGCGGACGGCAGGATGAAACTGCTGCGCGCCGCCGACGTCTCGAAAGACCAGTCGTATTTCCTGTACCGCCTTTCGCAAGGGCAGCTCGCGCGGCAGATGTTCCCGCTCGGCGGCATGGCGAAGACCGAAGTCCGCGCGTTCGCGCGTTCGCGCGGCCTGGCGGCGGCGGACAAGCCGGATTCGCAGGATTTCTATTCGGGCGACACCGCGGAGCTTATCGGCAGGCCGGACTGCGAAGGCGACATCGTGGACGCGTCGGGGCGCAGGCTCGGCAGGCACCGCGGCTACTGGCACTACACGCCGGGGCAGCGCAAAGGCCTGGGGATAGGCGGCGGGAAGCCGTATTACGTCATAGACGTCGATCCGTGCCGCAACAGGGTGGTCGCAGGCTTCGCGCAGGAGGCGGTGAAGACGTCGCTGCGCTTCGCCGACGCGAACTGGGTTTCGATCGCGCGGCCGGAAGGCGAAATCCCGGTCAGGGTGAAAGTGCGCTCGGGCGGGCAGCCGCGCGGCCCGGCGTTCCTGCGCGGCGACACGTGCGTGTTCCCCGAAGGGATATCCGGCGTGGCGCCCGGGCAGTCGGCAGTGTTCTACGCGGCTGACGGCGAAGAGCTGCTCGGCGGGGGCGTGATACTTTGAGCGCGCTCGGCGACATCATAGAGGCGGCCCTGGCGAAGCCGCGCAACCTTTCCGCGCGGCAGATCGAGACGCTCGTGGCGGTGGAGTATCCCGCCGAGATCCGGGCCGTGCGCGAAGCCGCGTACGCGCTGAAAGTCCGGCATTGCGGAAAGACGGTTTCGATGCGCGGGCTGGTGGAGCAAGGCAACGTGTGCGCGAAAGACTGCCTCTACTGCGGGATAAGGAAATCCAACGCGGCGGTGCGGCGCTATTCGCTTCCGTACGAAGAAGTGCTGCGCGCGGCGGAAGAGGCCGCAAGGCTCGACTACGGGTCGATAGTGCTGCAGTCGGGCGAAATCGAAAGCGAAGAGCACACGCGGTTCGTCGAAAAGTGCCTGCGCGGGATGCAGGCGCTCCCCGGCGGGCCGTTCGGGATCACGCTGTCGCTCGGCGAGCAGGAAGACGGCGTCTACCGCAGGTGGAAGGCCGCCGGGGCGAGCCGCTATCTGCTGCGCATCGAGACGTCGAACAGGGAGCTTTACGCCGCGATGCACCCGGAAGGGCACTCGTGGGAGCGGAGGCGCAGATGCCTCGACGTGCTGCGCGCGTGCGGGTACCAGACCGGGACCGGCGTGATGTCGGGCCTTCCGGGGCAGACGGCGCGGGACCTTGCGGCGGACGTGGAGTTCTTCGCCGAATGCGACGCCGACATGATAGGCATGGGCCCGTTCATCCCGCACGGGGAAACGCCGATGGGCGCGGGCGCGGCGGTCACGCCGGAGTTCAAGGCGCGGCAGCTCCGCACGGGGCTGAACATGATTTCCGCAACGCGGCTTTTCCTGCACGACGTGAACATCGCGGCCACCACGGCATTGCAGACGCTGGCGCCGGACGGCAGGGAACAGGGCGTGCTCGCCGGCGCGAACGTGATGATGCCGAACGTGACGGACGTGAAGTGGCGCAAAGACTACGCGCTGTACGAAGGCAAGCCGTGCACGGACGAAAACGCCGCCATGTGCCGCGGGTGTCTCGAGCGCCGTCTCGCCGCCATCGGGGAGACCGTGAACTACGGGAAGCGCGGCGATTCCGCGCACTTCTTCGCGCGGTGCGCGGCGGCCGGAACGCGCGCTTGACTGCGCGCGCCGTTTGCGGTACACTGTTCCCCAAACCTGCGACCGTCTTAGGAGATATTCCCCGTCGCGGGCGCCCGCCAGGCGGGCATCATGCGCCGGTGCGGCCGGCGCGCGAGGCGGGGAGCGTCGGGCGGTCGCCGAAACCAAACCGGTCGACACAAAATGAGCCAAGTAGACAAATCAGCAATCCGCCAGCAGTTCCAGCGCCATGAACGGGACACGGGATCTTCCGAAGTGCAGATCGCCGTCCTCACGAAAGAGATCGAGCGCCTCACCGCGCACATGAAAGCCAACAAGCACGACCATTCGTCGCGCTACGGCCTGATCCGCAAGGTGAACAACCGCCGCAAGCTCCTGGACTACCTGAAGCGCGAAGACGAAGCGTGCTACAAGAAGACGATCGCCGCCCTCGGACTGCGCCGCTGAAAACCGGAGCCTGGAATACAATGCAAGACACGAAGAAATTCACTGCGGACATCGCAGGGCGCGAGCTCGTGGTCGAGACGGGGCTTCTGGCCCGCCAGGCCGCGGGGGCGGTCACGGTGTCGCTCGGCGATACGACGGTTTTCTGCGCCGTGACGCGCACGGACACGCCCCGGGAGGGAATAGACTTCTTCCCGCTGCAGTGCGAATACCGCGAAAAATTCTACGCGGCCGGCAAGTTCCCCGGCGGGTTCTTCAAGCGCGAGGCGCGCCCGTCGTCCAAGGAGATACTCACGGCCCGCATGTGCGACCGCCCGATACGTCCGCTCTTCCCCGACGGATACTACAACGACGTGCAGGTCAACGCCACGCTGATACAGAGCGACGGCACGCGCGAAGCCGACTTCCTGGCCGTGAACGCGGCCTCCGCCGCGCTTCACATCTCCGACGTCCCGTTCATGGGCCCGATCGGATGCGTGCGCATCGGCCGCGTCGACGGCGAATGGGTGATAAACCCCACGCACGAGCAGAAGGCCCGCAGCGACATCGACCTGCTCTACGCCGGCCTGCGCGGCAAGTTCCTGATGATGGAAGGCAGCGCCTCCGAAGTAAGCGACGAAGACTTCCTGGCCGCGCTCAAGAGGGCGCATGAAGAAGTCGAGAAGATCATCGACCTCCAGATCGAGATGCGCCGCGCCCTCGGCCTGCCCGACAAGGACATAAAGGACGTCCCGCAGCCCGCCGACAAGATGGACTTCATCCGCGCCGAAGGCGGCGCCGCGCTCGCCGAGGCGCTGCTCGTGCCCGGCAAGCTCGAGCGCCAGGAGAAGGTCGAGGCGATCCGCAAGGACCTGCTCGCCAAGGTCTCCGCCAAATGGCCCGAGATCGACGCCGTCGGCTTCGTGCACCTGTTCGACGCGCTCGAGATCGAGACCGTGCGCGCCAACCTGCTCGAACGCGGCAAGCGCATAGACGGCCGCGGCCAGCACGAGATACGCCCGCTCTACGCGCAGGTGGGGGTGCTTCCCCGCGTGCACGGCAGCGCGATCTTCAACCGCGGCGAGACGCAGTCGCTCGCGACGGTGACGCTCGGCACGAAGAAAGACGCGCAGGAGCTCGACTCCGTGACCGGCGGCCCGCTCTCCAAGCGCTTCATGCTGCACTACAACTTCCCGCCCTACTGCACGGGCGAAGTCGGCAGGCTCGGCTCCACCGGCCGCCGCGAGATCGGGCACGGCGCGCTTGCCGAACGCTCGATCGCCGAAGTGCTGCCCGACGATTTCCCGTACTCGATCCGCGTGGTCAGCGAGATCATGGGATCGAACGGCTCGTCGTCGATGGCTTCGATCTGCAACGGATGCCTGGCGCTCATGGACGCCGGCGTTCCGCTGAAGCGCACCGTGGCCGGCATATCCGTGGGCCTGTTCACCACCCCCGACATGTCGAAGAAGGTCCTCGTGACCGACATCCTCGGCGCGGAAGACCACTGCGGCGACATGGACTTCAAGGTCGGCGGCACGCGCAAGGGCATAACGGGCTTCCAGGTCGACCTGAAGCTGCGCGGCCTCACGTGGGATCTCGTGGAAGGCGCCATCAAGGCCGCCCACGACGCCCGCCTGAAGATCATCGACTTCATGGAAAGCGTCATCCCCGCGCCGCGCGCCGAGCTGAACAAGTTCGCGCCGCGGATCAAGGAAGTGCACATCCCGGTCGAC
This sequence comes from uncultured bacterium, assembly GCA_902799715.1. Lineage (GTDB taxonomy): Bacteria > Verrucomicrobiota > Kiritimatiellia > RFP12 > UBA1067 > CADCBS01. The sequence continues at coordinate 13,662 of CADCBS010000013.1, read as the reverse complement.
AAGATCGGCGCGCTCATCGGCCCCGGCGGCTCGAACATCCGTTCGATAGTCGAGACGACAGGCGCCCAGATCGACGTGGACGACGACGGCAAGGTGAGCATATTCGCCTCGTCCGCCGAGTCCATGAAGGCCGCCGAGGAGGCTGTCCTCTCGGTGGCGGCGGAAGCCGAGCCCGGCAAGATATACGAAGGCACCGTGACCGGCGTCAAGGAGTTCGGCGCTTTCGTGCAGATCCTGCCCGGAATCGACGGCCTCTGCCACATATCGGAGCTTTCCGACAAGCGCGTGCCGAGCGTCGACGCCGTCTGCAAGGTAGGCGACAAGATGCTGGTGAAGTGCCTCGACGTGGACGACCGCGGGCGCATCAAGCTGTCCCGCCGCGCCGCCATGCAGGAGGCCGACGCCGCCGCGCGCGCCTGACGGCGCGCAGAGTGGAACGGCGGACGCGGCTGCGGCCGCGCCCGCCATCCCCCCGACCGGACGCATACGTCCGGCTTCGGTTTTTCCAAGATACGCGCCGCCGCGGCGATTCGCGGCGGCGCGCAGAACAGAGAGAACACTTCGATGGAAGATTCCGGTTCATGCGCAGACGCGCGCCGCGGCGGCGGAAGCCGCTCCGCGGACGGAGAAGGCGTCCGGCTCAACCCCCTGGCAGAGATGCTGAACAAGACGCTGTCGGAGGACGGCTGCCCCGTGGAGGCGCTGCTTTCCCGCGCGGGCCGGCGCATGTATTTCCCGTACGGAGGCATACTCGGCCAGGGCGCGGAGGCGCGCGGGTGCGAGATCAACGCAACCATAGGCATGGCGTTCGAGGAGGACGGCTCGCCCCTCACCCTGCCTTCCTTCGAGAAGTACACGCGGCTCCCGAAAAGCGCGTTCCTGTACTGCGGGTCGTCCGGAATGCCGGAGCTCCGCGCGGCGTGGCGCAGGATGCAGCTGCGCAAGAACCCCGGCCTGGAGGGCAAGACGTTCTCCAATCCGATCGTCACCAACGCCCTGACGCACGGGCTGCACATCGTCGCCGAACTGTTCGCCGAACCCGGCGACGCCGTGATAATGCCCGACTTCCACTGGGACAACTACGACCTGATATTCGGCGACATGCGCGGCGTGGCGCGCGAGACGTTCCCGATGTTCGCGCCAGGCCGCAGGTTCAACGTCTCCGGCCTCGCGGAAAGGCTTTCGGCCCCGGGGGACAAGAAGATCGTCCTGCTGAACTTCCCCAACAACCCCACCGGCTACACGGCCACCGCGGAAGACGCGGCGGCGATCGTCGAGACTGTCGCCGCCGCCGCGGCGTCCGGCAAGAAGATACTCTGCATACTCGACGACGCCTACTTCGGCCTCGTCTACGAAGACGGCGTGCACGGCGAATCGCTCTTCACCGAACTTTGCGATCTTTCGCCGGACGTGCTGGCGGTGAAACTCGACGGGACCACCAAGGAAGACTACGTGTGGGGCATGCGCGTGGGCTTCATGGCGTTCGGCTGGCGCGGCGCCACCGACGCCCAGCTGCGCGCGGTCGAGGCCAAGGCCGCGGGCGCGGTCCGCGCGTCGATCTCGAACGTCTCGTCCATCGGGCAGCACATGGCGCTGTGCGCGTACGCCGAGCCGACTTTCGACGAAGAGAAGCGCGGCAAGTACGCGATCCTCCGCGCGAGGTACGAAGAGATAAAGCGCATACTCGCGGAGCACGGCGAATACCTGTCCGCGTTCGAGCCCATGCCGTTCAACTCCGGATACTTCATGTGCGTGCGCCCGAAGGGCGTCGACGCCGAAGCCGTGCGCAGGCGTCTCGTGGAGGGGTATTCCACCGGGACGATCGCGATGTCGGGCCTGCTGCGCCTGGCGTTCTCCACCACGCCGCTCGGCAAGCTGGAGAAGCTCTTCGCGAACGTGTACGCGGCGATAAACGATTTGCGCGCCTGAGGGCGCCATGAAAGGAAACCGACGAATGAACATCGACGACGGACAGATATCCAAGGCGGCCGCCACGCTGCGCTGCCTTTCAGTGGACATGATCGAAAAGGCCGCGTCAGGACATCCCGGCGCCGCCATGGGGATGGCGGACATCGCCGCCGTCCTCTGGCTGCGCTTCCTGAAGTTCGACCCTTCGCAGCCCGCGTGGGCGGACCGCGACAGGCTCGTCTTCTCCGGCGGGCACGCCTCCGCGCTGCTGTATTCCCTTCTGCACCTTTCCGGCGCGGGGCTTTCGATGGAAGACCTCCGGAACTTCCGCCAGCTCGGCTCCCGCACGCCGGGACATCCCGAGCGCGGCGTGACGCCCGGCGTGGAGGTCACGACCGGCCCGCTGGGCCAGGGGTTCGCGATGGCCGTTGGCATGGCGCTCGCCGAGCGCTTCCAGGCCGCCCGCGACAACGTCCCCGGGCATGAAATCGTTTCGCACCGCACATGGTGCTTCCTCGGCGACGGCGACATGCAGGAGGGCGTCTCCCACGAGGCCGCCTCCCTCGCGGGCCTGCAGAAGCTCGACAGGCTCGTGTGCATGTACGATTCCAACGGCATAACCATAGAAGGCTCCACCGCGCTTTCGTCGGCCGACGACACGCGCCGCCGCTTCGAATCGTACGGCTGGAAGGTGTTCGAGGCCGACGGCCACGACATCGCCGCCATAACGGCGAAGATCCGCGCCGCCATGCGCACGGAAGGCAAGCCTTCGCTGATAATCTTCAAGACCGAGATCGGCCATGGCGCGCCCGCCAAGGGCGGCACCGCCGGCTGCCACGGCGCGCCCCTCGGCGCCGAAGAGGCCGCCGCCGCGAAGAAGGCCCTCGGCTTCGACCCCGCGCAGTCCTTCGCCGTGCCCGAAGAAGCCGCCGCGGCGTTTTCGCAGCGCGCCCGCGCGATGAAGCGCGTCCGCCTTGCGTGGGACCGCGAATTCGCCAGGTGGGAAGAGGCCGCCGGCGCGGAGAAGGCCGCCGCCCGCAAGGCCGCCGACGCGCTGGCCCTGCCAGAAGGCCTGCGTGACGCTCTTCCCGTCTTCGCCGCCGGCGAGTCCGTCTCCACGCGCGCCGCTTCCGGCAGCGTGATGAACGCCATCGCCCCGCTCGTGCCGTCGCTCGTCGGCGGTTCCGCGGATCTCGCGCCGTCCAACAAGACGTACCTGAAAGGCTTCGCCGACATGACGGCGGAGACGCCCGCCGGCCGCAACATGCGCTTCGGCATACGCGAACTGGGCATGGCCGCCGTGCTGAACGGCATGGCCGCGCACGGGTCGGTGCGCCCGTTCGGCGCGACGTTCTTCGTGTTCTCCGACTACTGCCGCCCGGCGGTGCGCCTCGCCGCGCTGATGAAGTTGCCTGTAGTGTTCGTGTTCTCGCACGATTCGTTCTACGTGGGCGAAGACGGCGCGACCCACCAGCCCGTCGAGCAGCTCGCCTCCTGGCGCATCATGCCGGACGTGCTCGTGCTGCGCCCCGCCGACGCGAACGAGACCGCCGCGGCGTGGATGATGGCGCTCGAGCGCAAAGACGGCCCCACGCTGCTTCTCCTTTCGCGCCAGAACCTTCCGGTCCTCCCCCCGGCGGACCCCGAAGGCGTGCGCCGCGGCGGATACGTGGCGTTCGACGAATCGCCGTTCAACCTGCCGCGCCCCGTCGACCTGTCGATCGTCGCCACCGGCTCCGAAGTCTCCGTCGCCGTCGAGGCCGCCAAGCGCCTCGTCGCCGCCGGCCGCCACGTCCGCGTGGTGTCGATGCCCTCCCCCGGCCTGTTCCTCTCCCAGTCGCAGCTCTACCGCGATTCCGTGCTGCCGCCCTCGTGCGGACGCAGGCTGATCGTGGAGGCCGGCGTGCGCAACGGATGGGAGGTCTTCGCCGAGGACCGCGAGCGCACCGCCTACATCACGCTCGACCGCTTCGGCCTCTCCGGCAAGTGCTCCGATCTCGCGAAGGAGTTCGGCTTCACGCCCGAGAACGTCGTCGCGCAGGCGAACATCCTCCTCGCGCGCTGACGCGCGGTCTGCGGCGGGACATGGCCATGACGATGAAGGATCCCTTCGGCGAATACGCGTTCAAGGTCCGCTCCTACGAATGCGAGCCCGACGGCATGGCGTCCCTCGCCGCCGTCTGCGACTATCTGCAGGAGGCGGCGTCGCTGAACGCCGCAGAACTCGGATTCTCCAAGTCCGACTTCGACGCGTCCGGCAGGAACATATCGTGGGTGCTGACGCGGATGCGCGTGGAGATGTCGCGCTATCCGCGCTGGGCCGAAGAGGCCCGCGTCGTCACGCGCCCCAAGGCGGCGCGCCGCATCGCCGCGTACCGCGACTTCGAAATCTTCGGCGCGGACGGCGCCAGGATCGGCCGCGCGGCCAGCGAGTGGATGGTGATCGACCTTTCCACCCGCCGCGCCGCCCCGGTGCCGCCCGGGCTGTTCGACGCGTTCGAGACGACCGTCCCGCCCGTCTTCGGCGAACTCGCCCCGTTCGAGGGGAAGATACGCTTCCCGGAAACGCCGGCGGCGGACGGAAAGACGTTCGTCGCGCAGCGTTCGCACATAGACCTGAACGGACACGTGAACAACGTCCGCTACGTGGAATGGATGCTCGAATCCGCGCCTGACGCCGCGGCGCGCCGCCCGCGCGACGTGGAGTTCGCCTTCCGCAGCGAAACGCTCGCCGGGGAGACCGTGGTTTCGCGCTGCGCGCCGGCGCCCGGCGGCGGGCTCGCGTATTGCGTGTCGTCGCCGGCGGGGGTCGCGCACCTGCTCGCCATCGCCCGCGCCTGACCGCGCGGAAACGGAAAAACCGAGGCCCGAAAGTGCAAGGCATCAAGATACACGACGCAAGACACGAGATTTCCGGCGGGCGTCCGCGCCCCTTCCGCGCGGACCGCCCCGGCGCGCGCGGCTCCACGATGTCCGCGCGCATATTCGCGGCCCACGCCGCGTCCGGCGGTGCGGGCGGGGACGGCGCGCTGGCGCTGAAGTTCGACGCGCTCGTTTCGCACGACATAACGTACGTCGGCATAATACAGTCCGCAGTCGCGGCGGGGCTGGACCGCTTCCCCGTGCCGTACGCGCTCACGAACTGCCACAACAGCCTTTGCGCGGTGGGCGGCACCATCAACGCCGACGACCATCTTTTCGGCCTGTCGGCCGCGCGCCGCTTCGGCGGCGCGTACGTGCCGCCGAACCTCGCCGTGATCCACCAGTACGCGCGCGAGGAGCTCGCCGGCTGCGGGCGGATGATACTCGGCTCCGACAGCCACACGCGCTACGGCGCGATCGGCTGCATGGGCGTGGGCGAAGGCGGCCCGGAGCTTGTGAAGCAGCTCCTCGGCGACAGCTGGGAGGCTCCGCGCCCGAGGACGGTCCTCGTGTGGCTCGCTGGCTCGCTTCCGCGCGGCTCCGGCCCGCACGACGCGGCGATCGCGCTCTGCGGCGCCGTGTGGAACGGCGGCTTCGCGAAAAACGCGGTCCTCGAATTCGCCGGGCCGGGCGTGGCGTCGCTCGACATCGACACCCGCCTGGGCATCGACGCGATGACCACAGAGACTGCCTGCCTTTCGTCGATATGGGAGACCGATTCCGCCGTCGAGGAGTTCTACGCCGTCCACGGGCGCCCGGAGCGCTACAGCCGCATCGCGCCCGAGGAAGGCGCGGTATACGACGGGCTGGTGGAGATGGATCTTTCCGGCATCGAGCCGATGGTGGCGCTTCCGTACCATCCTTCCGAGGCCGTGACGATACGCGGATTCCTCGAAAACGCCGGCGACATGCTGCGCGAGGCGGAGAAGCGCGCCGAGGCTGCGGGATGCGCCCCGGCCTGCCTGACGGGGATGCTGCGCGGCGGGGTCCCGCACGTAGGCCAGGGCGTGATTGCAGGCTGCGCCGGCGGGCTGTACGGCAACATCGCCGAGGCCGCGGCGATCCTCGGAAGCGAAGGGACCGGCTGCGGCGAGTTCGAGCTTTCCGTGTATCCGGCGAGCGCGCCGGTGGATCTGGAGCTTGGAAGGAACGGCGTGCGCGACGCGCTGTCCGCGCTCGGCGTGCCTGTGAAGCCCTGCTTCTGCGGCCCGTGCTTCGGCGCGGGCGACGTGCCGGCGAACGCCACGGTGTCGGCGCGCCACGTCACGAGGAATTTCCCCAACCGCGAAGGCGCGAAGCCCGGCGACGGGCAGTCCGCCGCTGTGATGCTGATGGACGCGCGCTCGATCGCCGCCACGGCGCGCAACGGCGGCGCCGTGACGTCTGCCGCCGCGATCGACTACGCCCCTCCCCCTCGCGCGGAGCGCCGCTACGACAGGACGCCCTACGCCCGGCGCGTGTATTGCGCTTTCGGAAAGCCCGATCCGCAGACGCCGCTGCGCTACGGGCCCAACATCGTGCCGTGGCCGGAGCAGCAGCCCCTGCCGGAGAATCTTCTTCTCAGGTTCGCGTCCGTGCTGCACGATCCGGTGACGACCACCGACGAGCTGATACCGTCGGGCGAGACGTCGAGCTACAGGTCGAATCCGCCGAAGCTCGCCGCTTTCGCTCTTTCGCGCCGCGATCCCGGATACGTGGGCCGCGCCCTCGAGACAAGGCGGATGGAGGAGGACAGGCGCGCCGGCAGGCCCGCGCCGGAGGCCATGGCCGCCGCCGCGCGCTGCGGGTTCGGCGGGCCGCCGGAGAGCATTGGCATAGCGTCCGCGATATTTGCGGAAAAGCCTGGCGACGGCTCGGCGCGCGAGCAGGCGGCGTCGTGCCAGCGCGTGCTCGGCGGCGGGGCGAACGTCTGCCGCGAGTTCGCCACGAAGCGCTACCGCTCGAACTGCATAAACTGGGGAATGCTGCCTTTCACGGTGGCGGCGGACGCGAAGTTCGATTTCGCCCCCGGCGACTGGCTGTTCGTGCCCGGCGCGAGGAAGGCCGTGCAGGACGGCGCGGAGTCGATAGACGCGCTCGCGCTGCGCGACGGCGCGGACAAGCCGGAGCCGCTGCGGCTCTTCCTCGGCGGGTTCTCGCGCGAGGAGCGCGAGACGGTGCTCGCGGGCTGCCTGGCGAACCTGTACAGGGCCAGGCGCGCCGCGCGCTGAAACGGCATGCCGCGCCCCTCGCGGGCCGGCGCCACGCACGGAGCATGGACGACATGGAGGGAACGATGGACAGGATAGGAATGCGCACGCCGCTCGTGGAGATGGACGGCGACGAGATGACGCGCATATTGTGGGCGCTCGTCAAGAGCGAGCTGATAGAGCCGTTCGTGGACCTGAAGACCGAATACTACGATCTCGGGCTGGAAAACCGCGACGCCACAGGCGACGCCGTCACGCGCGAGGCCGCCGCCGCGGTGAAACGCCTCGGCGTGGGCGTGAAGTGCGCCACGATAACCCCCAACGCGCAGCGCGTGGAGGAGTATTCGCTGAAGTCGATGTGGCCGTCCCCCAACGGTACGATCCGCGCCATGCTCGACGGCACCGTGTTCCGCGCGCCCATACCGTGCGCGGCGGTGAAGCCTTTCATCCCCGGCTGGAAGAAGCCGATAATCATTGCGAGGCACGCCTACGCCGACCTCTACCGCGACGCCGAGATGCGCATCGAAGGCCCGGGCCTGGCCGAGATAGCCTTCACACCGGAAGGCGGCACCGAGACGCGCCGCGAGGTCTACCGCTTCGAGGGCCCCGGCGTCCTCCAGGGCTGCTACAACAAGGATTCGTCCATCAGGTCGTTCGCGCGCGCGTGCTTCGGGTTCGCCCTTTCGCAGAAGATGGACCTCTGGTTCTCCGCCAAGGACACGATAATGAAGACCTACGACGGGCTGTTCAAGTCCGTGTTCGCCGAAACGTACGAAAAGGAGTTCCGCGAAAAGTTCGAGGCCGCCGGCATAGAGTATTTCTACACGCTGATAGACGACGCCGTGGCGCGTGCCGTGAGGTCGTCCGGCGGATTCGTGTGGGCGCTGAAGAACTACGACGGCGACGTGATGAGCGACATGGTGGCCACGGCGTTCGGGTCGCTCGCGATGATGACGTCCGTCCTGGCCGGCCCCGGCGGCGTCTTCGAATACGAGGCGGCGCACGGCACCGTGACGCGCCACTACTACAGGCGGCTCAAGGGCGAGAAGACCTCCACCAACCCCATCGCGACGATATTCGCCTGGACGGGCGCGATGCGCAAGCGCGGCGAGATGGACTCCCTCCCCCGCCTGCAGGCTTTCGCCGACGCGCTGGAGAAAGCCGTGCTCGGCGCCGTGGCCGCCGGCGAGATGACCGGCGACCTCGCGGCCATGGCGGACGCCAGCCCCAGGCCGCCCGCGCTCGACAGCGAATCGTTCATCGCCGCCGTGCGTGCCAGGCTCGCGGCAGGACTGTCCGCGGAAGGAGCGCTTTGACATGCCCCCGCGCAAAGACAAGTCCGACATGAACAAGTACGTCGACTCCCTCATCGGGGAGATCGCCGAACAGTACGCCATCGACCCGCGCTACTACATGTCCGACGCAGTGAAGCGCGGCCTGCGCAACGCCGACGGCAGCGGCGTGATCGCGGGCGTGACGCGCATCGGCAGCGTGCAGGGCTACTACATGAGCGATTCGGAGAAGATGCCCATCCCCGGCGCGCTCTACTACCGCGGGGTGTCGATCGACGACCTGATCGCGAACCACGGCGCCGCCGGGCCGTTCGGGTACGAGGAGGTGGCGTATCTCCTGCTGTTCGGCAAGCTGCCGGGCAAGGACAGGTTTTCGCGCTTCAACCGCGCGCTCGTCTCGGCGCGCCGCCTGCCCGCCGGATTCTTCGAGGACATGATCCTGAAGGCGCCTTCGCGCAACGTGATGAACAAGCTCGCGCGCAGCATCCTCGCGATGTATTCCTACGACGCCGACCCCGACTCCACCGACACCGCCAACATCATGCGGCAGTCGATGAAGCTGATCGGATGCCTGCCGACGATCGTCGCACACGCATACGCGGTGAAGCGCCACTGCTTCGACGGCGAATCGCTGTACATCCACAACCCCGACGGAAAGCTCTCCGTGGCCGAGAACTTCCTGCGGATGCTCCGCAAGGACAAGTCGTTCTCGGACGACGAGGCGATGACGCTCGACCTGCTGATGATGGTGCACGCCGAGCACGGCGGCGGCAACAACTCCACTTTCTCATGCAGGACCCTCAGCTCGTCCGGCACAGACACCTACAGCGCCATAGCCGCCGCGGTCGGCTCGCTCAAGGGCCCGCTCCACGGCGGCGCTAACATGAAGGTGCGCGAAATGGCGGACTACATCTCCGCCCGCGCCGGACGCCGCCCGACGGACGCGAAGATCCGCGACGCGCTCGACGCGATCCTCGCGAAGCGCGGCGGCGACCGCAGCGGCAAGATATACGGCCTGGGCCACGCCATCTACACGATCAGCGACCCGCGCGCCGAGGCGATAAAGCGCCATGCCGCCAAAATCGTGCAGGAGAAGGGGTTCTCTCGCGAGTTCGAGATTCTCGAAGCCGTGGAGCGCATCGGAATCCCGATGGTGATGGAGAAGACCGGAAGGGAGCTTCCGATGTGCGCCAACGTGGACCTGTATTCCGGCCTGGTGTACAAGGCCCTCGGGATACCGGCCGACCTCTGCACCCCGCTCTTCGCGATCTCCCGCGTCGCCGGGTGGTGCGCGCACAGGCTGGAGGAGGTCCTTTGCGGCGGCCGCATCATACGCCCCGCCTACCGTTCGAGCATAAAGCGCGTGCCGTACGTCCCGATGGCGGAGCGCAGGGATTGAACCGCGTAGAGAGGCGCAAGGAAGACATGGGCAAAGACGATCCGGTGGAATATGTCGACCGCAGGACGGGGCGGCGCACGGTCGAGACCGTGATGGGCGACCGCGCGCTCCGCTTCGCCTATCGCACCCTGGCCGGCCGCCTGCTGTGGCCGCTCCTTTTCGGCGGCAGGACGGTCTCCGCCATGCTCGGGCGCAAGTTCGACTCCCCTTCCTCGGCGAAGAAGATCCCCGCGCTCGCGTCCCTTCCCGGCTGCAACCCCGGCGAGGCCGAAAAGCCGGTCCCGGAATACGCGACCTTCAACGAATTCTTCACGCGCAGGCTGAAGCCCGGCGCGCGTCCCGTGGGCGACGGCGTGACAAGCCCGGCCGACGGACGCATCTCGCTCCACCTCGGTGCCGACGCCGGCGCGCCTTTCCCCCTGAAGGGCGCGAAGCGCGCGCTGCGCGACGTGTTCGCGCCGTCCGCACCGCCCGGCGCCGCCGGCGGGCTTTTCGACATCGCCGTGGTGCGCCTCGCGCCCGTGGACTACCACCGGTTCCACTTCCCGTGCGACTGCTCCACGCCGGAACCTCCCGTCGCCGTCCCGGGGACGTACCATTCCGTGAATCCGCTCGCCGTGGCGCTCCGCCCGGACGTCTACGCGATGAACGAGCGCCAGATACTCCGCTGCGAAACCGCCTTCGGCGACTTGTGGCTCGTGGAGGTGGGCGCGTTCGGCGTCGGGACGATATGCCAGACGTTCTCCGGCCCGAAACACGCCAAGGGCGAGGAAAAAGGCTATTTCAAGTTCGGCGGTTCCACGGTGATAATGGCCACGCGGGCCGGAGCGCTCGAGTTCGACGCCGACATCGCGGCGAATTCCGCGCAGGGGCTTGAAACGAAGGTTTTGTGCGGCGAGCGCATCGCTGTCCCCGCCGCGCGCAAGTGAACCGGAGGGGAATCCAGTGAAGCATGCAGCAAGACCGGTTTTCCGCCGTCCGCGCCGGTGCATGGCAAGAAGCGCCGCGGCGGCGGCTTCCGTGGCCGCCGCGCTCGCCGCCCATGCGCGCCCTATGGTGATAGGCATCGCCGAGACCTGCCCGGCCGCCTCCGAAACCGTGTCCGTCGGGGTGAACTACGCGCTTGCCGTCTCGGAAAGCGGCAACATCCCGTTCGTCATCCCGCGTTTCGGCGACGACGCGCAGCTCGGCGCGGCGCTCGACCGCGTGGATGTTCTGTTCCTCGCTGGCGGCGAGGACGTGGACCCCGCGCGCTACTCCGCCAAGCCAAGCCCGGCCCTCGGCCCGCTGAACAAGACGCGCGACGATTTCGAGTTCCGCCTGATAGCCCTCGCCCGCGAACGGCGCCTGCCGCTTTTCGGCGTGTGCCGCGGATTGCAGGCGATCAACGTGGCGTTCGGCGGGACCCTCTGGCAGGACATACCCACCGAGCATCCGTCGCGCTCAAACCACCGCAAAGTGGAGCACAAGATAGCGATAGAGCCCGGCAGCCGCCTCGCGAAGGCCCTGAAGCGCAAGACGATGACGGTGAATTCAACGCACCACCAGTCGGTGAAAGACCCTGCGCCCGGATTCCGCATAGCGGCGCGCGCGCCCGACGGCGTGGTGGAGGCGATAGAGTCGGACGACTATCCCGCGGTCGCGGTGCAGTTCCACCCCGAGAGGATGCGCAAGGGGAACGGCAAATCCGTCCTCGCCCGGATTTTCGCAAATGCGGACATTCTTTTTCCGTGCCTTGCCGGAAAGATCCGCGGGGATTCCGCCGGGAATCCGCGGAAATGAAGATAATCCACACGAGCGACTGGCACCTCGGGGCGCGCCTCCACGAAGAAGACCGCGCGCCCGAGCATGACGTGTTCCTCGACTGGCTGCTCGACCTGCTTTCCGCCGAAAAGCCCGACGCGCTTGTGGTGGCCGGCGACGTTTTCGACGTGAAGGCGCCGTCGTCCGCCGCGCAGAAGCAGTACTACGGATTCCTCGCCAAGGCGGTGAAGGGCGGCTGCTGCGGCAGGATAGTGGTGGCGGCCGGCAACCACGACAGCGCCGCGTTCCTCGCGGCGCCGTCGAGCCTGCTGGACGGTCTCGGCGTGTCCGTCGTCTCCGGCGGCGGAGCGGACTCCGGAGACGGCGGGACGGTCGTCGTGCCGGGGAAGTCCGGCGTCCCCGCCCTCGCGGTCGCGGCCATGCCTTTCATGTACGACGCCGAACTCGCGAACTGCGGCGCGGCCGCGGCCGGCGAAGGTTCTTCGCGTGAAGTGCGCATCGCCGCCGGATGGCGCCTGCGCTGCGCCGCCGCGATATCGGCGGCGCGCGCCGGCGCGCGCGGCGCGCCCGTAGTGGCCGCCGCGCACTGCACCCTCGCCGGCGCGGAGCTGTCGGACGCCGTGTCGGAGCGCAGCCGCGGCGTCATAGGCGGGATAGGAGCCTTCGACCCCGCGCCGCTCGCTGCCGCCGACTACGTGGCGCTCGGCCACCTGCACAAGCCCCAGCCCGTCAAGGGTTTCAAGGATACGATGTTCTATTCCGGATCGCCCCTCAAGATGGGCTTCGCAGAGACACGCTGCGCAAAGAGCGTGAACATCGTGGAGTGCGGCGCGCCTGGCGAAAAACCGTCCGTGCGCATGGCACCCGTCCCGCCCGGCGTTCCGCTGGCCGATCTTTCCGGAACGCCCGGCGCCGTGGACGCGGAGCTTGCGGCGCTCGTCCTCGCTTCCGCGCCGCGCGTGTTCGCCAGGATATCCATCGACGGGTTCGACGGTCCGTCGCGTCCGCACTGGGAGCGTTTCCGCTCCACGGCGGCCGGCGCCGGAATCCGCATACTCGAAGAGCGCGACGTCCGCCCGGCGTCCGGCGCGTCCGGCCTCGCGGAACTCGCCCGGCGCGGCGTGGACTCCGTTTCGCCGCGCGAGCTGGCCGAGCGCAAGCTGCGCGCAAGCTCCGCGCACTACGGCGAAGAGCAGATGGCGGAACTGATGCGCATGTTCGACGCCGTCGCCGCCCAGGCCGCCGAGGAGGCCGCGCCGTGAAGCTGCTCAGGCTCGAATTCGAAAACGTCAACTCCCTCGCCGGCAGGTGGGAGATCGATTTCACCTCCCCCGCGCTGCGGGACGGGCTTTTCCTGATCGCCGGCGACACCGGCGCCGGCAAGACGTCCATCCTCGACGCGATCACGCTTGCGCTTTTCGGCCGCACGGCCCGGGCGGAGGTGTCGCAGGACCAGAACGAAATCATGACGCGCGGCGCGAACGTATGCTCCGCCAGCGCCACGTTCGCCTGCGCGCACGGCGTCTACCGCGCCGGCTGGCGGCAGTCGCGCCCCGCGTGGCGCAGGAAAAGCGCGAAAATCCAGAAGCCGTTCAAGCAGCAGGAGCGCACCCTGGAGAAAATCGCCCCGGACGGTTCGTCTGCGGAAATTGCCGGCACGCCGACCGGGCTTTTGCGCGAGACGATGCGGCTGATCGGCCTGGCGGGCGACGACAGGGCCTGCTTCGAGCAGTTCCTGCGCACCGCCATGCTCGCCCAGGGGAAGTTCGACAGATTCCTTGCCACCGACGGCAAGGACAGCGACAGGCAGCGTTCCGCGATTCTCGAACAGGCCACCGGCACGGGCATATATTCCCGCATCGGCGCGGCGATACACGACAGGCTTTCGCTCGTCCGCAAGGAAGTGGACGCCAAGGAGGCCGAGCTGAAGGGCGCAAGCCCGATGGACGCCGCCGCGCGGCAGGCGAAGGAGGACGGGCTGTCCGCCCTGCAGCCGCGCATCGCCGCCCTGCGCGCGGAATGCGACACGCTTTCCGCCGAAAACGCATGGCATGGCGCGCGCGGCGCGCTCGCGGCGGAAATCGAAGGCATGGACGCCGAAGCGGCGCGGCTCGCGGAGGCGGAAGCGGCGCACGGCCCGCGCGCCGCTTCCGCGGCGCGTGCGCGCGCGGCCCGGACGCTCGACGCG
>CADCBS010000012.1 GCA_902799715.1 uncultured bacterium | reverse complement strand
CGGCCCGTCCCGCGGCGGCCGCCCCGGCGCGCCCGGCCGCGCCCAAGCCGATCCGCATCGGCCGCGCCGGATTCCAGCCGGTCTCGGTGGCGGCGGCGTTCACGCGCCCGTACGGGACGCCCTCCGTGCAGATTTCCGCGAAGCCCGCGGCCGCCGCCGCGCCCAAGCCGGCGGCCCCGCAGCCCGCCGCGCCCGTCATAAACGTCAATTCGCGCGAGGTCTCGATACGCGGCGCGATGGTCGTGAAAGATCTCGCGGCGAAACTCGGCATACGCCCCAACAGGCTCATCGCCGACCTCATGCAGCTGAAGGTCCTCGCGTCCATAAACCAGCGCGTAGAGCCGGACGTCGCCGTGAAGGTGGCTTCCAAGTACGGTTTCAAGGCCACGATCGAGCACGTGCGCGACCGCGGCGAGCGCAAGCCGGTCCTGAAGGCGATAGACGCCGACGACGCGATCCCCGAAGACGCGCCCGAGTCGCTCAAGCCGCGTCCGCCGGTCGTGACGTTCCTCGGCCATGTCGACCACGGCAAGACGACGCTCATGGACTACATCCGCCACACCAAGGTGGCGGCCGGCGAGGCCGGCGGCATAACGCAGAAGATTTCCGCCTACCAGGTGGAGATCAACGGGCGCAAGATAACGTTCCTCGACACGCCCGGCCACGCCGCGTTCTCCGCGATGCGCCAGCGCGGCGCGTCGCTCACCGACATCGCGGTGATCATCATCGCCGCCGACGACGGCATAATGCCGCAGACCGAGGAGGCGATCAAGGACGCCCGCCAGGCCGGCGTGCAGATGATGGTGGCCATAACGAAGTGCGACCTTCCCACCGCCAGGCCCGACCGCGTGAAGCAGATGCTCCAGAAGGCCGGCCTCACGCCCGAAGAGTGGGGCGGCGACGTCGTGTGCTGCGAGGTTTCCGGCGCCACCGGGCAGGGCGTGGACAACCTGCTGGAGATGATGCTCCTGCAGGCGGACGTCCTGGAGCTTTCCGCCAACCCGTCGCGCCGCGCGAACGGCTATGTCGTGGAGGCGCAGCTCGAGCAGGGATTCGGCCCGTCCGCCATGATGCTCGTCACCGGCGGCACGCTGAAGGTCGGCGACGCCGTACTCGTGGGCGAGACGTTCGGCAAGGTCCGCTCGCTCATCGACGACCACGGCCGCCGCGTGCGCGAGGCCGGGCCCTCCACCCCCGTGAAGGTGACCGGCCTGTCCGGCGTGCCCGAGGCCGGCGCCGAGTTCCGCGTGATGCTCGACGAAAAGCGCGCGCGCACCCTCGCCGCCGAGGCCGCCATGGCCCGCAAGACCGCGGAGCTTTCCACCGCGCGCGACGCCACTTCGCTCGACTCCCTGCTCTCGAAGATGAACGCCTCCGGCAAGCGCGAGCTGAACGTCATCGTGAAGGCCGACACCCGCGGTTCGCTCGAGGCCATAGTCGAAGCGCTGAACGGCATCAAGTCCGACAAGGTCGCACTCAAGATAATCGGCGAATCCGCAGGCAACGTCTCGCTCACCGACGTGAAGGACGCCGCCGCCGGCAAGGCGATAATCGTGGGCTTCGACATCGGCACCGATTCCGGCGTGCAGCAGCAGGCCCGCCACGACGGCGTGAGGATAAACACCTTCCGCATCATCTACGAGCTGATGGACCACGTGAAGAACTCCATGCTCGACCTGCTGCCGCCAGAGTACAAGGAGGCCGTGAAGGGCCACGCCTTCGTGAAGGCCGTGTACGACATCGGCAAGGTGGGCCGCATCGCCGGCTGCCAGATGCAGGACGGCTCGCTGCTGTCCACGGCGCGCTACCGCGTCTTCCGCGACGGCGCGAAGCTGTGGGACGGCAAGCTCACTTCGCTCAAGCACTTCAAGGACGAGGTGAAGGAAGTGACCGGCCAGCAGGAATGCGGCGTGTGCTTCGACGGCTTCGAGAAGTTCGCCGAAGGCGACACGATCGAGTGCTACGTGCTCGAAGAGCTGCCCAGGAGCCTGTGACCATGCCCGTGCAGCGGATGGAACGCCTCGACGCGCTGATGCGCCGGGTCCTCGGCGACGCCGTGCCGCGGCTTCTGCAGTCGTGCGACGTGGAATCCGCGCGCATCACCGTCACCGGCGTGCACACGGGCAAGGACCTGCGCAACGCCACGGTGCGCGTGTCCGTGTACGGCGACGAGCCTCTGCGCGTCAAGGCGCTGAACATTCTCAACAAGAACGCGCGCCATTTCCAGGACGCCATAAGCCGCGAGATGCGCCTGCGCTGCACGCCGCGCCTGCGCTTCGTGGCGGACGTTTCGCTCGAAAAGGGCGACAGGGTGCTGTCCATACTGTCCAAGCTCGAAAACGGCGAGCGCGACCCGAAGGCCGACGCGCTGGACGAAATACCGCGCTTCTCCCCGCCGCAGCGCCCGGTTTTCGAGCCGGTCTGAGCCGAACCGGTTTCCAGATGGCGAATATCGACAGGATAGCGCATCTTGCGCAGCTCGAAGGCGTGTTTCCCGTGGACAAGCCGCGCGACGTCCCTTTCCAAGAGGTCGTGTACACGGTCAAGCGCAAGTTCAACCTGGTGAAGGTCTCCCACGGCGGCTCGCTCGACGCTTCGGCGTCCGGCGTGTTCCTGGTCCTTGTAGGCGACGCTTCGCGCATCGCGCAGTCCCTGATGTGCGCGGACAAGACGTATTCCGCGGTCCTGCGCCTCGGCGTGTCCACCGACACGTGCGACATCCACGGCCGCGTGGTCTCCACAGGCGCCGTGGCGGCGGCGATGGCCGACCGTGCGGCCGTCGAGGCCGCCATATCCGCGCAGTTCCTCGGCGACGCGTTCGAGACGCGCCCGGATTTCTCCGCGATCCTCCGCAACGGCTCGACTTCGTACGAGGTGGTTCCGACGCCCGGCGGCAAGCCGCGCCTGGTGCACTGGTACAGGATCGCGGTGCGTTCGTACGAGCCTCCGCTGCTGGAGCTCGACATGAAATGCGCCAAGGACGCCTCCCCCCGCGCCTTCGCCGGCGCGCTCGGCGCCGAACTGGGCTGCGGCGCGGTCCTCGAATCCCTGTGCCGCGAGGCGCACGGCGGCTTCTCCAAAGCGGACGCCGTCCCCTACGAAAAAGTGCTGACGATGGATCCGATGGACTTCGCCGCGCGCGTCGTGTCCGTCCCCGAGGCGGTGCGCAGGTGACGTCTGCGCGCCCCGCCGCCGTCGCCATAGGTTTTTTCGACGGCGTCCACCTCGGCCACCGCAGGATACTGCGCGCGTTGCGCGACGCCGCCTCCGCGGCCGGCGCGCGCCCCGCGGTCCTGACTTTTTCGAACCATCCGCTCGCCGTGGTGGACCCCAAGTCCGCCCCGCCGCTTCTCATGCCGCGCGCGCGGCGAATCGCGGAGCTTGCCGCCGCCGCCGGCTGCGAGGTCGCGGCGCTCGATTTCACTCCCGCCCTGGCCGCCATGGCGCCGGAGGATTTCATCGCGCGGCTCCACGCGATGTTCGGGCGCGTTTCGTGCGTGTTCTGCGGCCCGGGCTGGCGCTTCGGCGCGCAGGGCCGCGGGAACGCCGCAACGCTCGCGGCGGCGGGAATCGACGTGCGCGAAACGCCCTTCGCCATGTCGGGCGGCGAAAGAATCTCGTCCACGCGCATCCGCGCCGCCGTGCGCTCGGGCGATCTCGCGGCGGCCGCCGCCATGCTCGGCCGGCCGTTCGCGCTGTGCGGCGCCGTCCGCCCCGGCAAGGGCGAAGGCCGCAAGCTCGGCTTCCCCACGGTGAACATCGTCCCCGCCGCCGGAATGTGCCTGCCGCCGCGCGGCGCATACGCGATAGACGGCGGCGTCGCGAATTTCGGCACGGCCCCCACGTTCGGGGAAGACGCGTGGAGCGAACCCGTCCTGGAGGCGCACTATTTCGCGCGGCCGCCGGATTTTCCGGACGGCGTGGCCGAAGTGCCGCTGCTCCGTTTCCTGCGCCCCGAAAGACGCTTCGCGGACGTCGCGTCGCTCCGTGCGCAGATCGCCATGGACATCGCCGCCGCGAAATCCGCCGGGAACGGCTGCGGAACCGGTCCGGACCTTCACGGCTGAACGTCCCCGCCTGCGGCCGTTCCGCCGGGAGTCCCTCCCCCGCCAAGCGACCGCGGAAAGCGCGGCCTGGACTACAGCATCCGGTGGATGACTGCAACGGCTATGTGCGCGCAAATGTCGCGCACATGGTTCCAGTCCTGATATTGCACGTCAAGATGCTTGTACTGCGACAAGTCGGTTTCATCCAAATCGTATGGAAGCGGATTTGCCAGCTGGTTGGCAAGTTGCTGAAGAGGCGACGCCCCGTTCGGCTGGGGATAGTAGCAGTCGAATTTCGCGAGTGCTTCCCTGATGCCGGCGTCCCCGATCGTCGCACTCATGGCCGCGAGGTCGAGATAGTCGCGAGTCGCATTGCGCTTCAGGGCAAGCACGGCCTTGATCCTGAACATCTCCTCCTTGGTGGGAACCGTAAGCCTCGCACCTTCCGCCTCGATCACGGTGGTCTCCAGGGGTTCGCTTCTGATCAACTGGCGCACTCCGGTTTCGATTCCGTCGAGTGATCCGAGAATCAGGACCGGACGCCTGACACGTGCCGTCTGCCAGCCGGCGACAGACTCGAGGTCTGACAGTATTTCGTCGAATCGCTCTTTCAAGTCTGCCAAGACATGGTCATGATCGACGGAAATACGGTGATGGGCATAAGCGGCCGCGGCCGTCCCCCCGACGAGCACCGCGCCCGGGACGATTCTTTGAAGGTGCGCAGCCGAGGACAGCAACCGTTCCCACTCTGGAATCGGCTTATCCGGCATAAAGTCTCCACAAATGGTATTTTTGGTCGTACGGGTCGGAACGATGCGCTTCGCAGACACGGCGGATTTTCTCCATGACAGAAGCGTCCCCGCGCGAACGATCCCGGAGAAAAGCCCAATCGGCACGTCCGCCGCGATCGATTATGTCGTCAATCGCCGCCGTGCTTAGGACATCTCCTGTATGAATGTGCCTATGTTCCATGGCTTTCTTCTTTTTACGCCGGCCGCATGCGGCGGCGATTGCGGTCGCTCGCCGTCCGGCCCGCGCGGGCGATGCGCCACCGCCCGCCTTGAGCGGCAAGACGAAAATATGATACCCCAATCTTCCGCCTGTTTCAAGCGGGAAATGCGGTTTTTTGGGGGTGCGCAAGACGATCCGGCGCGGGAAATCCCCGTTTCCCGGAATGCGCGCTCGCCTACCCCGGGCAAAGCCGCGTTTCGGTTTTCCGTTGCCCGCACGCGGGCGAATATGGTACAATCCAGCCGCCGCTGGAGAACGAAGCCAGATGGATGGACATACCGATCCGAAGGCCGGCGCCGCCCAAGATGGCTTCCGGCGGGCGCGGGGAGTCCGCCGGGCGGGGAAATCGACAGCAGGAGGGAAAATGAAAGTATCGGCAGGAAGAATCGCCGTCGCGGCCGTCGCGCTCGCGACGGCCGCAGCGGCGGGTGACGTGTCCGGCTCCGCCGGCGCCGGCATAAGGAAAGACGTCCGCGAGGCGGCCCGGAAACGCGCGGCTGCGCTCGTGGCGGAAATGACCCCGGAAGAGCGCGTGTCGCAGCTTATGATGGACTCGCCCGCCATTCCGCGTCTCGGAATCCCGGCGTTCCACTGGTGGAGCGAATCCCTGCACGGCGTGTCGCGCAGCGGCCTTGCGACGGTCTTCCCCCAGTCGATCGGGCTTGCGGCGACGTTTGACGAGGACCTCATGCTCCGCATCGGGGACGCCGTTTCCACCGAGGCGCGGGCGAAGCGCAACCTCTATGCCGCCCGCGGGGAACGCGGCCAGTACCAGTGCCTCACGCTCTGGTGCCCGAACATCAACATGTTCCGCGATCCGCGCTGGGGGCGCGGACAGGAGACGTACGGCGAAGATCCGTTCCTCACGTCGAGGATAGGCTCCGCCTTCGTGCGGGGAATCCAGGGCGACAACCCGCGGTGGCTCAAGGCCGCGGCCTGCGCCAAGCACTATGCGGTCCATTCCGGCCCCGAAGGGAAGCGGCACGGTTTTGACGCCAAAGTGTCGCAGCGGGACCTTGCGGAGTACTATCTCCCGGCGTTCGAATCGCTTGTGCGCGACGCCCGCGTGGAGTCTGTGATGACGGCGTACAACCGCGTCAACGGCGAGCCGTGCACCGCGAGCCGCCGCCTTCTCGACGGCATCCTGCGCGGCGAATGGGGGTTCGAGGGGCACATCGTGAGCGACGTGGGCGCGGTCGACGACATCTTCAGCGGACACCGCTGCGCGCCCGACAAAACCTCCGCCGCCGTCGCGGCCCTCTCGTCCGGTCTCGACCTGTGCTCTTCGAGCTTCTACAAGTGCCTTTACGCCGCCGTGAAGGACGGACGCGTGAAGGCAGGCGACCTTGAAAAGCCGCTCGTCAACCTTTTTGCCACGCGGATACTCCTCGGCGATCTGGAGCCTGCGGGGGCGCTGCCGTGGGATTCCCTCGGAGAAAAAGACGTGGCGACCCCCGCGTCCAGGGCGCTCGCGCTGGAGGCGGCGGAGAAGTCGCTCGTGCTCGTGAAGAACAACGGCCTGCTGCCGCTTTCGAGAGACAAGTTCAGCTACATCGGCGTGAACGGCCCGAGAGCGATGGACGAAGCGGCGCTGTACGGGAACTACAACGGGTATTCGTCGGCTCCCTCGACCTGCGCGGCTGGAATCGTCGGCGAAGCCGGCGCCGGCTGGCGCGTGTGCGTCAACGAAATCCCGGCCGCGGACGTCGCCGTGACGTGCATCGGTTTCACGCTGTTCGACGAAGGGGAAGAAGGCGCGGGCGGCGACAGGAAGCGGTATTCCCTGCCCGCAAGCCAGCTCGCCCTGCTGAGGGCGCAGAAGAAGCGGGGCCTCAAGACTGTCGCCGTCGTCTTCGGCGGAAGCCCCGTCAACCTCAAGGAGGTCGCGGACCTCTGCGACGCCGTGATCGTGGCGTGGTACCCCGGCGAGCAGGGCGGACGCGCGATCGCGCGGGCGATCCTCGGCAAGAGCAACTTTTCCGGACGTCTGCCGATAACTTATCCAAAATCCTACGGCGACCTGCCGGCGTTCGCCGACTACTCGCTCAAGGGGCGCACCTACAGGTATTCCGCCGCCGAGCCGGCCTATCCGTTCGGATTCGGACTGTCGTACACGACATTCGCGTACAAGGACGTGCGCGCGGAAAGACGCGGCGGCGCCGTGCATGTCGAGGCGACGGTGCTCAACACGGGCAAGGTCGCCGGCGATGAAGTGGTCCAGCTGTACATACGCCCGCCGGAAAGCGCGCACGACCGCCGGATCGTGCATCTCGAAGGGTTCAAGCGCGTCTCGCTGAAGCCGGGCGAGGCGAAGAAGGTCTCGTTCGCGTTGGACGCGAAAGCGTTCGCGGCGTACGGAGAGGACGGCAAGAGCGTGCTGGCGCCCGGCGAGTATTCCGTCTTCGTCGGCGGCGGGCAGCCCGGGCGCGCCCCGGGCGCTTCGGCGGCCGTGAAGATGGATGCGCGGTAGCGGCCGCCCCGCGGCGCGCCGCGTCCTTGAGGTTTCCCGGAGGATTGTCCGCCGCATGCGTGGCGGCGGCATCGAAGCAAAGGTGGATCAAGCCATGAATCGCATACATGCCATGGCGGCCGCGGCCGCCGTTTTCGCCGGGGCCGCCGCGGCGGCCGCCATCCCCCTGCCGGAGCATCCGCGCCCCGACTGGGAGCGTCCGCAGTGGATGAACCTGAACGGGCGGTGGGATTTCGGTTTCTCCGAAGGCGTCTACGACATGGAGATATCCGTTCCGTTCGGATGGGGATCGCCGCTGTCCGGCGTGAAGAACGTGGAAGGCGGGGACACGGGCTTCTACCGCCGCAAGGTGACGGTGCCGCAGGAGTGGAAGGGAAAGCGCGTGTTCATTGTCGTGGGCGCGGCGGACCACGACACGGAGTTCCGTTTCGACGGGAAGGTCCTCGGCACGCACTCTGGCGGCTACACGCCGTTCGAGTTCGAGATCACCGGCATGGTGCGGTGGGGCGCGGAGCAGACGGCGGAATTCAAGATCCGGGATCCGGACTCCTCCTTCGCAAACGGCGGGCGGCACCTTTTCGGCAAGCAGGAGTACGGAAACGTGCGCGGCATCTGGCAGACGGTCTATCTCGAAGCGCGCGGAAAGGATTATATCGACAGCGCGCGTTTCACCCCGTGCATCGCGAAGTCCTCCGTGAAGGCGGAACTGCGCCTCGCCTCCCCCGCGGGCGGGCCGCTCGTCGCCGAGGTCGCGCTCGACGGGAAAACGGCCAGGGTCCCGTTCGCGAAGGGCGAATCCGCGAAGTCGGTCGACATCGCGCTCGCCTCGCCCAGGCTGTGGGACCTCGACAGCCCCGAGCTCTACGACGTCACGCTCACGCTGGGCGACGACACGGTGAAG
This sequence comes from uncultured bacterium, assembly GCA_902799715.1. GTDB lineage: Bacteria > Verrucomicrobiota > Kiritimatiellia > RFP12 > UBA1067 > CADCBS01. Next base: position 22,902 of record CADCBS010000012.1, on the reverse strand, counting down.
ACATACTTCGGCTTCCGCGAGGTGGGCGTCGGAAAGAACGCGAACGGCGACCCATACGTCACGCTGAACGGCAGGCCGGTCTACCTCCAGATGTGTCTCGACCAGAGCTACCATCCCGAAGGGTACTACACGTTCCCGACCGACGAGTCCATGAAAAACGAGATCATGATTTCAAAGAAACTCGCGCTTTCGGGCAACCGCGTCCACATCAAGGTGGAGGTCCCGCGCAAGCTCTACTGGGCGGACAGGCTGGGGCTGCTAATCCAGGCGGACGTGCCGAACGCATGGGGCCCGGCGTGCGACGGGATGTTCGCCGAACACTGGAAATGCTTCGAGGGGATGGTGAAGCGCGACTTCAACCACCCGTCGATCTACCAGTGGACGCTGTTCAACGAAACGTGGGGGCTGCTTTCCAGGCGCTACGGCGAGAAGGGCGGAAAATACACGCCTGCGACGCAGCGCCGCGTGGCGGACGCCTACCGCAGGGCGAAGGCGCTCGACCCGACGCGCCTCGTGGACGACAACTCCGCATGTCTGCGCGACCATGTGGCGACGGACGTGAACACCTGGCACAGGTACTGCCCCGCATACGGATGGTACGACAAGCTCGAGCGCGTCTGCGCCAAAACCTACCCCGGTTCCAAGTGCAACTACGCGAAGGACCATGCGCAGAACGGCGCGCCGATGATGAACGCCGAGTGCGGGAACGTATGGGGCTACCATGGATCCACGGGCGACTGCGATTTCACATGGGACTACCACGCCATGATCAACGCCTTCCGCAGCCACTTGAAGTGCGGCGGATGGCTCTACACCGAGCACCACGACGTGATAGTCGAGTGGAACGGATACGTCCGCGAAGACCGCACATGGAAGGAGACGGGGCTTGAGGAGCTCGCGGGCATGACGCTTGCGGATTTCCACGGCAAGGCTGCCTTGTTCATGCAGAAGAGGCGGGGCTATGAGACCGGCGAAATCGTCCGGCCGGGCGAGAAGGTCGTGATCCCGGTCGGCGTGTCGTTCGTCACCGATGGGTTCGCCAGGAAGAAACTGACGCTTTCGAAGAGCGCGTGGTGGTTTGACGGCGCGGGGCGGAAGGTGTCCGCCGGCGCGACACAGGAGAAGGGGATGTTCCCTGCGAAGAGCTGGCAGTGCGAGAAGCTGTGGGACGTCGAATTCATCGCGCCGGAAGGTCCTGCATGCGGATGCGTCGTCTTCGACCTTATGGCCGACGGCGAGCGGATCGCGCGCAACTTCTGGTCGTTCTCCACCGTCGCGAACGATGCGGCGATGCCGAAGCCCAAGGCCGCCGAATGGTCCGAAGGGACTTCGGAGGTCATGGGCGGCCTCAAGCTCAACGGGTTCGGCAAGGGGTGGTTCGAGTACGAGGTCGCCGTGCCGCCGCAGGGCGGGACGTTCCGCGCGGAGCTTTCGGCGAAGCGCAAGAACTGGAAGGACTGCAAAGACCCGGGTCGGGGTATCGACTACCCGGCAGGGAAGCGGACGCTGGAGCGCTCGAAGAATCCCAACAGCTATCCGCAGACGTGCGAACACAAGTTCCCGGCCAATCTGACCGTGAGCGTCGGCGGCAAGGTCGCGCTGAAACGCATCCTCCCCGACGACCCTGCGGACCACCGCGGGCTCCTTTCCTGGCTCGCCCAGCCGCACGACGGGAGGCTCCGCGAGGCTGGGAGCTACGGATGGCTCGTCGAAGTCGATATCCCGCCGGAGGCGGTGAAGGACGGCAAGGCTGCGATCCGTCTCGAATCCGACGCCGGCCTGGCCGTCTACGGTCCGCGCTTCGGCCGCTATCCCCTCGGCCCGTCCGTGTCGGCCGCAAGTGTTTCCGTCGAAGACTTCGCTTCGCCGCAGGGCGCGGCGCGCGAGAACACGGGGCCGCTGTTCTGGCTGCACGGGACCGAGACGGAGGCCCGCCTCCGCGAATACGTCGGGCGCGTGGCCGAGAGCGGACAGGGGATATTGACGATCGAGTCGCGTCCTCACAAGGACTGGATGCACGCCGGCTGGTGGCGCGACGTGGACATCGTCCTCGACGAATGCAAGAAGCGCGGCCTGAAGATGATGGTGTTCGACGACTACTGGTGGCCGAGCCAGGGAATGGGCGGCAAGTGCCCAATACCAAAGGAATTCCAGTGCCGCGACGTGAAGGGGAAGGTCTATCCCAAGGGGAAGGCTCCGGCGAAAGTCAAGAACGAAATCGCCAGAATCGTCGTGAAGGAAGTCTCCAAGGGCGTGTTCGAGCCTATGCCGGACGGCGACAAGACCATTGTGTACTCCTGGTTCACGGCCAGGGGCGGTCTTCCCACCGTGAACGGGCTTGACGAGGCGGCCGTCGACTGGTTCCTTGCGAACATGTACCAGCCGTACTACGACCGCTACGGGGCGGAGTTCAGGGACGGCACGATCGTCGGTTTCTTCTTTGACGAACCAGTGTTCGGCGGCTGGTGGGGCGACGCGCTCGCGAAGGAGCTGGCGGCGCGCGGCGACGACGCGGGGGAGCTTTTCACCGCCCGCAAGTTCAGGCTCGCCGACCCCGACGCGCAGGCCCGCGCCACCTACCGCCTGTTCGACGCGCGCGCCGAGGTGTGGGGGCGCACGATGTACGGACGCCAGAGCGACTGGTGCCGGAAGCGAGGCGTCTATTCGAGCGGACATTTCCTCGAACACGAAAAGTGCTACTATGATGCGTGGGCCGGCTGCGGCAACGTGATGCAGCTCATGAAGTACGTGGAGGTGCCGGGCGTGGACCTCGTCTGCCGCCAGTACTACCCCAACCAGCGCGAGGACAGGCGGCGCCAGATCGACTTCGGCCAGATGCCGAAGATCGGCTCGTCCGTGGCGCATGTCTACAACCGCCACAACGGCAAGAACTGGTGCGAGATATTCGGCGCGTACGGACAGGACCTCACCTATCCGCAGATGAAGTGGCTGTGCGACTGGCACCAGTACCAGGGCTGCTACTACCTCATCCCGCACTCCTTCAATCCGAAGTCGCCGCAGGACACGGACTGCCCGCCGTACTTCTACAACGGCGGCAAGGAACCGCGCTCTCCGCTCTTCCGCGTTTGGGCGGACTACAACAACCGTTGCGCCATGCTGCTTTCGGAGGGCGAGCACGTCTGCGCCATCGCCCAGTGCGTGCCAGGCTTGAGCGCCCACGTGGGCAAGACGATCCGTCCCGAGATGTTCGCGTTCGCGATCCAGGACGCGCAGCTCGACAGCGACTGGATTGGCTACGACGCGGTGGAGAGCGCAAAGATCTGCACGAATCCGCGCACGGGGCGTCCCGCGCTCCGCACGGCGGACGGCAAGGAGTGGTACGACATTCTCACGCTCCCCGCGACGGAGTACGTGCCGTTCGCGACACTTGAAAAAGCGCTCGCGTTCGCGAAGGCCGGCGGCGTGGTCGTAGGCTACGGCATCAAACCGTGCAAGACGCCCACGAAAGGCAGGACGAACGAGGACGCGCGAAAGACCGTGGACGAGATTTTCGCGCAGCCGACCGCGCTCTTCATCGACGGCGAGCCGGACGGCGCTACGCTCCGCGCCGCACTCGCGAAGAACTATCCGGGCGAGGATCGTCCGCTCGCGGTGCGCGAGTTCGACTTCCCCGGACTCGCCCCCGAAGACGGCCGCATGCTCGCCGTGAACCACTATGTGAAGGACGGCAGGGAGACGCTGTTCATCGCGAACCAGGACTGCGCGCGCCGCCGCGATCTCGCGGTGCGCGCCAAGTGGCCTGCCGGAGAGGCCGGGCTGTGGGATCCCATGCAGGGCACTGTCGAGAAGCCGAAGGTCGAGAACGGCCTCGTGAAGCTCGCGCTCGAGCCGTCGCAGGCGGTGTTTCTCGTGTGGCCGTGCGGCGCGCTCGGTGATCGCGCCCTGCCTTGGGTGGGGATGCCGAATGGCGAGGCCATTGCGGCGGCCGTGAAGGAGACTGTGACGCCCGTCGCCGTCGAAGGATTGAAGGATGGGGCGATTGCGCCGGCCCATCCCTTCGGCCCCCTCGCCTACGCCCAGTGGATCTGGCACCCGGTCGATCCGAAGGCGCAGGGCAAGGTGGAATTCGATTCGAATATAGATGTTGCGGCGGCGGACGACGCGGAGATCGTGTTCTCCTGCGACAACGCGGCGATCGTCTGCGTGAACGGCAAGGAGGTGGCGAAGCAGGAGTACGGCGACGACTACAACGGCTGGCGCACGCCTACCCGCGCCAAGTTCCGGCTCCGGCCCGGCCGCAACGAGATCAAGGTGCTGGCGGACAACCCTCTGCCGGGCTATGCCGGGTTCGTGTGCTCGATAAGGTGGTCTGCCGGCATGCTGCTTTCCGAAGAGGATTCCTGGACCGTCCGCCGCGAAGGCGGGCCGGCGGTCAAGCCGCGTGGAATATGCAGGTTCGGACGGGGCGTATGGGGCAGGCTCGGATCCGCTCCCGGGTCCACGGGCAGTCCGTTCGCGGAGAGCGTGGCGACGGAACTCGCGTTCACGCTGCCGGAACCGAAGCAGGGCGCGCGCGTCTACTTCGTCTGCGACGACGTCGCGGGCGAGAAGAGCGCGGCGGTGACGGTGAACGGCGTCTACGCGGGCGGTTTCATCGGCGCGCCGTACCGCATAGACATCACGAAGGCGGTGAAGGGCGGCGCGAACACGCTCGAGGCGAAGCCGTTCCGCCTCGTCCGTCCGCGGATCGTCGTGGTGGAGTAGACGCGGCACATTGGATGCGGTTGGCTTTCCGGGGCAAGCCGTACGGGCCGGAGGCGGCGTCGTTTCCGGATGCGGACCGCATCAAACGGTTTGACTTCCGGGGGCGTTTCGTAGTATCATAGCACTTGCACTTTTTCAGGAGGATGCCAGAATGATCCTTAAAAATACGTTTGCGTCCGCTTTTGCGGCGTTTGCGACGGTGCTCGCCGGCGTTTTCGCTGCGCATGCCCAGGATGCGGAGGCGCCGGAGGACGGCGGGTCCGCCGCCGCCGAGGCCGCGCCCGCGCGCGGCGAAGGCCAGGGGCCGTATCGCGAGTACCGCCCCGCGAAAGAGTTCTTCATCGGGCAGATCCGTTGCAAGCAGGCCGAGGGCACGGTCGAGTTCCGCACCGGCGGCGGAGAATGGAAAGAGGTCGTCGCCGGAAACTACTACAACCTCGGCGCGGAGTTCCGGTGCGTGACGCGCAACAACAACCCGCTCGTGTCGTCCGCCCAGTTCCAGCTCGGGGAAGAGCCGATAGTGAGCATCTCGAACAACACCGAATTCGCGATTCTTCCGGCGGAGATCGGATATCCCAAACGCACGATCGTGCTGAAGTACGGCAGGCTGTTCGCCCGCTGCCCCCCGTATTCCACGAACAACACTTTCAACGTGTCCTTTTCGGGATTCTCCTGCCGCAACATCACCGGCGAAGCCGAATTCGAAAGCAGAAGCCTGCCGGACGGCGAAATCGTGTCCGTCAAGACCGTGACGGGGACGATGTTCGTGGAGGGGTTGCATTTCAAGATTCCCGCGATGAAGCAGTCGAACTTCATGACGGTGCGCACTCTCGACAACGGAATGGCGACAATCCTGCGCGGCGAACTGGGGATAATCAAGGTCGTCCTGTCGCAGGGCATCGAGCGCGTGATGGACACTTCCGACGGCAAGGAGAAGGACTTCGAAAAGACCCTCCTGTTCGAGCTTTCGCCGCGCAGATCGGTTAAGATATTCCGCAACCGCATCCCCGAATCGGAAAGGTTCATCGTCGGTATGCTTACGTTCGACGCCAGCGGCAAGATGCTCAACAGGTTCGCTTTCGCCGACGGCCGCTACAACATCAACACCGGAGAACTCGTCCTCGGCAAGGCCAAGCCCGCCCAAGATCCCAACGCCCCGCGCGTCGACGTGGCGGCCCCCGCGGTTCCCGCGGCCGATGCCGGCGGCCAGACGCAGCAACCCGAGGCGGTTCCGGCCGCCGAACCGGCTCCTGCGCCAGAACCCGCCCCCGCGCCGGCCGCCGCCGACGCAGGCGACTCTTCCGACGTCTGACGCGGCCCGTCCGTCCACGGTTTCCGGCGGTTCGCCCGTGCGGCCCGCCAAAGCAAGAAAAACAAAGAGAAACGTAAAAACATGGTTATCCAGCAGTTCAACAGGTTGATCAAGAACAAGTGGGTCTGGGGCGTGTTCGCCGTTGCGATTTCCGCGCTGTTCGCGTTCGATTTCCTTGCGCCGGGCATGGCCGCGGGCGGAGACGCCTCCAAGCGCCAGTTCGACGGCGAGCCGGTGGACCGGGCGCTGTACGAAGCGCTCGAAGACGAAGCCCGCACTCTTCTCGGCGGTCCCCGCGGCCGCAGCCCGAGGCAGGAGGACGTCACCAATTACGTTTGGAGCACGATGGCGGTGCTGAAAACCGCCGAGCGCGCCGGCCTCGCCGTCGGCGACGACGAGTTGCGCAAGGTCCTCGAAGCGAACGGCTTCGGCGATCCCGCGGCGTACAAGCAGTTCCTGGCCGCCTCCGGATGGGGGTCTCCCGCCCGCTTCGAGCGCTATCTCCGTCACAGCGCGCTCCGCAACAAGTACGAGCGGCTCGCCGGCGCCGCCGTCGCCGTCCCGCGCGACGAACTCGAGCGCCGCATACAGGACTGGACGAGCGACCTGGCCGTGTTCGAAGTCACGTTCACGAACGGTTTCAAGGACGTCAAGGCCGATTTCCCCGCCTACTATGCGTCCCACACCAACGAACTCGTCCTGCCCGAGCGCCGCATGGTCCGCTTCACTTTCGTGAAGGCCGACACGCCCGAACGCCTGATGGCCGCCGCGAAGAATGTCGACGATGACGACATCGCTTCCTACTACCAGAAGAACAAGGACCGCATGTTCGTAGAGACGCGCTCTCCCACGCAGACCGTATACAAGTCGGTCGAATCCGTCCGCACCCAGATCGTGGAGCGTCTGACCGCCGAGTTCGCCATCCGCGACCTCAAGGAGGCGCTCGACCGCGAGCTGAACGAGAAACTCTACGGCGCGGTTCCCGAAAAGGGCAAGCCCACGTGGCTTGACGAGCTCGCCAAGCGCGAGAACGCCAAGGTCGGCAAGTCCAAGTGGATTTCTGGCCGCGACGTTGCCGGATGGACCGCCTCCTATTCCGAGGGCGCCAAGGACTTCCCCGGCGCGCAGTTCTACCGCCTGCGGCAGGCCGTGACGCAGCTTCCCGCCGACGCGCAGGATTGCGAGGACTTTCCGTACTGCAACATGGTGGACGGCACCAACGGCGTGTACGTGATCGAGGCTTCCTGGGTGGCCGACGCCTCCATGAAGACGCCCGAGCATCTGCCGGCCGCCGCCGAGGCCGCCAAGATAGAGGCTTTCACGAAAATGGCAGCCGAGGATGCGCGCGAGAACGCTTTCCGCAAGCAGATGGAGGTGCGCGAAAAGACGCTCGCGAAGGAACTGGCCGCGCTCCCCGCGGACTGCACGAACGTCGCCGCCGTCACCGGCGCCATGCTCAGGCCCATACGCCGCTTCTCCGTGGCGGCTGAGCTTGAAACGATGGAAAAGGATTTCGCCGAGACCGCCGAGCGCATCAGGCAGTCCAACCCCGCCTATGCCGAGCAGAACATGCAGTATCTGCGCTCCAGCATGTCGGCGCGCCTCGCGGAGGCGGCCGCCACGGCCAAGCTCCCGAAGGGCGGCCTTTCCGAGGCGTCCTGGGCCGGCGGCAATTCCGTGCGCTACACGTTCATGGTCGAACGTTCGCGCAACGGCGCGTCCGAGAACGACCCCGCCCGCCGCGACATGATCGAGAAGCGTTTCGCCGCCGAAATCGCCTCGTCCGCCGTTCCGGGCTGGTTCAAGGCCGCCGTCTCCCGCGGGCTGAATCCTCCCGAAGCCGGCAAGTGACGGCACGCCGATGGCAAAGGTCGTATTCAAGAAGCTCGACCCCGGCGCGATCGTTCCGTCGTACGCCCATCCGGGCGACGCCGGCATGGACTTGCATTCGGCCGAGGATGGCGTTCTGGAGCCTGGCCGCCGCAGGCTGTTCCGCACCGGACTGGCCGTGGAGCTGCCGCCGGGGACCGAAGGCCAGGTGCGCCCGCGCTCCGGTCTGGCGCTGAAGCACGGCGTCACAGTCCTCAATTCCCCGGGAACGGTCGATGAAGGCTACCGCGGCGAGATAGGCGTGATACTGGCCAATTTCGGCGATGCGCCGTTCGCGGTCGAACGCGGCATGCGCATTGCGCAGTTCGTGATCGCCTCCGTGACGCGCCCGGACGTGGAAACGGCCGGCGAACTGTCGGATTCCGCCCGCGGCGCAGGCGGTTTCGGCTCCACCGGGGTGTGACATGCCTTGGCTCCGTCTGCTGCGGGTGCCGAATCTCCTGACCGTTCCGGGAGACGTGCTTTCCGGTTTCTTCCTGGCGGTGGTCTCGCTGCGCGCGTGCGGGGTCGACGTCTCCGTCTCTCAGTTCGTTCCCGCGCTTGCGCTCTGCCTTTGCGCGTCGCTCTGCCTGTATGCCGCAGGGCTGGTGTTCAACGACGTGGCCGACTTGGCCGTCGACGCTGTGGAGCGTCCTTCCCGCCCCCTGCCGTCGGGCGCGATAGGGCGCAGGGCGGCTTCCATGGCAGGCGTCTGCTTTGTCTTGGCCGGTCTCGCCGCCGCGCGCTTCGCGGGCGAGTGCTCGCTCGATGCGGAAGGCGCCCGCTCCGCGCCTGCTCTTTTCGCCGGCACGCCTGCCGAACTGCCGCTTTCCCCCGCCCTGCTCGCGGCCGCCGCCCTGGCCGTCGTGGCGTGCGTGTACGACATTCCGGTCGTCCGCCGGCGTTTCGCGTTTCCCGCCGTGGCTCTTATGGGCGTCTGCCGCGGCCTGGACGTGCTTCTCGGCGCTGCGCTCCTCGTCCCGCTCGCCGCGGGACGAGGTCTCGATCCCGTGCAGGCCTTCGGAACGCCTGCCGCAGGCGCGCTTGCCGTCGCGGCGTATGTCGCCGCATTCTCCATCTGCGCGCGCGGCGAAGCGTCCGCGCCCGGCCCGGCGCCTTCCCGCAAGATGTACCTCCCCGCAGTCGCGCTCGTGCTGACGCTCCTTCCCGCGGTAGTCATGGCCCTTCTCGCGCAGCAGGACCCGGCGGAAAGCTTCTCCGCAGGCGGCCTGCCCGTCCGGACCGTGCAGGTGGCGCGCCTGCTGCCGGTTTTCGCCCTCGCTATCGCGCTGCTGCATGCGCTCGTCCTCGCGCGCTTCTACGCGCGGCACGTCCCCGTGCCCGAAGTCGCCGGACGCTTCATCGGGAACCTCCCCCGCGTGCAGGCGGCGCTCGTCCTGTGCGCATGGAGCTGCGACGCCGCGCTCGTGTCCGGGTTCGTCCTCTTTTTCCTTCCTGTTCCGTTCCTCCGGCTTGCCGGGCGGTTCCCTTCATCATGAATACGGTGGCGACATGATTCTCGATATAGTCCACTACGGCTCTCCAGTCTTGCGCAAACGCTCTACGGTCGTGCCGGCCGTCACGAAGGATCTGCTCCGGCTCGCAAGCGACATGCTCGAAACCATGTACGCCGCGAAGGGCGTCGGGCTGGCGGCCCAGCAGGTGGGGCGCCTCGAATCGCTCTGCGTGATCGACGTCCCGCCGGACTGCGAAAACGAGGAAGACCGCGGGTTCAACGCGCGCGTCGCGATGCCGCTTGTGATGTTCAATCCTTCCATCGTGGCTTCTTCGGGCGAGCAGGACGGCAGCGAGGGATGCCTTTCGTTTCCGAAAATCGGCTGCGACGTGAAGCGCGCCAGCGAAGTGACGGTGTGCTACATCGCGCCGGACGGCTCGCAGAAGGTGGAGACGGTGCGCGGCTTCCTCGCCCGCGCCGTCCAGCACGAAACCGACCATCTGAACGGCATACTGTTCGTCGACCGCGCCGACGCCAAATCAGTGGAAAAGGCTTCGGGCAAGCTGAAAAAGCTCGCGAAGGCGAACGGCGGCCGCATGTAGCGGGCGGGCCGCCGTCAGAGTCTGCGCAACGCTTCCGCGGCGGCCGCCACTTTCGCCGCGTCAGTCGCCTGCCGCTCGTATTCGCTCATTCCCGGCAGGCCCATCGGCACGCCTTCGCGCCTGAATGCCATGCCGCTTTGCACCGTCTTTTTGCCGGACATGTGGAACTGCACGATCCCGGCCGCCGCGTGGATGGCCGGTATCGCGGCCGCGTCGATTCCCGCCCCGCCCAGTATCGCAATGCGTCCGCGGGCGAGCGTGCGCAGTTTCGCCAGCAGCGCCGCGCCTTTCGCGCACGTCGCCTGCTGGCCCGATGTAAGTATGGTGTCGAATTCAAGTTCGATCGCCTGCTCCAGGGCCGCTTCGGGATCGGCGCACAAATCGAACGCCCTGTGCAGCGTGTGCCCCTTCCCCGGCGTCGCCCGCACCGCCTCGCGCAGGAAGCCGCAGTCTAGCGAACCGTCGGCGAGAAGCGCGCCGCACACTATGCCGTCCGCGTCCGACGCCGCCCACCGCCGCGCCTCGCACAGCATGATCTCCTTCTCGGCGTCCGAGTACAGGAAGTCGCCGGCGCGCGGGCGCACCATCGCCCTGGCCGGCAGCGCCGTCCGCCTGCGCACGGCCTCGAACAGCTCCGGCGTGGGTGACAGCCCTCCGCCCGCGAGGTCCGAGCACGCTTCTATCCTGTCCGCGCCTCCTTGCGCTGCCGCTTCCGCCGATTCCACGGAATCTATGCAGACTTCCAGCAGTTTTCTCCGCGCGTCGCATCCTGTCATTGGCCGCCGCTCCTTTGCGTTTGCGTGCGGTGCGCGCCTTCACAGCGTGGTGCGCCCCGCGAACCTTCTTGGATAGAAAACCTTCCACAGGAACAGTCCGCGCCCGGGCGCCGTCGGGACCCGGGCCGTGCGCGGGGCCGCCTCGTCCAACAGCTCCGTCACCGATTCCGGCGTCTCCGCCCCGCGCCCTACGCGGATGAGATAGCCCACCATCGACCGCACCTGCTTGTAAAGGAATCCGTCTCCCCGCACGGCGAACTCTATCTTCGGGCCGCTTCGTTTCACGGTGAACGAGGATATGTGGCGCACCGTTGTGAAAAGCTCCCTGTGCGGGTTCGCGGAAAACGGCGCGAAATCGTGGTTGCCGCAGAATCTCGCCGCCGCGGCCGCCATGGCCTTCTCGTCTATCGGCTTGTGGTCCCACGCCCAGAACGGGCGCAGCGTCGGCGGAAGTATCGGCGCGTTGTACAGGAAGTAGCGGTACTCTTTCCCGGCTGCCGATCTGCGCGCGTCGAAGCCGTCCGGCACGATCCGCGCGGAAAGCACCCTGATGTCCTCCGGCAGGCGCGTGTTCATCGCGCGCACCATCGACGGCGGCGGTATCGGCTTTGCGCAGTCGAAATGCACCACCTGCCCGCGCGCGTGCACGCCTGCGTCCGTCCGCCCGGACCCGTTCACGCGCACGGGTTGGCATGCCAGGTACCCGACGGCTTTTTCCAGCTCCGCCTGGATGGACGGTCCCTGGTTCTGGATCTGGAATCCCAGGTACGCGCTTCCGTCGTATGCAACTTCCAAACGGTACCGCGACATGTCACCGCGCCTCTTTCCGCCTCAACGCCGCGAGAGCGGTTTTCATCCCCGCCAGCGATTTCTTCGCCGCCACCAGCACGCCCTGCGGCGTCGCCGCCACCACGACGTCCTTCAGCCCTATCGCGCAGATCGCCGGGCCCTCCCCCGCCGCCACGCACCCGGAACAGTCTTCCACCGCCGCAACGCCGTACACGGTGTTTCCGTGCGCGTCCTGCGGCATCGCGCGCTCTATCGCGAGCCACGATCCCACGTCGTCCCAGCCCACGTCGGCCGGCATCACGCGCACGCCGCCGGTTTTTTCCATGACCGCGTAGTCGAAGGATGTCTTCGGCAGGTCCGGGTACGTGGCTTTCAGCGCGGCCGCCGGGTTGCGCCCGGATTCGAGCGCCTCGATCACCGGCAGCCATCGCGCGGCGTGTTTCGCGTATATTTCCTTCAGCGTGCCGGCCTTCCACACGAACGTGCCCGAATTCCACAAGAACCGCCCGGTGGCGATCCAGCGTGCCGCCGTCGCGGCGTCCGGCTTTTCCGCGAAGCGCTTGGCTTCCGCCGGCTCTTTGGCGTTGAAGTCGGGCGCCTTTTCCGTCTCGATGTAGCCGTATTCCGTGGCGGGGCGGTCCGGACGCGTACCGACGGTTACGACCGTGCCGCCGCGCATCGCGGCGCGCGCGCAGGCGCGTAGCGCCCTGCGGAACCCTGCGGCGTCCGCTATGACGTGGTCGGCCGACAGCACTATGCCCGTAGATTCGGCGCCGCCCGCTCTCAGCACGAGCCCGCACGCCGCGGCCATGGCTGCGGCGGTGTCGCGCCTGCACGGCTCGCCCACTATGTTCGCGCGCGGGGTTTCCGGCAGTTCGCGCCGCGTCTTCTCCGCCAGGTCGGCGGTCGTCACCACGAATATGCGTTCTGGCGGCACGAGTCCGCGCAACCTGTCCGCAGTCTGCCGAAGCAGGGATTTCCCGCCGAACACGGAAAGGAACTGCTTCGGGTTTTCCGGCGTGGAGAAAGGCCAGAACCTGTCGCCGGACCCGCCCGCCATTATCACGGCGAACATTTCGCCTCGCCGCCGAGTTCCGCCGGCCTTGGCGGAAGCCTGTGTTTTCCTTTGAGCCATTCTCCGAGTCTTTCTTTTCGTGCAGAGTCTTTGGACGTGCGCGGGCCGCGCCATCCGGCGCCCCCGCCCGCGAAAGCGATATTATACAATTTTTGCGCGCAGGATGGAAGCGGCGCGCCAGCCTGCCGGTGCCCCATTCCCGAAGTCTGACGTCAGAAGTCCGAAGTCAAAACCGTCAACTTGCATTTCATCCGCACCGTAATCTCATTTCAAGGGTCATGGCCGGGTTTCAGCCACAAAGAACACATAGGCCTGGTGTGAATTGCATTTCATCCGCACAGTAATCTCATTTCAGGGGTCAGGGCCGGATTTCAGGCACAAAGAACACATAGGCCTGGTGTGAATTACATTTCATCCGCACCGTAATCTCATTTCGTGGGAGAGGCAGTCGGCTTCATTGTTAGGCGATGGTTGAAACCGGAAGGCGAATGTATCACCTCTTCTGAAGCCTGATGTCGAATGTCGGATGTCGAATGTCCAAAGTGAATACATTCGCAATAAGATTTCATCCGCACCGTAATCTCATTCCAGTATCTGCCATATTTGTTGGCAGATGGCGTCAAATGGAGATGGGTGCCCCATTCCCGAAGTCTGACGTCAGAAGTCCGAAGTCAAAACCGTCAACTTGCATTTCATCCGCACCGTAATCTCATTCCAGCATCTGCCATGTTTGTTGGCAGATGGTGTCAAATGGAGATTGGTGCCCCATTCCCGAAGTCTGATGTCAGAAGTCCGAAGTCAAAACCGTCAACTTGTATTTCATCCGCACCGTAATCTTATTTTAGATATGATGCGGAAATGACGGGTGCAGACGCGAATCGGGCAGGTTTGAGGAAATCAGCCGGGGACGCCCGCCGGACGGGTGGCGGAGGCGCGGAACCGCGTCATCAGCAATATGCACCGCTGCCGCAAGGGCAAGGCGGACATGGCATTATGCGGATGTTTCGCAAGGCTTGCGCTATGCGCGGAGCGTCAGGGGTCTCAAGGCGCAGAAGCCGGACGGAAGAACTTGCGGAGCGAGTCGATTTCGTTCCGGCGCGCGGCCGACCATTCGCCGGCGTCGCCTGCTATCGGCTGGGCTGCGATGTACGGCGCGCCGCACACTGCGCAGCACGCGCCTTCGTTGACCGGCGCGCCGCACGAAGGACAGGCCGTTTCCAGGATTTCGCCGCAATGCGCGCAGTGCCGCACGCACCCGGACGCCACACGGACTGTAGACGGACGGTAGAAAAGCCGTCCGCCCAAGGCGTATGGAATGTTCGATATGCAGGCGAACGACGGACAGAACGCGGCCGCCGGCGCCCCCGCGCATTCAGGCGCAGGCGGATTCCCCTCCCCCGCCTCGGCAGACGACGGCTTGAGCGGTATGCCAAGCCGCTTGGAAAGCTTCTCCACGTATTCTCCCGACAGCTTCGTGGGATTGCCGGCTTCGAACATGGACAGCGCAGACTGCTTGCATCCTATCTCGCGGGCAAGCATCGACTGCGAAAGCCGCAATTCCCGCCGGGCGGCGGCGGCACGGGCGCAAAAATCTATGGGCAGATCAATCATTTCGTCAATAGCATACTCTTAAACCACGAGTGGGACAAGTATGCGCTATAAACAATTATCAACAATGTTATAAACAGTTATCCCTTTTTATGCGGCTATCTACAGGTTTATCACAAGATGTTTATAGAGTTATCAACAATTTGTGATAATCTGTTGATAGGCGACGGGCTATTCGTGGAAGCCAGGGTCGGCGGGAGGGGGCGCCGGCGGGAGGGCGGCGAGCGCAGTCATTGCTTCTACAATGCGGTCGATGTCGGCGGCCGTGGCGATCAGCGGCGGTATGGAGTAGATCCAGTTCCCGAACGGGCGCAGCCACACGCCGGTTTCGAGAATGGTCCGCGCGATGTCCTTCTGGGACGGCAGGGCTTCTACTTCCAAGACGGCGACTGCGCCCAAGACCCGCGTTGCGCGGACGTTTTCGAGTTTGCCTGCGCCGGAGCGTGCGATCGACGCTTTGAAAGCCGATTCGATTGCGGCCACTTTCGCGGCCGTGCCGCCCTTTGCGAAAAGGGACAGCGAAGCCTCCGCGGCGGCGCAGGCGATCGGGTTCGCCATATACGTGGGGCCGTGCATGAAAGCTGCTGGGCGCCCGGCGGATATGGCGTCGGCCACGGCATCCGAAGCGGCGGTGGCGCCCAGCGTGACATGTCCGCCGGAGAGCGCCTTGCCGATGCACATGATGTCAGGGCGGATTCCGGAGCGGTCGTGCGCCCAGAGCGTGCCGGTGCGGTAGAATCCGGCGGCGATTTCGTCGAAAACGAGCGGGATGTCGCGTGCGGAGCAGAGGGTGCGCAGTTCGCGCAGGTACTGCGGGTGGTAGAACCACATGGCGTTGGCGGCCTGGAAGACCGGTTCGCAGAACACGCCGGCGATTTCGCCGTCGTGGCGGTCGAGTATCTCCGCGGCGGACGCCGCGTCGCCCTCGATCCATCCGCCGCCGAACGGCGAACGCGGCTTTTCGGCGAAGAAGTGGTGCGGCATCAGCCCGCGGAACAGCGTGTGCATGCCGTCGGGGTCGGAGAGCGCCATCGCGCCGGCGGTGTCGCCGTGGTAGCCGCCCTTGAGCGCCAGCAGGCGCGTGCGGCCGGGGCGCCCTTTTGCCGTCTGGTACTGCACCGCCATCTTGGCGGCGACCTCCACGGCGATGGAGCCGGAGTCGGCCAGGAACACGTTCGCCATGCCGCCGGGCAGGAATTCCGCCAGCCTTTCCGCGAGCGCCGCCGCCGGTTCGTGCGTGAAGCCGCCGAACATCACGTGCGGCATCTTTTCCGCCTGTCTGCGCATGGCGGCGGTGATTTCCGGGTTGCCGTGCCCGTGCGCGGCGCTCCACCAGTTCGCTATGCCGTCGAGCAGCTCCGTGCCGTCGGCGAGTTCTATCGCCATGCCGTGCGCCCTGGCGGCCGCGAAGACCGGCGGCGGGTTGCGCAGGCTCGCGTAAGGGTGCCATAGATGCCTGCGGTCGCACAGCAATATATGTTCAGCGTCCATTGCAGCAGATCCTCTACAAAAAATACAAAGTTTGTTCTCCGGATGCGCGCGGCTTCAGCCCAGGATGGGGGAAAAGTCCGGGAGCTCCGGCGAACGGCCGGGCTCCGGCAGCGCCGGACATTCCACGAGCGCGGGGTTCCATCCCGCCCTGGACATGAAGCCGAGCGCGGCAGCCCGCGCGTCGGCGTCGATTTCAGGGTCGGCGGCGGGGAACGCGTTCCACACGATGCCCGCCACGCGGATGCCGCGCGCCTTGGCGCACTCCAGGGAAAGGAGCGTATGGTTGATGCTTCCCAGCCTGCCGCACGAAACGAGGACGAGCGGCCATCCTGCGGCGGCGATGAAGTCGGCGGTGGACATGGAGGCGGACAGCGGCGCCATCAGCCCGCCGGCCGTTTCGGCCAGCACGGTCCCGCGGCGGCGTTCGCACTCCTGCACGGCGCGCAGGATCGCGTCGGTGTCGACGCTGCGCCCCTCGCGGGCGGCGGCGAGAGCAGGAGACGCCGGGAAAGAGAATATCTGCGGGGCGGTAAGGCCTTCCGCGTCTTCAGGCTGCTCCGGCGCGCCGGCGATTCTGCGGTGTTCCAGCAAGTCTTCGGAAAACCC
This sequence comes from uncultured bacterium, assembly GCA_902799715.1. GTDB lineage: Bacteria > Verrucomicrobiota > Kiritimatiellia > RFP12 > UBA1067 > CADCBS01. Next base: position 6,593 of record CADCBS010000012.1, on the reverse strand, counting down.
CGTGTTGCCCGTCTGGACGAGTTTCACGGTGATAGCGTCGCGCTTCCGCGCCAGGAGCCATCTGTACATCAATCCGGTGGCCACGGTCTTGCCTATGCCGGTGTCGATTCCGCCAATGCAGTATGTCATTCCGCCTTGTCCGTTGTTTGCATCGTATCTGCGGCCGGCGCGCGCCGGCCGCCGTCCCGGCGTCACCGGGACGAAAACTCCTCGAGCTCCGTGGCGGCGGCTTCCCAGTCCTGCGTATACCGGTCGATCTCGAACTGGAGCGTGCGGACCTTGCGGTTCAGCTCGGCGAAGTCGGTTCCGGGCGCGGGATTGAAAAGCTCGGCCGAAGCGGCGTCGAGCGCGGCCTGGAGCTCCTCGATCTTCTTTTCGGCGGTCTCCACCGCCTTTTTGAGTTCGCGCAGGCGCGGGGCGGTCTTGGCGCGTTCGGCGGCGCGGATGCGGCGGGCGTCCTTCTGCGACATGCGCGGCTGGCCGCCGTCGCCGTCCGGGGCGTTCTTCCGCCCGTCGGGGGCGCCGGTCCTGGCGTCCGCGTCCTGGGCCGCAGACTGGGCTTCGCCCGCCGTTTTTTCGCGGTAGTAGTCGTACCCGCCTGGAAAAGTCCGCACGCCGCGCCGCGTGATTTCTATGATGCCGTCCGCCGCCGCGCGGACGAATTCGATGTCGTGCGACACGAGAAGCACCGTGCCCGTGTATTTCGCGAGCGCCTCCTGCAGAAGCCTGCGTCCGTCGAGGTCCAGATGCGTGGTCGGCTCGTCGAGCAGCAGGAAGTTGGGCGCGGACAGGAAGATGCGCAGGAACGCGAGGCGTATCTTCTCGCCGCCGGAAAGGACGCCGGACGGCTTTTCGATGTCTTCCTCGGAGAAGCCGAACGCGCCGAGCTGGCTGCGCAGGATATTCTCCTGCACGTCGGGCTTGGCGTTCTTGGCGTTGCGGTACACGGAAAGGTCAGCCGGGATGGTTTCGGCGAATTCCTGCGAAAGATATCCCGTGACGACGTTGTGGCCGTGCACGACGCGCCCGGCGGTAGGCTTGCGCGTTCCGGCCGCGAGGCGCATGAGCGTGGTCTTGCCGAGGCCGTTGTAGCCGATCACGGCGATTTTCGCGCCGCGCGGCACCGTGAAAGAGACGTCGTGCAGGACATCCCGCCCGCCGTCGTAGGAGAACGACACGTTTTCGAAGCGCACCGCCTCCACGCCGCACGGCGGCGGCTCCGGAAGGCGGATGCGTCCGGACGTCGTGGCGCGCTTTGGCAGGACTATGCGTCCGGCGTCGATCTTGTCGATGAGCTTCTGCCTGGACTGCGCCTGGGCGGCCTTGGTGGCCTGCGCGCGGAAGCGGTCCACGAAGCGCTGCAGCTGTTCGCGGTGGCGGTCCTGGTTTTCTTTCGCGGCCAGAAGGTGGCGGTAGCGCGTCTCGCGCTCCTCCAGATACCAGTCGAGCCCGCCCTCGTAGCGCGTGGCCGTGCCGCAGTCCACCTCCACGATGCGGGAAGTCAGCGTGCGCAGCAGGTAGCGGTCGTGCGAGATCAGCATCAGCGTGCCGTCGTAGAGCTTCAGGAAGCGCTGCAGCCAGTCCACGGCCGGCAGGTCCAGATAGTTGGAAGGTTCGTCGAGCAGCAGCAGGTCGGGCTTGGACGCGAGCACGCGCGACAGTTCCGCGCGCATGCGCCATCCGCCCGAAAGCGCCGCGAACGGCTGGTCGAACTGCTCCTGCGAAAAGCCCAGCCCGCCCAGGGAAACCTTCACGCGCGTTTCGAGATCGTACCCGCCCAGATGGTCGAACCGAGATTCGGCCTCGCCGAGACGCGCCAGGATACGCTTCTTTTCGCCGGAGTCCTGCGCCGCTTCGAGCTGGCCTTCGAGCGAATGTATCTCGGCCTCGAGCTCGCGGAATCCGGAAACGCCGCGCACGGCGTATTCGAGCAACGTCTCGTCCGGCGTCGCCGGCCGGGGGTTCTGGCGCGTGGAGCCGATGCGCGGCTTCTCCTCGATCACGACCTCGCCGCGGTCCGGCGAAAGCTCGCCCAGGATCAACTTGAACAGCGTGGACTTTCCGGAGCCGTTGGGGCCGACCACGCCGATGCGCTCGAGCCTGTTCACGCGGAAAGAGACGTCCGCCAGGACGTCCTGTATGCCGTAGTGCACCGATACGTTTCTGAAATCCAGCATCGCGAAGCGTCAGAGGAGGCCGTTCAGCGCGCAGAAGGCGTAGAACGCCGCCGGGGCGAACATTATGGAGTCGAACATGTCGAGGAATCCGCCCATGCCGGCAGGCAGGAACGCGGACGAATCCTTCACGCCGCAGATGCGCTTGATCTTCGATTCGAAAAGATCGCCGGCCGTCCCCAGCAGGCAGAGCGCCGCGCCGGCGAGCGCGGCGCGCGGATACGTTAGCCAGTCCCAGAAGAGTCGGTGGCAGGCGCCGTCCGCGCCTCGCATGTCCGCGGCGCAGGCGCAGAATATGCATGCCACGAGCGCCGAGCCGAACATGCCGCCGAAAAGCCCTTCCCACGATTTGTTCGGCGAGACCGACGGGCACAGCTTGTGCCTGCCGAACGCCTTGCCGAACGCGTATCCGCCCATGTCCGACGCCTTTACCGTGGCCAGGACGAAGAACAGCAGCTGCACGCCGTAGCGCGGGCCTGCGCAGCCGCACGTGCCGGGAACGGCCAGGAGCATGAAGAACGACACTGGCATGCAGATGTACGCGAGCCCGGCTGCCTCCGCGAGCGCCGCGCGCATGTTCCCCGGCTTGAAGGCTGACAGCGCCAGGAGGACGGCCGCCGCGGCCGCAGGCGCGGCGAACGCGGGGACGAGCGGACCTGCGCCGCGCAAGAGGAACGCCGGCGCTATCAGCCAGGAGAGGATCGCGGCCGCGCATCCGCGCGCCGCCGAGACGCCCGGGACTTTCCTTGCCGCCATCGCACAGAATTCCGCCTGGCACAGGACCGCGCACAGGGCGAGGACCGGCGGGAACGCCATGACAGGCGCGTGCAGGAAAAGGGCGGTGACGGCGGCGGCCGCCGCGAGCGCCGAGACCGTGCGCTTCGCCACGGCGGCCGGGCCTTTCTTCAGCGAGGCCGGAACGGCGGCGTCCGCGCTTTCGGGATTGCTCATTTTTTCGCTCCTTCCGGCGCGGCCTCCACGCCGCCCAGCCTGCGCTCGCGCGAAGCGTAGGCCGCAAGGGCCTTGTCGAATTCGGCGCGGTCGAAGTCCGGCCACAGGACCGGCGTTATGTAGAATTCGGAATATGCGCACTCCCAAAGCAGGAAGTTCGATACGCGCATTTCGCCAGACGTGCGTATTATAAGCTCCGGCTCCGGCACGTCCGGGGCGTACAGGTAGTTCGCGAACGCCGCCTCGTCGATGTCCGCCGGATCCAGCCGGCCGGCCTTGGCGTCCTCGGCTATGCGGCGGGCGGCGTCGGCGATCTCGGCGCGTCCGCCGTACGACACGGCGAGCAGCAGCTGCCTGTCGAAGCCGGCGGTTTCGCGCTCCGCGCGCGCTATCTCCTTCTGGAGCGCGGGCGAAAGGTCTCCGCGCCTGCCGATCACGCGCAGGCGCACCTGCTTCTTCTTGAAAAGGTGGAGTTTCCTCTTCAGGTACGCCGAGAAAAGCTTCATCAGCCCCGAGACCTCGGCGGCGGGCCGCTTCCAGTTCTCGGTGGAGAACGCGTACAGCGTGAGGTATTTCACGCCGGCGTCGGAGCAGTAGCCGAGGACGCGCTCCACGGCGTCGGCGCCCGCGCGGTGCCCGGCGAGGCGCTGCTTGCCGCGGGACTTTGCCCAGCGGCCGTTTCCGTCCATTATGATCGCTATGTGCGAAGGCGTTGCCATGGCGCGGCGCGGTGCCTTCAGATTCCCGTGCGGAGCGTGGTTTCGCGCGCCGGCCCCACGGACAGCACGCCGAGCTTCCCGCCGACGATCTCGAGGATGCGCTCCACGTACCTGCGCGCGTTCTCCGGCAGGGCGTCGTAGCTCGTCACGGCGGAAGTCGGCGTCTTCCATCCCGGCAGCTCCTCGTAGACCGGCGTGCAGCGCGCGAGCGCCGAAAGGTCCGCGGGGAACGTGTCGTACGTGAAGCCGTCGTCGCGGCGGTAGCCGGTGCATATCTTCACGGTGTCGAACTCGTCCAGGACGTCGAGCTTCGTCATCGCCCAGAAGTCCACTCCGTTTATCCTGCGTGCGTAGCGCGCCACCACGGCGTCGAACCAGCCGCAGCGGCGGGGCCTGCCTGTCGTGGCGCCGAATTCGCCGCCGCGCCTGCGCAGGGTCTCTCCGTCGGCGTCCGTCAGCTCCGTCGGGAACGGCCCCTCCCCCACCCGTGTCGTGTACAGTTTCAGCACGCCGACCACGCGGTCGATCTGGCGCGGCGAAAGCCCCGTGCCCGTGCACGCGCCGCCCGCCGTCGGGTTGGACGACGTCACGAAGGGATACGTTCCGAAGTCGATGTCGAGCATCGTCGCCTGCGCGCCTTCGAGGAGAATGTCCTTTCCGCCTTCGGCGAGCCCGTGCAGCAGCGACACGGTGTCGGTCACGAAAGGCTTCAGCGCGGCGGCCACCGGCACGAGCCCGGCCAGTATCTCGTCCGCGTCCACGCCGTCCGCGCCCAGCGCGCGCAGCTTGCGGTTCGCGGCCTCCACGCAGGCGCGCACGAGGTCCGGGAAGTCCGGCTTGAGCAGATCGCCGGCGCGCAGTCCTTCGCGTCCCACCTTCGCCGAATACGCCGGACCGATCCCGCGCCCGGTCGTTCCGATTTTGGAGCCGCCGGGACGCGCCGCTTCGTCCGCCTTGTCGAGCGCGCGGTGCCACGGCATCACGAGATGCGCGCGTTCGGAAATGAAGAAGCGGCCTTCCGGGGTGTACCCCCAGCCGCGCACCGCCTCCAGCTCGTCCGCGAGCGCGGCGGGGTCCATCACCACGCCGTTCCCGATCACGCAGATCTTGCCTTCGTGCAGAATGCCCGACGGCACTATGTGCAGAACGTACTTCCTGCCGCCCGCCACTACAGTGTGCCCGGCGTTCGAGCCGCCCTGGAATCGCACCACGGCGTCGGATTCCGCCGTGAGGAAATCGATTACCTTGCCTTTTCCTTCATCGCCCCACTGGGCGCCGACCAATACGGTATTCATGCGTTGGATGCCTGATATGGATTGTGGCGCGGACGCCGCGCCGTTGACGCCCGCGATTATACCATAACGCGCCGCCTTTTCCAATTGCAAGATGACGTCCCTGAAGCGCGTCCGTTTTTGTATACTTGTGTTGCGCGCCTTGCGCGCGGGGACATAAAAAGAAAGGACGGGACGGAATCGTATGGCGGGAATGCGCGACGGCGTGGAGTCTGCGGAAAGCGGGGAATGCGAGAAGTATTTCGCGTCCGGCGAGCAGCGCGCGGCGACAGGCGGCGGCTGGACGGCCATGCGCTACCATTGCGACGGCGAAAGGCTCGTCTCGGACATGCTGTCGTTCGATTCGGTGTTCGGGATAAATCCGTTCGAGGTGGGCGCGCGCCGCGCCGGCTGGAGGCGCGGCTACCGCGCGAGGAAGGACGCCGTGTTCGCGGCCCTGGAGATCAAGCCGCTCCTGCGGCGGCCGTTCGACGCGCTCTCCAACGGCGAGATGCGCCGCGTCCTGCTCGCCCGCGCCTTGCTGAAGGGACCGGCGCGCATCGAAGTGCGCGATCCGTTCGGCGGGTTCGACCCGGACTGGCGCGCGCGGATGCTCCGCCTCGGCGACGCCCTCCGCCCATGCGGAACGGAAATCGCGCTGGCAGGCGCCGCTCCGCCGCTCCCGGCCGGCGGGGGCGCATGGACAAGGCGCGGCCGCGGCGCGCCCCGACCTCCCATCCCGGACGCGAAGGCCGTGGTGGAAATGCGCGGCGTGCACGTCTCCTTCGGCGGGCGCGTTCTGTTCAAGGATTTTTCGTGGACGGTGCGCGAGGGAGAGCGATGGACGCTCCGCGGGCCGAACGGGAGCGGCAAAACCACCCTTCTCGCCTTGATCACCGGCGATTCGCCGCTCTCGCACGCTTTCGACATCCGCGTCTTCGGGAAGCGGCGCGGCGACGAGGGCGTCGTCATGCAGGACGTCCGCAGGCGCATCGGCGTGGTGTCGGCGGAGCGCGAGACGATGCTCGGCATCCCGGTGGAGGATCAGATGGACGCCGCGCTCGCCGCCCGGACCAGGCTTCTCCTGCTTGACGAGCCGTGCTGCAACCTCTCCCCGGCGAGGGCGCGGCGCGCGCTCGCGCGCGCCGCGGATTGGCTTGACGCCCATCCGAAGGCGGCCGCGGTCTGCGTGGCGCACTCGCCGGCGCACGTGCCCGCAGGATTCGGCCTGGAGCTGTCCCTCCCCCGGACGTGAACCGCCCGCGCCCGGCCGCAGCCCTTCCATGGAGGGATTTCGTTCCCCGCGCACCGCGGACGAACTTCGTCCGGTTCGTGAATTGCAAGCGAAATGAGACACCCCATTGAAGATATTACCGAGCCATTTGGGAAGCAGACCGAACAGTTTCATAGTTTCGTCCTTTCTTGGATAGAGAAGTTGAAGAGGCGCGGCAGGGCGTGCGCGGACGACCCGCGCTAAT
>CADCBS010000011.1 GCA_902799715.1 uncultured bacterium | reverse complement strand
CGCCGCGGCGGTTGCCGCCGCCGCGCCGGCGGCCGGGGGCGCGGAGCCGCCCGTTTCGGCCGCGATCAGGCGCGGGCTGAAGGACGATGCGGCGGCCGCCGCCCGCGAAGCGCTCGCTTCGGGGGAGGGGCCGCTCGATGTGATAGAAAAAGCCATCGCCCCCGCGCTCGAGAATGTCGGCAAGGGGTTCGAGTCGGGAACGGTGTTCCTGCCGCAGCTTCTCATGGCCGCCGAGGCCGCCGGCGCGGCGTTCGAAGCGGTCCGCGCCGCCATGCCGTCGCAGGACGCCGGCCACGCCAAGGGGCCGATCGTCATCGCCACGGTAAAAGGCGACATCCACGACATAGGGAAGAACATCTGCCGCGCCCTGCTCGAAAACTACGGCTTCAAGGTGATCGACCTCGGGCGCGACGTCCCGCCTGAAAAGGTCCTCGAAACCGCACGGCGCGAAAGCGCGCGCCTCGTGGGGCTTTCCGCGCTGATGACCACCACCGTGCCGTACATGGAAGAGACCGTCGCGCTGCTCCACCGGGAGCTTCCCGGATGCAAGGTGGCGGTCGGCGGCGCCGTCCTCACCGCCTCCTACGCGGCGCAGATCGGCGCGGACTTCTATTCCAAGGACGCGATGGGCCTGGTGCGCCAGGCCGAAGCCCTGTTCGGCTGAACCGCCCGGCGTTCCGCGCCCTGCGAAAAAAACGCCCCCGGCTTTTGCAAGCCGGGGTTCGTTTCACTTGTTCTTGTGGCGCTGCGCCTTCATGCGCTTGTCGTATTTGTGCTTCGACATTTTTTTGCGGCGCTTTTTCTTGATGGAACCCATCTTCGTCTCCTTGGTTTTCGGGATGTCAGTTTTTGTTGTTCAGAAAATCACCTTGTTCAAAGGCAATTCGATGATGCCCGTCGCGCCGGCGGTGCGCAACACCGGTATGAGGTCGCGCACCAGGCGTTCTTCCACCACGGTCTCCACGGCGAACCACTCCGGGTCGTTGAGTTTGTTCACCGTGGGGGCGTGCAGGGCGGGAAGGGCTTTGACCACCTCGGAAAGCGTGGCCGCCGGGGCGTTCATCTTCAGCAGGACGCGGCGGGCCGCCGCGAGCGCTCCGGTCAGCAGCATGGCGATCTGTTCGATCTTCGCGCGCTTGGCGCCGTCCTTCCAGGACTTCTTGTTCGCGAACAGCCGCGTGGTCGAGGTGAGAATCGTGTCGAGTATGCGCAGGTTGTTCGCGCGGAGCGACGAACCCGTTTCCGTGAGGTCTACGATGGCGTCCACGAGCTCGGGCGCCTTCACTTCCGTCGCGCCCCACGAGAATTCCACCTCGGCCTTCACGCCGTGCTCCTTCAGGAAGCGCTTCGTCAAGCCGATGGCCTCCGTCGCGATGCGCTTGCCGTTCAGGTCTTCCAGGCTCTTGATGTCCGAATCGTTCGGGACGGCGATCACCCAGCGCACGGGGTTGGACGTGGCCTTCGAGTAGTTCAGCTCGCACACTTCGTGCACGTCGGCGCCGTTCTCGTATATCCAGTCGTAGCCGGCTATGCCCGCGTCGAGAAGCCCCAGTTCCACGTAGCGCGGCATCTCCTGCGGACGGAGAAGGCGGCATGTTATTTCGGGATCGTCAATCGAGGGTACATACGAGCGTGACGAGCAGGTTACGTTGAACCCGGCCCGTTTCATCACTGAAAAGGTCGCCTCTTGCAGGCTTCCCTTCGGCAATCCTAAGACTATCGACATTCGGCGAATCCATCCTGTTATGGGTGATTTCGCGAGAGTATACCAAACAACCGCGCAAAACGCAAATTGACGTTTTTGGCGTCTGGAATCGTGCAGCACAGGTCGGCATTCGCCCAGTGGAGCTTCACCTCCTCGCCCGAATACGGTATCGCATACTGCCCTTCCTTGTAGCGGCGCTTGGAGATGGAATCGCCATCGTCGTAATACCGGTCCCCGCCTTGTCCGCGAGCGCCGCCTGAACCTTCGCCTCTCCGTTGACATGATAAACGACATGATGTACAATACGCCGCATGAAAACTTTGGTGACTAAAGTGACCGAGCGCGGTCAAGTTTCAATCCCGGCATCAATCCGCGAATCCATGCAGATGACGCCGGGAACGACGCTATTGTGGAATTGTGGACAAGATCGTTACACATGCGTGGTAACGATTGTCCGCAAGCGCGCACGCAAAGGCGCAATGGCCATGCTCGGCTATGCGTCCACCTTCCGCAAGCCGCGCACGACCGCCGAGTGGATGGATGAACTTCGCGATGGGGAACGCCCGTGAGCATGGTCGTCGACACCTGCGTCATTCTTGACGTACTTGAGCAAGACCCAACCTTTGGCCTCGCATCAGCCGAAGTGCTTGAGAAGTATGCCGAAGGCGGGCTCGTCATCTCGCCGCTCACGTACGTGGAGCTTTCGCCCGCCTTTCTCGGCGACGAAACGCGCGAACGCGATTTCCTCTTTGAAATCGGAATCGACCTTCCGCCGGAATTCGGCGAGGACGACCTTTCGCTTGCGCATGCCGCATGGAACGACCACATCCAGCGCAAGCAATCTGGCAAGACCGCGCGCCGTCCCGTCGCCGACGTGATGATTGGCGCGCTCGCACAGGCCAACGACGGACTCATCACCCGCAATGCAGATGACTTTCGCGCACTCTTTCCGTCACTCAACATCATCACACCTTAAATCACCTTTGCGAGTCCGGGCAATTCCGCTCCAGACATTCCCGACTCCTTTCCTTTTTTACGTGTTGGGTTCATTTCACATCTCTTTTCCAAGAAGCTACCGTTTTCGACTCCTTCCTATTACGGATTTCGGTAGCATTTTACCACGTTCCGTATTAGGAACCAACGCCGACCGACCCATGTCTCAGGCCAACAAGCCGCCGCGGATTGCCATGACAGACAGGCTCTTCGGGAGTTCAAGCATGCTTCGTCGGCTCGATTCTTTGGAACAGCGAAATCGTAGCGTCCGAGTTCAAGCCGCAGTTTAATTTGAAGATTCAGTGTCATTATGGATTTATTGTTTTTGCCTAATCGCTTCCTTTATTATGCATTGCAGATCTGTGAAATGTGTTCCTGTAAAATATAGCCCCATTCCACGCAAAGGTGAATTTGGGCAATATGTCGTGCCACGGCAAGGCAATGGAACGGCAACGGAACCCTGCCCATCTGCGATTTGTAGCACAACTATTTTATTCAAGAGAGCGTCCGCGTTTTCCTTGTATTGACGAATCCATTCATCGTATACGGCCGCGCAGCATGGACAAAGGGCAAGATATTGATCTGGCGTCTCCTTGTCCATATTTCGCAATATTTGAACACATTCAAAAAATTGTTTCCCATCGCGTTTGTTGAATGGCATCGGTTGTCTGCACAACTGACAGCGCATTTTCCCTTCTTCATCTGTATAATCCCTTTCAAGACGAGCCTTCGCTCTTTGTGCCATCTCGGCACAGGCACTTGAACGGACGGATCTAAGTCGCATTCCATATTCCTGGTGTGGTGCATCTCTGTAATCATCTCTTACATGTGTTTGCCGGCGTTCGGTATTCCGCACACAGCCTTCAGGCATTTCCGCTTTGCGAATTTCATTTTTCAATAAACTTCTATAATCGATACCGCCCTTCTTCGCCTCCAAATACAATTCTATCATTTCACGTAGTTCCGAGCTGTCGCATCCAAGTCCTTTCGCTATGGATGAAACAGCTATTTGGCTGGTTTTGTCTTGTAACAAGGCTTTATCTGTTTTTGAGCCAAAATTTATGACGTTTAGTCCAGGGCAGATCTCGCGGGGTTCATATTGATGGTGAAGCGTCTCCCAACTGACATCAGCAGGCCGACACCATTTCCCGCTGACATCTTTAATCCACGCTTTTTCTTGCAAATGGCATACAAGCAACGAATCGGATTCTCTTGAACACTGATCGCTGTAATGGCATTTCGCTTTAAATGGATGGCGAGAAGCTTCATCGGTTTCTTTAAGTCTGCAAACCAGCTTCCAAAGTCTCTTCGAAACATCGTCATTAATCGCGTTAATAAGATTGTCGATGTTTTCAATGTCGCAATCAGAATAGTAAGGATATCGCCGCTTTCGTCCGGCAGGAAGAGCAAGTTCTGAATGCCGGGGATGTCCTTCGACTGAAAAATCCCCGCTCTTATCTATGTACGACCACTTTATGTCGCGGACAAAATCAAATTTACGGAAAATCTCCGCTAGCAGACGGAGTTCCTGCCCTGACAACATCTCCCTGTAGAATTCCGACAGCATGTATTTGTTGCTGTATGCCGGCCAAAGATTTCGCATGCCGGTAGATTCATAAGGCTCGTCAATGATGATTTCACAGGCTGGAAATAGTTTAGCATTGCCTTTCGTGTCCTTGCCTATCCACAGGAATTCTTGAAAGCGCTCCAAACATCGTGGATCGGTTTTGTAAGATGCAATCAACAGTTGTATATTCCGAATATGACGGTCTGCGTCTGCGGGATTGAATTCATGGTCCTTAAGAAACAGATCGTCCCTTACGATCATATCTTCCAAAAATTTATCGGGTGCGTAGTCGGAAATTCCAATCCTTCTAAAAAAAGCAATTAGCTTTTCGTCCGAATTATCATAAATTTTTTTCAGAAACTTGACGCCGCCAACGACAGAGCCGACATCGCCGCATTTTGACAGTGCTGGCATCAAATACAATTCATCGGACGGATAGAAGCATTCGTCGTTTGCCTTGAACACGGGCAAAAAACGCATCGTGCCTCGCCTCCCGTACTCATCCTTGAACTCGAAAACGGAGAATTTCCGGTACAGCCTAAGTAATTTATCGTCAGAGAAAGATTTGACGAGTGCAACGAAAGATTTGGCAAGTGGAATATCGAATGGCTCGTTCACAATCGTATATTCATTGGCCAACTGGAGATTAAGTAATAGATTCTTGCGCAACGTAAGTTTTTTTCCTAAGCGACTGTTCGGGAGTTCTTCTTCAACAACCGAAACAATTTTTTTGAGTTCTGCATCGCCAAACACCTCCATCTGAAGCCGGGACAAAAACTTGTGTTCTCTTGAATTGTTCATTGGAGCCTTGGCCCAGACAGGTGCTTGAAATCTTGGATAAAGCGCAGACATGTCCTCGTCGGAAAAAAGTTCAGACATTCTGTTTTCAGAACGGATGAGCTGCCTGGCCGGCTTGTGGCCGCCGGACTTCGTAGGGGTTAATGGCTGATTGATGAATGCGTCTATGATACGATTTTCAAACACTTTGTATTTTTCAGGCAAGTGATCGTCTTCCGTCGGGAATATGCCAAGTGTATCGACATCAAGCAACTGATTGTCACGCAGAAACGGCAGTGAGGTGACGGTCAATTCAGCCAATTGTCCAAGAAGCCAGTCGTTGCCGGCGTTGGTGTCAGAAAGGTTTTCCCTGGACATTGGGGTGGCGAATGGAGCATTGATGTGGAACTTCAAATGCGAATCTTCTCTGTCAGCTGGGAAATACACAAACACCTGTCCGGCTATTGGCTTGATAGAGAAGTCTTCCGGACTCAACTGCGAAACAGCCCGAGATCGATCTGCGTCCGAGCGCAACGATAGGCCAAAAGCGACAGCTATTTCATAAGAAGCGGAAGCGCCCGTGTTAGAACTTTGCGAAGTGGTATTCTGGACAAACTTGAGATAATAGATGTCGGGAAGGCTGCGGGCAGAATCCGTCATTCTGATTCTGATGACATGCCCGCATTCCTCGCGAACAATGTGCAGATATGCCGTCCCTCCGTCAAACAGGCATTCAATCTCCTTTATTTTTTTGAGGAACAGAAGTGTTTCGCCCTTTATTTCCGACAATCCTTTCCGCACTTTATTGCATATCTCTTTTGGCGATTGTTTAGGAAGATCGAAAGGGAAAACGAACTTTGTCCAACCATCCAAGCGCTCGTCGGTTCTTACATTTTCCGTATCGGGATAAAACATCCGGCGAATGCGAAAGTGGAAATCTCCAGAATGTATTTCCGGTGCCTGCGTACATGAGAATACAGATTTAAAACCCATGCCGAACTTGCCTACAGCATCATAATCCTGGCCTTTTGTGGATTGGTGGTAACCGGTTATGGAATCAACATCATTCAGGTTGAACAGACGCTTCCCGTCGTGGCGGAACTCCAGAGAATCCTCGGCAAGCGTAAATTCAACATGCGAAGCTCCGGCGTCTTCGGCATTTTGTAGAAGTTCGTATATGAAGTGGCAATTTCCCGCATACTGATCTTGCGCAGTGTCGTGGAGTCCTTGCTCAAATCCTTTGTTTGCATCTAGCCCTACAAAGAGCTTGCGCCTATTTTCCTGTATCCCTGCTATGCCTCGATTGATTTCCATTTTGCGGTTCCTCCTGAATCCTTGCTGAATAAATTTCATCACCCTTCAACGATTATCAAGCCATTGGCAATCTTGCGGAAGACGATATCCGCGCGCCGCGCGATTTCATTGTCGTGCGCGCATTTCGTCTCGTATCGTTCCGTCTCGTCGGCAATCTGCACATTAAGCATGCGCAAGACTCGCGGATCGGCGGCGAGATTGAGTTTCCTCTCCAAAACGGCCTTCTTGCGCGTTAAGCTGAGAAGCCTCGACTGGCGCTTGTACACCAGTTGCTCTTCTGTCTCCTTGATCCATGCGTCTTTGGCATTGCGCCATAATTGCGCATGGATTGGCGCTATGTCTTTCCACAGGGAGGAAGCGTCTTCGGACGGCACGAACTCTTCCGCGCCTTGCACTATGCTGGGTAGCCTCGCTTGCAGTTTTTCGTCAAGGGGAATAGTCACCATCTTGAATTGCGAGGTGAATCCTTTGTAGTTCCAAGCGTATACCGCGAATGGATACCGGCCGGGCGGGACATCAGGCAGAAGGCACCGAGAACACCGGAACGAGATGCATGGCTCGGCGCCTGTCCGGGTCGTTTCAAAATATCTAGCGGCTATTTTCACCAAAGGATGCATAGGGGTGAAAAAGACGGAGCGCGGTTCCTGTTGAGCGAACTCTCTGTCGAAAGTTGCAGTGCATGTCTGGTCGATGTCCTTCAGGAACGACTGAAACTTCAGATACGCTGCGGTTCTTGGTAGTTTGGAAGAACGCAAGTCGTCAAGCAGCACTTCTTTTGCCTCGCGAGAGAGTCGAAGCGTCTTTTTCGGTCCTGTGCCGAGAAAATATGTGCCTGGCGCAATCCGTTTGTTGAGATAATACGAGACGAGTCCCCGGATACAGCCTGAAGAGAGCCACGGGCTTTGCGCCTCTTCGATGGCCTTCGCGTCTTTGAAGTTCGACAAATCAAGTCCAAAGAACGATTTTTGCTCTTCCTCCAACTTCATCTCGGCCTGAGTCAGCCGGACAGCGTTGTCGGCCATCTGCTCAAGTTTCTTTTGCCGCTGGTCGTCAGTCAGCGATTCGTTCAGCACTATTGTCCTGATATCGTTGCCGAGTTCGCCGAGAATTTCCTCGCAATCGCCTATGGATTCAGTGAACACTCCAAGTTTGGCAAGGCATCTGTTGTAAACGTCGGCGTCAACCGTTCCTGGTGTGATGACATTTACAATCCACACCTTGGCGGAAGTTTGTTTGCGGCGGTCGATGCGCCCGATGCGCTGTTCAATAGCCATAGGATTCCACGGAAGGTCATAGTTGACCATCATGTCGCAGAACTGATAGTCGAGACCTTCGGAGCCGACCTCAGTGAACAACATCATGTCAAACGCCTCCGGGTCGCTTTTCGGCAACATGAAACGGCGGCGAAGCTCACGGCGTTCTTCGTCCTGCACATCGCCATCTATCTGTCCAACGCGAATTCCTTTTTCTCTAAATTTTCCGCGAAGGTAGGACAAAGTGTGCTTGAAGGAACTGAAAAGCATGATTTTGTTCTTTTCGTGGGTCTGCTTTTCAAGGATTACATTGAGGACCGCATCGAACTTGGGGTCTTCCGGCGGGAGATTATCGGCCAGGGCAATCACTTCCTCGGCCATGTTTCTCAGCATGGCTACAGCGGCTTTTCCGAGCTCAACAGTTTTTTCAGCGGTTTGGTCGGCCGAATCAATCTGCGCAATACGCCTTTCCAGAATGTTTTTGATGAATGGCGCCAGTCCAAAGATACAACTTGCAGCCTGTCGCTTTATTGTTGACATCATGAATGCGACGGAACGGTCGCCATGCATGGCTGCCAAAGCCGACCGTTCGAACGACAGGACTGCGTCGTGGAGCTTTGCCTGATATCTGGTAAAAGGAATTTCAATCGTTCTTGGCTCACGAACGCAAAAGTCTTCGATGTCACGGCGACGGGTGCGGTTGATGATTGAATTGAAACTGTGGAGTTCCTCGATGTCTGATATGAGCTGTACGCGTTCATCACGGGTTAGCTCCTTTGTCTGGATCAATTTGGTGCGACATTTCTCAAACAAGGGGTTTTTGACCAAGTATGCACGCCCCCATGCGGTTGCCTCGATTTTTCCCAATTCGTCCAGAGCCGCCCTCCGCCATCCATTGGCCGCGGAGCGCGCAAGGCGGGAGATGGCCGACACATGTGAATTCGGTTCCCCCATCGATTCAAATGTGGTCTCATCGAAAATCAGGTCTGGGCGAAGAACATTGAGAAGCGTATAAAGGTCGTGTGTGGAATTCTGGATCGGAGTAGCTGTCAGCATCACTACTGCGTCGGCTCTCTCGCAGAAAATCTTCGTACATTTGTAAGCAAATGCTTTATCTTTTTGATCGCTGCCATTTCGGATATGGTGGGCCTCGTCAACGATCACAAGGTTGAAATGGAGCAATTTAATGACATCTTGCAATCCATAGATACGTCCTTTCCGGTTTTTACCGGCTTTCCCAATATTTCCGGCAAATGTCATGTCATCGAAAATCGAATACGGAATGATTACCCGCGACAAGCGGGCCGGCCATTCGCCATCGCGATCGGTATCAGATAGTGCTTGCCTTAGTGCCATACTGTCAAGAGGTACGAATTCCTCGTCAAAGCGCTCCCGCATTTCGCATTCCCATTTCTTCTCTGCAACGAGCGGCTTCGGGCAGATGATGGCAATCCGGTTTAGATCTGAATGGGCCTGAAGCTCTTTTATAATCAAACCGGCCTCTATTGTTTTGCCGACGCCAACTGAATCTGCAATAAGGATTCGCGGTTCGTCCGCCTTGAGGATTTTCAAAGCCGGACGAAATTGATATGGGACATAATCAATGCGCGCTGCATTCAGCGAATATAAATTCCTTGCTGAAGGTGTATTGATGAGGCTGCTTGTGAGGTATGCTTGGAACGTCTGTCGATCAACCCACTCAGTCTTGATGGCTGAAGCCGGACGGAGTTGTTCTTCGAAGAAACTTTGAATCTTTCCGTCAAGAAAGACAGAATATTGGACATCGGCTCCTTCACAGGAGACAGATATCACGACACCTTTTTTGGCTGGATCCGATAACAGACAGACAATATCTTTTTCTTTGAACATAAAGTCAATTCATTTTAGTGTGGAATTTTTAAGTTTTTATTCAATTTTCATGTAGCGCGGCAGATTGGGAGCCCGCCACGACATGTAAATTTCATGTCCAAGCCCTGTCCGCCCTCGCGCGTCAAGGCATACGCGAAATACTTCGCCTGATAGCCAGTTGTATTGACGGCTCGTCCTTTTCTTCTCCGCGCCTCCGGCACAAGGCCCGTCGCATCGACGCGGAAAAGAAACGTGGCGTGCCTGTAAATCCATGTTTCACTTGAGGCATCGCCAAACGCCCTACAAAAAACACGAATAAAAGACACGCCACGTGTGGCTTGCACACGCAGCGCATCTCACATACTCGGCTTTTTGTATGAAAAATTGGCGATTTTCAAGTGAAGCCAAATACGCAAGATTGCGTACGTCTCCTCCTTCGCGGATTGCTCCGCTACAGAGGATTCGCCAGAGTCCTTTCGGGATTCTCGGCTCCCCGTGCCGGGCGCCAGTGTGCGCGGCCCGTTCCGGGGTTTCGGCCTTTCGGCCCGGTGGCGGGGTTCCATGCAGGCTCTTCCCGCCGATGGGAAAGAACATTCGTCGTTTTCGCGATATAGCCGCAGGCCCTGCCGCCGACGGCTGAAAACGTCAATATGATACCATATTACGCGCCCGCGCGCATGGGGAAACGATGCAATCGTACTGCCGGCGCATCAATAACATCCAAGCGTCTACAATGGGAAGAACCGTTTTCAATGCGTTTGCCGCATCGTCCCGGAAGGGGGAGGGGCGGACGCCGGTTCTACAGATCTTCCTGGCTGCTGCGCACCTCGTCCATGATGCGGTGCGAGCGTATCGACCGGCTTTCGGAAACGGCGAGCTTTTCAAGCCGCAGGTCTTTCATGGAGAGTCGCGGCTCTACGCGGACTTCCTCCAATCCGGCGGCGGCCTGCCAGACATCGCCCATTCGCGGCTTGTTCCGCGGCTGCAACCCCGAAACCCCGGCTCCGTTCCAGACAAGCACGCAGTCGCCGATGCGCATCTCGAGTTTTCCGGCGGTCCCGTCGACAGCCGGCTTGAACTGCGCATTGTAGCGCCGCTGGAAATTGGCCTCGATTATCTTCCTTTCGTCTTCGTCGGTCAGACGCGATTCGTTGTCGCATATCTCCACCTTCCACAGCAGCCGCGTCTGCGGGGTGAAATAAAGGTATACATGCTGGAACCCGCGGTATTTCACGCCCCTTCCAGAAACTTCGTAGCGGCGGGAGACGCGGCCGGCGCCGCCGCCCGAGGAAGCCGGCTTTGCCGAAACGGTCTGCCCGTTGTCTTTGCGTACGAATACGGAATCTCCCGAGAGCCAGACCCCGGGGGAGCCGAACTTGAGATGCAGGAAGGATTCGAAGTCCGGAGCGGCGCCCGGAGGCAGGCCGGCGAGAACGGCGGCGGCGCGGGCGTTGCGGTTCGAGAACGCCGCGGCGAGACTGGCCTCGAGTTTCGCCATGCGCTCCTTTTCGCGGCGTTCCTCTTCGATGCGCGCTTTCTCCCTGCGGGCCGCGTTTTCCTTGGCGCAGACTTCGCACGTCCCGTCGCCGTCCGGCTGGGGCCGCTTGTGGCGTCTGCAATAATGGGCGGAGCACAGATTCATCTCCCGGCCTTTTATCAAGTATTTCACGCCGGCCCTGTCGCAATAGTCGCACTTGTGTCTGGTAAGTGGCCCTCCTATCGTACTGCTGTCTGCACGCTGGCCGGAAGTTCCCGCGGAGTACGGGGTGCGGCGTGTGCCGCTCTTGTAGTATATGCCATAGACGTCGCAGGCGGACAGCATCGCAATCAGCGCAAGACACCGGCAAAAAGTTTTTCTCATGGTCGATTCACCTCGTTTGCATCCCGCGGCAGGACCTGCGGCATTTCGCCGCCGCCCTCCGCCGCGGAAGGAAAGAATCCGTGCCAATTATACAGTTTCGCAGGCGTAAAGACAACAGGCATAAAGACAAGAAATCGCACGGCCGCACTGAAATGCGATTGCGGGGGAGGGGCGGAGAATAGAGGCTTCCATTATCGCCGCGGTTTCGGTAAAATCAAGTCTCGTGCGCGGCAGGCGCGCGCACGGGAGGATCGAGACAGGAACGGAGACGACATTTCGATGAAACTGCTTTTCGTATGCCACGGCAACATCTGCCGGAGCCCGATGGCCGAGTTCGTGATGAAAGACCTTTTGCGCAAGGCGGGGAGGGACGACGTGACGGTCGCCTCGGCCGCGTTGCACACCGACGAAATCGGCCACGACATGCATCGCGGCACGCGCGCGGAGCTGACACGGCGCGGCATACCGTTCGAGCCGCGCGCCGCATGGCTGCTTACGCCGGAACGCGCCCACGGCTACGACTTGATCATAGGCATGGACGGCATGAACATGGCGGACCTTCCGCACAGCGTGTATCCGTCCGACATAAGGAAGCTGCGCAAGCTCCTGGAGTTCGCCGGCTCTCCCCGCGACATCGCGGACCCTTGGTACACCGGCGATTTCGCGCAGACGTACGAAGACGTGGAAACCGGCTGCAAAGCGCTCCTTGCGATGCTTTGAAGCCGGTTCCCGGCCGGCGATCCCGGCCCGCGGGGGAGGGACGGACCGTCAGACGGCCTTGTAGCCCGTCCAGGGCTTGCCGTCCACGACGACCTGGCGAGTCTTTTCGTCGAAAGACGCCTTCATGCCCGTGCGGCAGGCGGCGTTCGACATTATCAGCGCCACGGAGTGTCCGTAGCCGGCCTCGACGGGCGCGTTGGGGTTCTTGCGTTCCTTGATGCACTTCATCCAGTCGAGCATGTGCGCGGAAGCGAGCGGATCGGCCCCGGTGTCGGCCGCGGTCTCGGCCGCCTTGTAGTCTTGGGCGAGCTTGGCGGTCTTGCGCTTCTTGTACAGGGTGTACGTGCCCCTGCAAAGGTCGATCACCCCGTCGGGTCCGTAGTACCTTTCCACGTTCCCGCGCTCCTGGTTGGTCTGGCGCGAGGAGAACACCGCCTGGAACCCCTTGCCGTTGAGCTTGGACGGACCGTATTCGAGAATCGTCGTGAACGTGTCGAAACTCTGGCGGCCGTCGTCCCAGGCGTATATGCCGCCGGACGAGACGGCGCTCAGCGGATGCTTCAGGCCGGTGAACCACCCGACGGTGTCGATCTGGTGGCACATCCACTGGCCCGGGATGCCGCTGGAGAAAGGCCAGAACAGGCGGAACTCGAGATACTTGCGCGGGTCGAATCCGTATTCGGACGGATCGCGGTCGAGAAGCCAGGCGTTCCAGTCGACATCCTCCTTCCGGAGGGACTTCACGAGTTTTTCGTCGCGGCGCCAGCGGCGGGACTGGTTCACGTTCCAGCAAAGATCCACGTACGCAAGCCTGCCGAACCTGCCGCTTTCGAGGAACTGCTTCGCGGCATGGTAGGCGGCGCCGCTGCGGCGCTGCGAACCGATCTGGAGGACTGCGCCGGGCGCGAAACCGGCCTTGCGTTTTGCATCGACGGCGTCGAGGAGCAGATTCGCCGAGCGCATGTCCTCCGCCATGGGTTTTTCGCAGTAGACGTCCTTGCCGGCCTCGACCGCGCGCGCGGCGTGGCGGGCGTGCTGGAAGTCGGCCGTGGATATTATCACGGCGTCGATGTCCTTGCCTTTCTCGTAAAGCTCCTCGTCGCTCCTGAAGGCCTGTATCTTGCCGCCGGTGCGCTTTTCCATCTCCGGGACGGCCTTTTCGAAAAGGCGTTTTTTCCAGAGGTCGGCCACGGCGACCATCTCGAAGCCCTCTTTCCCGGCATGTCCGAGGAAGCACGGGAGAAGCGTCGCGCGGAAGCGGTCCGAATAGCCCACGCAGGCCACGCGGATCTTCGAGTTTGCGCCTGCGGCGTAGAGCGACGGGGCGGCGCCCGCCGCGAGGATGCCGGCTATCCCGGCGGCCGCGCCTTTGCAGAAGTCGCGGCGTGTGGTTTCGCTTCCGTTCATATCATTCCTTTCAGCGTCTTGAACGCGGTTTCGAGTTGTTTTGCGATGTTCTTCCTTCGCCAGCCGCACTCGCAGCTGACGCCGCCGCCGTATCCTATGGATTTGAGCGCGGCGAAATACGGTTCCAGGCGGGCCGCCGCGGCGGGATTGTCGCCGGGGAAGCTCCTGGTGCCGCATTCCGCGACATGGCAGTGCTTTATCGCCCGGCCCGCGGCGGCGATGCCGTCTGGGCCGTCGTTCCCTTCCATCATGTGGAAGATGTCGGCGAGAAGCCGGATTCTCGGGGAGCCGGCCGCGTCTACGATCTTCTTCCCTTCCGCGACGGTGTTGACGATGTTCGACTCTCTGGCGCGCAGCGGCTCCACCAACACGGTGACGCCGCGGACGCCCTCCATGCGCTTTGCGAGGGCGCGGCAGAAGTCCGTGAACTGCAGCACGCCTTTTCCAAGCTCTTCCTTCGACGGATTCTTTCCCGGCACGTTTCTTGCCGCGCCGGAACCGAGGACGACGTATTTCACGCCGATTTCCGAGGCTCTTTCCAAGGCTTTCACGGCGTAGTCGAGCGCCGGCGCATGGTCCGCCTTCGGACCGGTCAGGCGGAATTTCCCGGGTATGAACCCCGCCAGGCTGCGCACGGGAAGCGCGAGCGAACGGAGTTCGTCGCGCCTTTTCTTCCACCATTCGCCGTTCCGGAAGGGATTCACCGCGTCGGCCACGCCGCCTTCGCAGAAGTCGAAGCCGATCGACTTCATCGTCTCGACGGCATCGCGTCCCGTAAGGCATGCGCCGAGGAGAATGCGCCCGCGTTTTGCGTCCGTGCCGGCGGAGAACACGGAATGCGGCGCGAGCGCCGCCGCCCCTGCGGTGAACGCGCCGCCCAAGAACGATCTTCTTGTAAGCGCCCCGCCCGCCATGAAGTTTTCTGAAGATTCCATTCGACACTCCGGCGAATTTTGAAGATGTGCGCATTATCGCATATTCCCGCGGGAAATTCAACTTCCCGTTCCGGCCGGGTCGCACCGGCGGCGGATGGAATGGCGAAATGTCTTTATGCGGGCGGTGTATTCTGGTATGATACCGGCATGGATAAAATTCTCAAGATTGCCCTCGCGTCGCTTGTCGCAGGACTCGCCGGGGGAGGGCGCGCCGGAAACGCCGCGCCCGCCGCGAAAGACTGGTCCCGGATATATCTCGGTTCTTCGACGTCGGTGGCGCCGGACGGCTCGTTCTTCGTATTCGAATGGTGCGGGCACATCTGGCGCGCGCCGGCGGCCGGCGGAACCGCGACGCCCCTCACGTCGGGCGACTCGTACGAATACGCGCCATGCGTCTCGCCCGACGGCGCACGCGTGGCGTTCATGTCCAACCGCGCAGGAGGATACAAGCTTTTCGAGATGGATCTTCCCCGGGACGGCCGCCCTGCCGGCGCACTGCGCCAGGTGTCGTTCCATTCGGAGGGCATGCTGCCGTGCGGCTACACCCCGGACGGCAGATACATGACTGCGACGGGGAAGCGCGACTTCGCGAGCGGCATGGGGGCGAACCTGCGCGAATCCACCTGCGCGTTCCTCGCGTCGATGGACGGTTCCGGGCGGGAAGAGCCGCTGTTCGACGTCCCGGCCACGCGCCCGGCCGTTTCGCCGGACGGCTCCAAGGTGCTGTTCGTATACGGCGCAAGCACCTTCATGCCCGACACCCGCAAAAGGCTGGCGGGCTCCAAGACGCAGTGCAACACGGACATCTGGCTGTACGACCGCAAGGCGCGGACGTTCGCGCCCGCTGCCCGGACCATCGACAACGAGGCGAACCCGATGTGGGCGCCGGACGGCAAGGGGTTCTACTACACGAACGACAGGCGCGGCGTGCGCAACATCCACTTCCGGCGGATAGACGGCGGAGGCGACCGCGAACTGACGCATTTCACGCGCGAGCACGTATACCATCCGTCACTGTCCCGCGACGGGCGCACCATGGTGTTCAGGGTCGGAATGGACTTCATGCGCATGGATCCATCGGCGGAGAACCCTGCGCCCGAGCCGGTGACGCTACACCCCGCCGGAACGGCGCCCGGGCGCTGGCGCGAATACCGCCGCACGTACTCGAAACTCGACAACGACTACGGACAGGGCAACTGCTCGTTCGCGGGGAACGGCGACGAAGTGGCGTTCACCGCCGGCGGGGACGTGTGGGTGATGGACGCCGGCAAGCGCGAGCCGGCGCTCGTGCACGGCTCCTCGCGCACGCACGAACGCGACTGCTGCTTCTCCCCGGACGGGAACGCCCTCTACTACCTGTCCGACCGCGGCGACGGGACGGACGTGTGGGTGGCGCACCGCGCCGACCCGTCGCAGCCCTGGTCGAAGAACAGTGAATTCGTCCGCAAGCGCCTCGCTTCCGACGGACAGTGCAGGCGCAACCTGTCCGTTTCGCCCGACGGCGCCACGCTTGCATGGACCGACCTCACAGGCATCATCACGTTCGCCGGCACGAACGCCCGTGCGCGGTGCGTGTCGAAGGTGCCGGCGACATCGTTCGAAGACATGGCGTGGTCGCCCGACGGGAAGTACGTGGCCGCGTCGCTCGCGGACGGGTATCTGAACACCGACATCTGGATAATCCCGTCGTGGGAGAAGGACGGGAAGGGCCGGCCCGCGCCCGAGCCGTACAACGTGTCGCGCAACATCATGTGGGACTGCAACCCTGCGTGGTCGCCGGACGGGCGCATCCTGGCGTTCTGCGGCGAGCGCAAGTCGAGCGGCGGGAACTACCGCCTGTTCTACGCATATCTCGATCCGGCCGACGAGGACGCCGAGGCCGCAGGGCGCGAACCGCGCAAAGGCCCGCCGCGGATCGTGTTCGACGGCCTGTACAGACGCGTGCGCAACACGGGCATCAAAGGCTGGCGGCCGTGTTTTTCGCACGACGGCAGGACCCTTGCGTATTCGTCCGGCGGGAAAACGCACAAGGTGAAACTGCCGGACTGCAAGAACCCGGAAAAGATGCTCGACTGCGAAACAGTGATGATGAAATGGATCAAGCTGCGCAACGGCGAAAGACAGCTTTGCCAGGTGGACAGGCTTCCGGCGCACGGAGGGAAGAAGCTGGGATTCACCGTCCGCAAGACGGTCGACATTCCGGACTACCTCGAACTCGGGTTCCTTTCGGCGTGGGCCACGCTGCGGAACTCGTTCTACGACCCGACGCTCCGCGGAATGGACTGGGAGGCGGTTCGCGAGAAATACGCGCCTGCGGCGCGCAACGCCCCGGACTGGTCGGTTTTCCGCAAAATCATGTCGCTGACGATCGGCGAGATCGACGCCTCGCACAACGGATACTGGGAAAACACAAGCTCCCCGTGGCCCCGGCGCGACGTGAAGTCCGGCGACTGGCAGACGACGACAGCGCACACCGGCGCGCGCCTCGATCCGGCGCACCGCGGCGAAGGATGGCTCGTGAAGGACGTCGTGCCGCGCTCGCCGGCCGCGCGCGGCGCCGCCGGGCTGATGCCGGGCGACATCATACTTTCCGTGGACGGCAAGCCGGTGTCGTCCGGAACCGGCTACGCGCCAGCGATGAACGTGTGCATGCCGCACAAGTTCAGGTTTTCCGTGAAACGCGCCGGCGAGAAGGCGCCAATCGGCATAGAAGTCGAGGCCGCGACGTTCGAGACCGTACGCAAGCTCATGCGCGAAGCCGGGATCGAGCGCATGCGCGACAGGACCAGGGCCGCCGGCAACTTCGGATATCTCGCGATCGACGCGATGGATTCCAAGTCGGCCGACGCCTTCGCGGACGAAGCGTTCGCCGAATGCTTCGGCAAGGACGGCGTGGTGATCGACGTGCGCTTCAACTGCGGCGGGTTCGTGACCGACAGGCTCCTGGACATGCTCTGCGGGCAGAGGCACGTGCGGTGCCTCTGCCGCGGCGCGGGCGGGGAAGGCTACGTGTACAGCCGCTTCGGGCGCCCCGTGCTGACGCATCTGCCGGTCGTGGCCCTGGCCAACCAGCATTCCATGTCGAACGCGGAGGAGTTCTCCCACGCGATGCAGACGCTCAAGCGCGCCAAGCTCGTCGGCAGGGAGACGTGCGGCGAAGTGATCGGCACGAACGACCATCCGCTTTTCGACCTCGGCACCCTGCGCAGGCCGCGGATAGGATTCTTCCTTCCGGACGGCACAGACATGGAATGGCACGGCGCGAAGCCGGACGTGCCTGTCGACATCACGCCCGCCGACATCGCGGCCGGGCGCGACCCGCAGCTCGACGCCGCGATCGAAACGCTCCGCAAGGAGGCCGCCGCCGCCAAGGCGAATCCGCCGCCGCCGCTCCGCATCGCGGGGCGGCCCGCACTCCAGGAAAGGCTGCGCGACGCGGGGGAGGGGAGGAAGGAATGAAACGCATCGCATTTGCGGCCGCCGCCGCTGCCGCGGCATTGGGCGCATTCGCCACCGCGAAGCGCCCGAGCGTCGTGAAGGGACGCTTCCGGCCGAACTACGACGAATCGAAAGTCGCGCCGTACACGCTCGAAGACCCGCTCGCTTTCGCCGACGGGCGCAAGGTGCGCGGGCCGGAGGACTGGCCCGCCCGCCGCAGGGAGATCGTGGACCTCTTCGCGCGCGAAATGTACGGACGCGAACCGCCCCCGCCGGAAACGGTCGAGTGCAAGACCATGGAAGAAGGCGTCACGCTGGCGGGCTTCGCGATCCGCCGCCAGGTGCGCATGTGGTTCCGCAAGGACAGGTCTGGCCCGCACATAGACTGGCTGCTTATACTTCCACGGCACGCGAAAGGACCGGTCCCGGCGATAATCGGGCTGAACTACCACGGCAACCACGAAATGCTCGCCGACCCGCAGGTGGCGGTTCCGGACTGCACGTGGCTGAGGAACGGGGACGGCGTGACGGACCACAAGCCGACGGAAAAGCACCGCGGCCGGCGCTGCGACCAGCGCGCCGATTCCATACTGCCGGCGGCGATGCTCGTGGCGCGCGGCTACGCGGTGATGACGGCCTGCTACGGGCAGGTGTCGCCCGACCCTGTGTGGAACGACCGCAACCCCGCGGACCGGCCCGGGAACCGCGCCTGGCAAGGAGTGTTCGAGCTGTGGGGGGCGCGCGACCCTTCGGCGACCGACGGCATATCGTCGTTCGGCGCCTGGGCGTGGGCGCTTTCGCGCGGGCTCGACCTTGCGGAGCGGACTGGAGAGATCGACGCGCGGCGCACGGTGGCGACTGGATATTCGCGCCTCGCGAAATCCGCGCTGCTGGCCGCTTCGCGCGACGAGCGCTTCGCCGTGTGCGTGCCGGTGCAGTGCGGGGCGGGCGGCGTGCAGCTGCTGAAACGCGACTTCGGCGAAACCGTGGCGATAATCAACCGCGCCTTTCCGCACTGGTTCTGCCGCGCCTACGCGAAGTACGCCGACAACGAGGAGAACATGCCTTTCGACCAGCATCTGATGATCGCCACCATCGCGCCGCGCGGACTTCTCGTGCTCGGCTTCGACGATCCGTGGTACGACACGAAAGGCGAGTGGCTTTCCTGCAAGGCCGCTTCGCCCGCCTGGGAAATCCTCGGCAGGCCGGGCCTGCCCGGCGGCCCGTTCCCGGCGCCATACGAAACGCGCTGCATCGGGCCGTCCATCGGATACGCGCACCGCACCGAGAAGCACGGAATCTCGGCCTGGGACTGGACGCAGATCCTCGATTTCGCCGACAATGCGTTCGGCCGGGGGCGGGGGCGCTGAGCGGATTCCGCGCGGCGTCACCACTGCCTGTCGGCGGGGTCGGCGGGGCGCATCGCGTCCAGCAGGGCGGGCGTGACGTCGGTCAGGCTTTTCACGCGCGCCAGCATCTCCTGCGCGCGCGGGCCGCGCGCGATGAACGGGACGGGGTTTCGCGTGTGCCCGCGCTCGGACATGTTCTCGATGTTGCCGTGGTCGCTCGTCATGGCGAAGGTGGTGCCGGAGGCGTCGGTGAAGCGCAGCAGCACGGAAAGGAACCTGTCGAACGTGCGCAGCGTGGCGCAGGCGCGCGCGTAGTCCATCGAGTGGCCGGCGATGTCGCTCTGGAAATACTCGAACAGCGTGAAGTCGCATCCGCGCGACACCGAGAAGAGATGCTCCGCGGCCGTCTCCGGCTTTATCGCGGGGATGTCGGGATAGCGGTCGCGGATAGTCTCGCGCGTGATGTCCTGCATCACGGCGGAATCCTCGCGCAGGTCGCTTTCGGTCAGTATCGTCTCGGGGGCGGTGAGCGCCATCACGGTGGTCACGCTCTTGAAGCGGCGCGCGGCGAGCTCTTCGGGCGAGTCCACGAGATAGGCGTCGGCGAACTTCACGCGCAGGCCGCGCTTGCGGAGTTCCGTGAACAGGTTGCCGTCCGCGATCGTCTTCCGCAGCGACGGCCCGGGGAACCCTTCGCAGTGCCGGCCCATGAAAAGCGGCGCGTTCACCCCGGTGAACATAGCCGTCTGCCCGGTGGCGCTCTGCGGCGGACCGTCCACGGAAAGGCAGGCGTCGCACGGCGTGCAGTTCCGCTCCATGAGGCGGCAGAGCGCGGGGCAGACCTCGGGATTCACCGGGTTGTCCGCGGCTGGTTCGCGCATTCCCACGCCGTCTATGAAGATGAACACGATTTTCATTTTACGCCTGCGCGTCCCCCTGGCGCGGGGCGCGCGCGGATATTATAGGAAGATTTATCGTTTGACGCAAGAACGGGAAATCATTATCATACGTCCTTCACGCCTGCCGGGATGCCGAAGCGCAGGCGAAGGAGAACTGCTGAAATGACTAAAACAGGTGTTGGAATACTCGGATTCGGAACCGTCGGCGCCGGCGTGGCGGAGGGTCTGCTCCGCAACAGGGAGACGCTCGCGCAGCGTCTCGGCGTGGAGGTGGAGCTCAGGAAGATAGCGGATCTCGACACCGAGCGCGACCGCGGCGTGAAGCTGCCCGAAGGCATGCTCGTGCGCGACGCGGCGGAAGTGATCGCCGATCCGGACATAAGCATAGTGGTGGAGCTCATCGGCGGCACGAAGACCGCGGCGGACTTCATCCTGCGCGCGATAGCGGCCGGCAAGCACGTCGTGACCGCGAACAAGGCCCTGCTGGCCGAACGCGGCGCGGAGATTTTCGAGGCCGCCGGAAAGGCCGGCGTGGACGTCTACTTCGGCGCGTCCGTGGGCGGCGGCATACCGATCGTGCGCGTGCTGCGCGAAGGCCTGGCCGGCAACGAGATCGAACGCATCGACGGCATCCTGAACGGCACGTGCAACTACATCCTCACGCGCATGGGCAAGGAACGCATCCCGTTCGACGCCGCGCTCGCCGACGCGCAGTGCAAGGGATACGCCGAAGCCGACCCCTCGCTCGACATAGACGGGTGGGACACCGCGCACAAGGCCATCCTGCTCGCGTCGCTCGCATACGGCTTCTACGTGCCGAAGGCGGAAGTGGACGTCACCGGCATACGCAGGCTGTCGTCCACCGACGTCCAGTACGCGGACCGCCTGGGATACTGCGTGAAGCTTCTCGCCCGCATCGAGCGCGACGGCGACGAAGTCGAAGTAGACGTCGGCCCGGCGCTCGTCCCAGCCGGCCACATGCTCGCCTCCGTGTCGGGCGTGTTCAACGCCGTCATGGTCCACGGCGACCTCGTGGACGACATGCTCCTCTACGGCCGCGGCGCGGGGCGCGCCCCCACGGCGTCGACAGTCATCGGCGACATCGGCGACGTTGCGCGCAACATCGCGGGCGGCTCCCCGCGCTACCGCAACGCCATATCCACCGCCAACGCCGGCCATCTGCGCGTGAAGCCGCGCGGCGAAGTGCGCTCCGAATTCTACATACGCCTGATGGTGAAGGACGCCCCGGGCACCTTCGGCTGCTTCGGCACGATATTCGGCAAGCACGGCGTGTCGATACGCACGGCGTCTTCCTTCCCGTTCGTGCCCGGAAGCGAAATACTCGAAACGATACCCGTCGTGATCGAGACGCATCCCGCGCGCAGGGCGGATCTCGAAGCCGCCCTGGCCGAAATCAAGCGCTCGGGCGTGGTCAGGTGCGAACCAGTGGCGATGCGCATAGTCTGACGCGCGGAAAAGGACAGCGATGAAAGTATGCAAATTCGGCGGATCGTCCGTGGCGGACGCCGCGCAGATAAACAAAGTCCTGAAAATCGTCCTCGACGATCCGCAGCGCAGGATCGTCGTGGTGTCCGCGCCCGGCAAGCGCGACAAGAACGACGTGAAGGTCACCGACCTTCTCATATCGATCGCGGAAAAGGCCCTTGCCGGCGAGGACGCCGGCGCCGCCATCGACGCCGTGGCGGCAAGGTACGGCGACATCGCCGCCGGGCTGGGCATCGGCGACGACGTCGCCGCCGCCGTCCGCAAGGAGCTCCAGTCCCGCGCCGCCGCCGACAAGTCTTCGCCCGGCGTCTTCACCGACGCCCTGAAAGCCGCCGGCGAGGATCTTTGCGCCCGCCTCGTGGCCGCGGCGTTCGCCGCGCGCGGCGTGAAGGCGCGCTACGCCTCGCCGCTCGACACCGGAATGATGCTCTCCGGCGAGCCGGGCGCGGCCGTGCTCGTGCCCGAGTCCTACAAGCGCCTCGCGCGCTCGTTTTCCGATTTCGAAGGCATCGTAGTCTATCCCGGCTTCTTCGGACACCGCGCCGACGGCTCCATCGCCACTTTCCCCCGCGGGGGAAGCGACATCACCGGGTCGATCCTCGCCGCCGCCGTCCGCGCCGACGTCTACGAGAACTTCACCGACGTCGACTCCGTCTACGCCGTGGATCCGCGCGTCGTCCCCGAAGTCACCGCGGAAATCCGCACGATAACGTACCGCGAGATGCGCGAACTTTCCTACGCCGGCTTCGGCGTGTTCAGCGACGAAGCGGTCTATCCCGCGGTCAAGGCCCGCATCCCGATCAACATCAGGAACACCAACCGCCCCGAACTGCCCGGCACAATGATCCAGCAGTCCCGGCGCGTCGAGCCAGGCCACCCGATAGGCATCGCCTGCGACACCGGCTTCTGCAACATCATCGTCGAAAAATACCTGATGAACCGAGAAGTCGGCTTCGGGCGCAGGCTTTTCCAGATTCTCGAAAGCGAAGGCGTGTCCTACGAGCATTCGCCGTCCGGCATAGACTCGATTTCCGTGATCGTGCGCGCACGCGGGATGGACAACATCAAGGAAAAGCGCATCGTGGCGCGCATAAAGCGCGAACTCGCGGCGGACGACGTCGTCGTCACGCACGGCTACGCGATCCTGATGGTCGTGGGCGAGGGCATGCTGAACTATCCCGGCATACTGGCGCGCGCCGCGCAGGCGCTCGCCGACGCGGGGATAAACATTACGATGGTCAACCAGGGCGCGTCACAGGTTTCGTTCATGATCGGCATCAGCGCCGACCGCAAGGACGACGCCATACGCGCGCTCTATGCGGCGTATTTCAAGGAAGGCCGCTGATACAGGGATTTTCCCCGGGCGCGTGGTGAAACGGCAGACACGCTGGATTTAGGTTCCAGTTCCGCAAGGAGTGAGGGTTCAAGTCCCTCCGCGCCCACCAGTCCGCACGAGGCGGAAGCCACGGCGGAGGCATTCTGCCAAAACACCCGCGTGTGCGCGGCGGGCGCACGCGCCAACAGGAGGATTGAAACATGAGAAATGCCGGCATCATCGCCTGCGCGGCGCTGGCGGCGTCGGTTTGCGCCGCCTGCGGCGCGGAACCGGAGGAATGGAACGTTCCCCGCGGAAAGATACACGTAAGGGATCCGTTCGTTGTCCCCGACCCGGAAGCCGGCATCTACCGCATATACGCCTCGCGCCCGTGGTCCGGCGGCGACGGGGTGTGCGTCCGCAAGTCGCGCGACCTCGAAAACTGGTCCGCAGGCGAGCCTGCGCTGTATCTTCCGCCGGATTTCAAGCGCGACGTGAGCGCGTACTGGGCGCCCGAAGTCCACAAGTACCGCGACGCCTGGTACATGTTCGTGACCCTGCACCGCAAGAACTTCAAGATGGGCACGTGGATATTCCGCTCGGAAAAACCCGACGGCCCGTTCAAGCCGGTATCGGACAAGGCCGCCACGCCGCCGGAATGGGCTTGCCTCGACGGAACCCTGTGGGTGGAGGACGGCAAGCCGTACATGGTCTTCTGCCACGAATGGACGCAGGCGAAGAACGGGGAGATGTGCCTGATTCCACTGAAAGACGATCTTTCTGGCGCGGCGGGGGCGCCGAAGCTGCTGTTCCGCGCCACGGACTATGCGGACGGTCCGCTGCCCAAGCCCAGACAGCGCCATCTGGACCGCGTGACCGACGGGCCGTTCCTGTACCGCTCGGACAAGAACGGCAAGCTGTACATGATCTGGAGCAACGTCACTTCGAAGCACGGATACACGGAAATCCTGTGCGAATCCGCGACGGGAAAAATCGCCGGACCGTGGAAGAACTTCCGCATACTGTTCGGCAAAGACGGCGGACACGGGATGCTGTTCAGAAAGCTCGACGGCGGCCTGACGCTCACGCTGCACAGCCCCAACGGCGGCGGACGCGAACGGATGCGCTTCATGGCGGTCGAGGACACGGGGGAGGGTCTGCGCATAGCGGGCGCGGACGCGCCGCAGGCGGCGGCGGACGCCGCATCGCGCGCCGCGAAAACCGGCAATCTCATACTGAACGGCGATTTCGAGGACGGAACCGTTACGGACAACGGCGGCGATTGGGAGCAGATCGGCGCGGGGTCCGGCAAAATCGCGCCGTGGCGCGTGGAATCGGGCCACGCAGGCCTGGCGAAGCCCGGGAGCCCGTGGATGGACGCCGGACTCGACGCTGGAAGGCACGCGCTCTTCATCCAGACGTGCCGCTACAAAGGCGAAGGCGGCAAGCCCGGCGACGCTTCTGTGGCGCAGACCTTCCGCGTGACGGAGAAGGGAGACTACAGGCTGCGCCTTTCATACGCAGGGCGGCCGAAAATGCACGGGGCGACGCTTTTCGTGCGCGTGTTCAAAGGCGGCGCGGCGGCAGGCGAGCCGATGCGCGAGTTCACGGTGACGCCCCTTTCGGACAAGGCCTTCACAAGATGGGAGACCTTCGTGGAAATCGACAGGCCCGGGCTGTTCACGCTCCAGCTTCTCCAGCGCGCGCCGCGCGAGGAAGACGGAGAAGGCCCGCGGACGGACAAAGGCACGATCGTCGACGGCGTGGAATTCGCGCGCGACAGGCTTTTCACGTCCGTGAAGGAAGCCCGTGCGGCGGCGACGCCCGCGGAATACGACGTGGCCGCGCTCGTGTATCCGGGGTGGCACCCCGATCCGCGATGGCAGAAAGAGCTGGGCATCTTCAAGGAAGGCATCGGCGAATGGCAGAACATAAAAGAGGCGAAGCCCAAATGGAAAGGTCACCGCCAGCCGCGCCGCCCATTGTGGGGATACTGCAACGAGGCGGATCCGGCGGTGATGGAGAAGAAGATCGGCGCCGCAGCCTCGCACGGCGTGGACACGTTCATATTCGACTGGTACTGGTACGGCGGAAGGCCGTTTCTGGAGTCGGCGCTGGACGACGGCTTTCTGGGCGCCGGAAACAACGGGCGGATGCGGTTTTTCATCATGTGGGCGAACCACCATTTCGGCGAAACGTGCAACAACAAGGTCCCGCGCGCGAAAGACAGGATGCGCTTGAGCGGCTTCGTGGACGCGCGCGCCTTCCGCGCGATGACGCGCCGGATAATCGACATGTACTTCTCGCGGCCGAACTACTACCGCATAGACGGCAAGCCGGTGTTCATGGTGTACGAGCTGGACACGTTGGCGAAAGGACTGGGCGGCGCGGAGAAGGCCGCCGCCGCGATTGAGGCGTTCCGCGCGGACTGCCGCGCGGCGGGGCTGCCCGGAGTGCACCTGATGGCGTGCAGCCAGAAGCGCAACACGCAGGCGCTTGTGAAGGCGCTGGGGTTCGACTCCGCCACGATGTACACGTACGTGCACCATGTGGAAGCGCGCGGAGGCTACCCGGAATGGGCGCGGCGCGGCCTGGCGAAGCTGGACGAGGAGAAGGCGCGGATGGGCGCAAAGGACTATTTCGCGCACGTGTCCGTCGGATGGGACACGAATCCCAGGTTTCCGGAGCCTTCGGGGACGGTCGATTCGACGCCTTCGGAATTCGAGGCCGCGCTGCGCGACGCGAAGGCGTGGTGCGATGCGAACACGCCGCCGGGACGGCCGAAGCTGATATCGCTGAATGCGTGGAACGAGTGGATCGAGGGGTCTTATCTGGAACCCGACGAAACGTACGGATACGGCTTTCTGGAAGCCGTGCGAAACGTGTTCGCGCAGCGGCCCGCGCCGGCCGTGCAGGCCGGCGGGAAACAGTAGCGGCGCGTCCGGCCGCGCATCCGGGGCGGCCCCGGCGGATCAGTCGTCGTCGTCGAGCCCGCCGAACAGACCGCCGCTCGTGTCGACCGGGACAGGCTTGGCGGCAGGAAGTTTGCGGCCGCCGTTCAGCCTGACGAGATCGGCGAGGATGTTCAATCCTTCGTCGAGCACGATGTCGCAATCGCGCGCGTCGGGATCGAAGCCTTTTTCGCCGATGCGCTCGCGCTCCTTGTCCACGGCGCGCTGGCGCTCAATCTGCGCCTTGCGCCTGCCGAGATCGAGCGACTTGCTCTTTGCGAAAGCGGACTCTTCGGCCCAGCGCACCAGACGCTTCTGGTCTTCCCATTTCCCGCCGGAGGCGACGCGGGCGGCCGAGGCCGCGCGGAGCGCGGGGACGAACCGGCCGAGATCCCAGCTGGGGTTGAACGGGACGCTGCCGATCTTGTTCCAGGGCAGGGGGTAGCGCAGCTTCCCTTCGCCGCCGAGAAGCTCGTTCACGCCGGCGGAAGAGGGGAGGACTATGTCGGATTCGACGCCTCTGAACTGCGTGGACGCGCCGGTGACGCGGTAGAACCGGCCCTCGGTGACGACAAGCGCGCCGCTTTTGTCGCCGTCGAACTGGACGACGGCCTGGGCCGTGCCCTTGCCGAACGTGTGCTCTTCGCCGACGACCACGGCGCGGCCGAGATCCTGGAGCGTGCCAGGGACGAGCTCTCCGGCGCTGGCGCTTCCGCGGCTCGTGAGGACGACCACGGGAACCTCGCAGACGACGCTGTCGTCGGGCACTGGAAGAGCGACCTCGCCATGGCGGTCCACCATCCTGACCGCGGGTCCGTTCCTGACGAAAAGGCTGATGGTGCGGACGGCGTCGCCGAGCGAGCCTCCGGTGTTGTCGCGCAGGTCGAACAGCACGCCGCACACGCCGTCGTCGCGGAGCTTCAGCAGCTCGGCGCGGAGGTCGGCGGCGCAGGAGCTGCCCTTTTCGCCGTTCTTTCCCTGGGATTCGTAGAAGAGCGGCAGGCGCAGATAGCCGGCCTTCATCTTCCTGCCGGCGACATCGATCTCGACCGTCCTGGACGAAGCGGCCTGCTCTTTCAGCGGGATTATGTCGCGCACGAGCGTGATCATCTCCCTCTTGCCGTCGGCGTGGCGCACCTCGAGGGTGATCTTCGTGCCTTTCTCGCCGCGGAACATGCCGATCGCGTCGTCCTCCTGCTTGTCGGCGACGCGCTCGAAAACGCCGTCGGCCGCGCGGGAGACCGAAACGATGGTGTCGCCCGTGTGCACGCGGCCGTCCTTGGCGAGCGGGCCGCCGGGCACGATGCGCTTGATCGCCGCGCCATCGTCGGTCGGCTCCCAGGACGCGCCGATGCCGCAGAGCGAAACGCTCATTTCCTGCTCGAACGACTTGAGCGCCTTCGGAGGCATGTAGATGGTGTGCGCGTCGTATGCGGACGCGATGGCCAGCATGAACCGCTTGCGGGCGCTGTCGGCTTCAGGTGCGTGCTTCAGCCTGTGGCGGAGGTTGTCGGCATACCGCGCGGCGACCTTGGCGGCGGCCTTGGCGACGCCGGCCTTTTCGTCGGCGATATATTCGTCGAGGACTTCGCTTTCGAGCCGCAGCTTCCACAGGGAGTCGCGTTCGGCGGAAGTGGCCGGCCACCTGGAATCGTAGTCGCGCGCCGGGTACGAACGGGCGCCCTTGAAAACGAACTTCGCGGAGGCGAGGTAGCTGGTGGCGAACGCCGTGCGCTCGGCGAGACGCCTGTCGCTTGTCTTGCGCGCCATTTCGGCGAACGAGAAGTCGCCTGCCTTGAAAGCGTCGTCGAGAGAGGTCTCTCTTTTCAGGAACTCCTTGATGTCGGACGGATCGAACAGCATGTGCTGCGAGTCGCAGGCGTCAAGGATGTTCGTCCACGCGCGGCGGGATATGTTGTCGTCCGGCGCGGTCTTGGATATGTGCATGAGCTGCAGCTTGTCGCACATCTCCTGCACAAGGGCCGTGCCGCCGCCGGACGGCTTTGCGTCCTTGGCCTTGGGCGCGGCCTTGGCGGCGGCCGGGGCGGCCGCGGTTGCGTGCGCAGCCGCGCATGCGACCGCCGCGAGCGCGATATTCCTGAAAAGATTCATGCCGTGTTTCTTTCCTATTCCGAGGCCTGCATCGTGACGAAAAGGGAAACCATGGTTTCGAGGTCGTCGGCCGGGATGCGGATTATCATGCGGGTCGACGCGCCCTTGGCGCGCCATCCAAACGCCCAGACGCCGAAAGACTTCATGTCCGCGCCGCCGGCGGGAGCGGCTTCGTCGCCGTCGCCGTCGTCATCGTCGCCGGACGCGGAAGGCTTGCCGTTGGAGATCGTGAAACGCCAGAAGCCGGCGAAGAGAGGCTCTTTCGTCTGGGCGTTCTCCGGGAACGCGGCGGCGAACGCGGCGCCGGGGGGCGTCTGCTTCCCGCCGTCGAAACCCTTTTCGGTCCCGCTGACGGACAGCACGCCGCCGGACTCTTCCATCTTGAGCGGCATCAGGCCTTTGACCTTCGGCTTCGCAAGGCCGTACGCGCGGGCCGGATCTGCGCTGAACGCCGTCATGCGCACGTCCTTCCTGCCTTTGTCGTCCTCGGCGAGCGAGAAAGACAGCGCGGAAGTCTTGACGGGGGACGCGCGCAGCTGTTCGGCCACGCGGACGAACGCGGCGGCGAAGCCCATGAAGGCGCGGAGTTGGTCGGCATATCTGGAATCCTTCGACAGCTTCGCGAAGTGGGCGGACAGCTTCTTCGCCGACTTGTCGGCGAACGAGTTCCACGCCTTGCCCAGAACGCCGTCCTTTTCGAACGGCACCATGGAGACGCCGATCATGCTGTTCGGCGGGAAGCCGCGGAACTCGAGGGCGCCGCGGGGCATGGAAACGCCGGGGCGGGCGAGGGCCGAGCCGGGGCGCGGCTCGAACGTGAGGCGCAGGTCGAGGCCGGTCTTCGACACGCCCAGAACGGCGCGGAAAGACTTCAGCTCGCCCAGGAGTGCGGGCACGGCGCGGTCGAAATCGCCGAAATCGATGTCTTCGGGGAGGAACTGCCGCGGGTCGGAACCGGCATCGGCCACCGTCAAGCCCGCGACTTTCACCGGGCTGTCGCCGGAGCCTTTGAGGAATCCCGCAACGGTGGACATCGCTTTTTCGCCGTCGATCGAAAACGCGACAAGCCCCTTCTTCAGCGGCTTCGAGAACGGCGCGCCGGCCTTGGCGGCGGCCACTGCGGCGGCGGCGGTGTCGCCGACGTACGCCCAGGTGTCGTCGGCAGTGAACGCGATGTACGCGTCAGCCTGTTTGGGAACCTGCGGATTCGCAGGGTCGGGAGCGGACATCTTCGTCTTCCACACCGGTCTTCCCGCTTCGGAAAGACTGGTTTCGTTCCCGTCGCGCCACTGTCCGGCGACCCCTTTGCCGAGAGGCCAGGCCCACACGAAAGACATCTTGCCTTCGCCGCCGGCCGGCGCGGCGGAATCGTCCGCCAGCAGCTTGAAGCCGAACTCCGACTCCGGCGAGAGCGGCTCGAAGCGGCCG
Source organism: uncultured bacterium (assembly GCA_902799715.1). Taxonomy (GTDB): domain Bacteria; phylum Verrucomicrobiota; class Kiritimatiellia; order RFP12; family UBA1067; genus CADCBS01. The sequence continues at coordinate 8,246 of CADCBS010000011.1, read as the reverse complement.
GCCATGTCCACCTGCGCCAGCACCTGCGGCACGAGCATGGGCAGCAGCGGGAACTTGGCCTTGGCGGCCAGCAGCGCCAGCTGCGGCTTCATGACGTCCATCGACGCCACCTGTATCGTCGCGACCTCGCGCAAGCCGGCGGACGCCGCCATGGACATTGCGGCCGCCGCGGCCGCAACCGCGCCGCGGAAGCGGAACCTGCGCCGGGGCGCGGGGGAAACATTCATCATCGCATTCATCTTTTCACTCCTGTTTTGACCGGGCAATCATGTCTGCCGGCACGTCGCTCACTCCACCGTCACCTTCACGACTACGTCGAAACGGTCGCCTTGGCGGCGGGATATCCTGACCTTCGCCACGCCGTCCTGCACCGAGGCGTCGGCAGGCTTGCCGCCGTCGAGATACACGGCTTCGACGATCCTGCCTTCGATGTTGAAGGAAATCTCGTCGACCTTCGGGTTCAGGAAGTGCAGGTAGATCGTTCCGCCGCGCCTCGTGGACACCACGTCCAGCCCGCGGGCGACCTTGCAGCCGCGGGTCCCGTAAATGGATTCGCCGTTCCTGGCGAACCATTTGCCGGTTTCGAGCATCGCCTTCACGGCGCCGGCCGGGAACTGTCCGCTGCCGTCGGGCCCCACGTTCATCATGAGGTTGGAGTCGCGCGAAGCGGCGCGCGCCACGAGCGCCACGATATCCTGCGGGGTGCGGAACCCTTCGACGATCCTGTATCCCCATGCGCCGTGCTGGATTACGTCGCACTGCTCGATGGGGCGGTCGTTCACGACAGGCTGGTGCTTGGAGAACACCACCTTCTCGCCGCCGCCCGGAAGGTCGCACTCGTATATCTGGAAATCCTCCTTGGGGCGTATCGTCTGGTGGTTGTTGTTGCCCACCAGGGTGTGCCTTGCGTGAATGAAATCGTAGATGGAGTCCATCTCCCAGTCGAGAGTGCGCAGCCACTTGCCGTTTTCGTGGCGCGTGTGGTCCCATTCGCCGTCGAACCAGATGTTGGCCGGATGGTAGTTCTCGATCAGTTCGGCTATCTGGGCGAGCATGAACTTCTTGTACGAGCGGTAGTCGCCCTTCTGGCTGCCGAGCACCTTTCTCGACTGGAACCCTGCCGGGTAGTCCTTCCGGTGCCAGTCCATCAACGAGTAGTAGAAGTTCAGCGTGACGCCCTCTTCCCTGCACGCCTGGGCGAGCTCGCCCAGGATGTCGCGGCGGAAGGGCGTGTTTGCGATGTTGTAGCCGTCGTCGGCCTTGGTGGGCCACAGCGAAAAGCCGTCGTGGTGGCGGGAAGTGATCGTGATGTACTTCGCTCCGGCGGCCTTCACGGTGCGCACCCACTCGCGCGCGTCGAACTTCGACGGGCAGAAGCCGTACATCATGCGCGAGTACGCCTTTTCGTCAAGCCTGCCGTGGAGCAGGTACCATTCGCCCTGCGCGTAGTTCGCGTACAGGCCCCAGTGGATGAACACCCCGAAGCGGTCGTTCACGAAACGCTCGCGCGCCTTGACGTTCCACTCTTCGGGGACGTATTTTCCAGCGTCGCCGCCTTGGCTGGAAGATGCGGCGGCGCATGGCAGCGCCAGCGAGCATGCCGCAAGCGCGTAGAATGCTATTTTCATGTTCATGCGGGCAGTATACCACATGCCCGCGCCAGCCGCAACCCGCCGCGCGCCGAAACGGCGGCTTTCCGCGGTATGCCTGAAATAAGATTACGGCGCGTATGAAATCCGATTCGGGGGAGGCATCCATTCGGGGGATGGATGGAATAAGATTACAGTGCGTATGAAATACAGCGCATCCTTCGGCACGGCAACGTTGAAATCGGGCTTGCACGGCACGGGGCGGTGTGGTAGTCTTTCCCCAAGAGTTCCGCACTTCCCGAAATGACCGAAGCACCGTCCATAGCCGTCAAGGCCGCTTTCTCCGCCGCCGCCCCGTATTTCGCCGCGGCGGCGGCATTCGCGCTTGCGCTGTGGCTTGCCGCAATTCTGCGCCAAAGCCGCGTATTCTCCTCATGCGCCGCGCGATTCGCCCGTCTCGGCCCGGCAGGCAGGCTGGCCGTCCTTGCAGTCGTCGTCCTGTTCACTCTATGGGGCGGCACGAAGGGGACGGACCGCACGGGGGGAGACCGCGATCCAGGGCGCGCGCCGGGCGCAACGCCTGCGCGCCGCGGATCCGGCGTGCAGCCCGGCGCGCTTGCGGTGACGTCGTTTTCCGTAGACCGTCACGCCGGTTCGGCGGAGTTTGGCCTTTCATGGACGGATTCGTTTTTCGACGGCGCGCAGTCGCGCGACATATATCTTCTTTTCTCCACCAATCTTCTGGAGCGCCAGTGGACCGGTCTTGGCACGGTCGAGGCCCCTCCCGGCACGAACGCCTTCACGTTCGCCGTCGCGTCCAACTCCTTCCCGCAGGCCGGTCCGCGCCCGCTCTCTTTCGACGCCGGCCCGGCCGGATTCTTCCGGTTCGCCGCAGACTTCGATTCCGATTCCGACGGCATCCCGGACGCCGTAGAGTCGCACTGCACCCTCACGGATCCTTGCGACGCCGACACCGACTGCGACGGAATCCCAGACGGATGGGAGATCGCAAACGGCTCCTGCCCGGACAATCCGCTCGATGCCTTTTCCGACCCCGACGGAAACGGACTTTCAAACCTTGAAGATTATCTTGGCGGACAGCCCGATGCCGGATCGGGATCCGCCGCCTCGTCAATCCTGCCGGACGGATGTCTGCCGGATGGGGTGCAGTTCGCAAGCAACATCACCTGCGGCGCGGTTTTCGACGCAAGAGTGTCGATAGCCGAGCCGTATCCTCCCGGTTTCTCCGTCTATGGCGTCGCCGCCCCCGGCGGCATGGCGAGAACCGCAGACATGGCCTGCTCCGGCGGAAGTCCGGTATTCTCGAATGCAATCTCCGTCGCCGCATCCGGCCCATGCCTGAACGTCGCATCGCCGGGATATTTCATACTCGAAGTTTCCGCAGACGACAACGCGACCGTTTCCGTCGGGACCCTGTCCGCATCCGCGAGCTGGCCGTCCGCCTCCAGCGTCGCCGTCACAGGCATCCTCGAAAGGGGAAGCCATCCCGTCTCGATCTCGTGGGACAGCATCGGCGGACCGTACAAGTTCGATTATGCAATCCATTTCTCCGGCGAAGCGACCGTCTCGGACGGGTCCGCGCTGACTCCAGAACCTCCGCCGTACCCCGAAGAAGACGACGACTGCCCTTGCGGATGCGACTACGCCTCCCGCGCCGGAGTGGCGTCGGTCGCTTTCGCGCAGAAGTTCGGCAGAACCCCAGGCGTTCCGTCGCTCCCTTCCGGCACGCTGCGCATACGCGAACGTAACTTCCCCGGCAGGCTTCCCTCCCACGCCTGCCTGTTCTACGACCATCCGATGGAACGGCGCGTGGAAAAGCGTTCGGGGCTTGATGCCACGATACGCACACCCTCCGGCGAAGCCGTCGCATATTCCGGCGGAAAGCCGTGCCTCTGGTCGTCCGGACTCGATTGCGGCGTTTCGACGAACTCTTCGGGGCTGTTGGTGGAACAGCTCCCGGACCGCACGCTCGTCACATACGGCGCGGACGGCGTTCCCGTCTCCCTCAAGCCGGAGTTCTGCCGCGAAATCCCGGTGTCCGAACTTGGAATATCCGTCAGCCGCGACGCTTCGGGCGCGATATCGCAAATCCAGTCGGTCTCCGACGGCACGCTATCCGTGTCGTCGGCGCAAGACTCTTTCACCGTGACGTGGAGTTCGCCTTCGGGCGCGCCGGTGAAATCGTTCGCGTTCTCGTTCGACCCCCAAGGCTCGTTCACGTTGACCGAACACGGAAATCGCGACTACGTCAGCCGCTGGGAGCATGCCGGCGGCGCATGGACGTTCATAAAAGCGCCCGGCGCGGCAGATGAACTCAGGGAGTCGTGCCAGACCCGGTGGAACGGGTCTGAACGCTCCTGGACGCGCATCCGGACGCATTTCCGTGCCGACGGCTCTGCGGAATCCACCGAAACGAACGTGTACGACACCGCAGGGCACGTCCCGCGGCTCGTCCTCAAGACAGCGAATGGACAGACGACATATTCAAGCGTCGCCTCCCCTGCAGGACGCATCTCGGCCGAAACGAACGAAACGGGGCTGGCCGTCCGCAGAATCCACGATCGATACGGCAGGCTTGCCGCAAGCCGCCGCACTGTCAAGGGCGGAATGGAAGAGCTGACGCTCCTGTCCTACCCGCAATCGGACGGCCTGCCCGACCGCAGGCCGCGCTCGATGATACGCTTTCTCGACGGCGTGGAGACGGAGCGCGCGCGCTACGCATACGAACCCGGACGCGCGACTGTCTCAAGGACGGTACGTGGCGTTGCGCGCACGTCTTTCACGGAGTACGACAGCCTCGGAAGACGGATACTCTCCGTCTCCGAAGACGGTACTGCGCTCCGCGCGGCGTATTCGTCGGACGACCCCGCAGGAGCCTGCACGGAAACTTCCGAAACGGGCGTGTTCGAAGGCGGTGCGTTTTCGCTTGTCGACGGCAAGTCGGAGCGCACGGTGTCGGAGCGCAACGCCCTCGGCGACGAAGTCGGCACGGAACGCTTCGCGCTTGCCGGCGGAGAATGGCATTCTCTTTCGTTCGAGACCAAGACATACAATGCAAAGCACCAGGTCGTATCGACACGGCACTCGAACGGCAAATCGTCGTCCGCCGCGTGGATATGCACAGGTCCGCTATGGCGGAACGGCGCGGACGGCATAGCGGCGACCAATGTCTACGACGGCACGAAGTCGCTCGTTTCGTCTACCCGCTATTCGCCTCTCGGCGCGGTGACGACGGAGTATGTGCGCGACTGTCGCGGCAGGGCGGTGCTGGAGACGGAATCCGCACCCGGCGTGGAGACGCGCACGGCCTCGCGCACATACGACGCGAGAGGGCGCGTGGTTTCCGTGATTGACGCGCAAGGCCGCACGACGGTTTACGCATATTCGGCTGACAACCGCACGACAACCGAAACGCTTCCCTCGGGCGCGACGCGGATAACCACGGTGAACCCCGACGGGTCGCTCGCGTCCGTGACAGGAACCGCGCAGGCGGCGGAGTTCTATACATACGGCGTGACGGAAGACGGACTGGAATGGACGCAGGTGAACTACCTTTCGCCAGACGGCGCAAGATGGCGGAGGACATACGCAAACGGGTTTGGCGAAACCGTGCGCGAGGAATGGCCGGGATTCGGAGATGCGCCGGCGATTATGCGCAGAGATACGGAGTATGACGCGCTCGGGAGATTGGTTCGCGTAGAAGAGACCGGCAAGCCGGTGGAGACGCGCAAGCACGACTGTTTCGGCGAAGTGACGAATGTTACATTTTCGGTAGGGCGCGTTGTCCCCAACGCGCCGCCGGAAACGCGCACGGTCGCAACGGATTGGCATTTCGCGGTAGGACGCGATGACCCCATCGCGCCGTTCTCGAATGAAATCTGGCGCGTGTCCTCGCGCACCGTTTCATGTTCGGATTCTTCCATCGCACCGCTCGTGGCAACGGACATGACGCAGGTGTCTGGCTTGTCGCTTGCGAACGAATCGCGAAAGGTGTCGATAGACGTTCGCGGCAACGCGAGCGAAACGTGGAGCGAGTTCGATCCGGCAAAGGCGACGCGCATCTCCCGTTCGCGCATCCCGACGGCGGAGAACGTTGCGGTCGAAGAAACTGTCGACGGCGCGACGGTTCGCGCCGTGTCGCATTCGGCGGTGACGAATACGGCATCATACGATGCCTATCGTCGCGAGACCGTGCGCATCGACGGACGCGGCAACGCGACGACAAATGCGTACGATTCGCTCGGCCGCCTCAAGTCCGTGACGGATCCGCCCGGCGCGACGACATCATACGCATACGACGCTATCGGCAATCTTGTTGCAATCACCAACGCACTCGGCAACGCGACAATCTATGGATACGACATCCGCGGCAACAAGACATACGAAGGCGGCGCGACATATCCAGTGCGTTATGCATACGACGGTTTCAATGCCATGACAAACATGACAACATACCGCGCGGAGTCGCTCCAGTCCGGCGACACGACAACTTGGCTCTACGACGAAGCGACCGGTCTGTTGACAAACAAAGTCTACGCCGACGGCAAAGGCCCGGCATACACTTACACGCCCGACGGCAAACTCGCAACGCGCACTTGGGCGCGGGGAATCGTCACCGGCTACTCGTACGATGGCTGGGGCAATCTGACGAATACCGTCTACTCGGACAACACCCCGACAATCACTCTTGTCTGTGACGTTCTCGGCCGCCAAACGGAAGCCCGCGATGCCGCAGGCGTGACGACGTTCCTCTACGATTCCTTCGGCTCCATCACAAATGAAACGGTCGTCGGTGCTACAGGGACTAATACGATAATACGCTATTGGGATGGGTTCGGCCGTTCCCTCGGCTACAGTTTGGCAGGGCGCGTTGTCCCCAACGCGCCGCAAAGGCAGACAACGCTCTCTTACGATCCTGTCACAGGTCGTCTCGCAACAATGCTTGCCGACGGCAGCGAATCACCGTTCGCGTGGTCATATCACCCCGGCTCCGACCTGAAATCCTCTCTCGCCTATCCAAACGGGCTGACGGCGTTCTGGGCCTACGACGCGAACAGCCAGTTGCTTCAAGTCCGCAACGCATTCCCCGCAAACATCATTTCGCAATACGATTACACGTATGATGCAATGGGTCGCCGCGTCAATGTTTCCCAGACAGGAACAGCTTTCGCGCAGAACGATTCTGTCGCCTACTGCTACAATATCCGCAGCGAATTGACCAACGCAGTTGCCGCTGTCGATTCTTCATATCTCTATGCATACGGCTTCGATGACATCGGCAACCGCGAGGTCGCGTCCGGGCGCGGCGTCAATTCCATCTACGCGGCCAACAGCCTCAACCAATACACGATGGTAGGGCGCGGCGTCCCCAACGCGCCGCAAGAGGAATTCATGCCTCAATATGACGACGACGGCAACCAAACCCTGATTCAAACATCCACCGGCATCTGGTCTGTCATCTACAACGGCGAGAACCGCCCGGTTCTCTGGTCTGACGGCGCGACAAACATAGTCATGCAATTCGACCGCATGGGCCGGCGGGTCTCATATCTTGAAACTTGCGGCTCTGCTACAAATTCCAGCAAGGCTTTCGCTTACGACGGTTATCTCCAGATCGCCAACTGCGAACTCGCGACGCAGAACCCGCAACTATTCATCTGGGATCCGACAGAACCCGTAGCCACCCGCCCACTCGCATTCTATCGATCTAACGCTTCGCCACAGTACTACACCCACGACGGCAACAAGAATGTTTCCGGCATCGCCGGTGCGGACCAGACCGTTGCTGCACATTACGAGTACGCCCCGTTCGGTGCTGTGCTTTCCCCGTCCGGCGCTTCCGCCGCATCCAACCCCTTCCGCTTTTCTTCCGAATACGCCGACGATGCTTTAGGCTTGGTCTATTACAACTACCGCCACTACAATCCGCTGGATGGAAGGTGGATAGGGCGAGATATAGCGAGTGCCATTGCGGGTTTAAACAACTATGCTTTTGTTGACAATCAAATACTGCAAAGGTTTGATGTAGTTGGAGCGTATGGAGTGAGTAGCGGGAAGGGCGCTATAAAGATAAGATATAATGGTCAATATACTTGTCTTGATGGGGTTAGTGGTGCGTTTTTTATCAATTATATGGCATCGTTGCCAGATAAGTCAGTAACTGATATCGAGTTTGTAGGACATGGCAACTTTTCTGGGATGTATCCATTTGACTCGGTGAAATCGTACCTCGGATGGTCTGTCTATGATAATTCGTTGAAGTTGTATTATTCGCTATATGATTCTGAAAACTCAGAGACAATTCATGCTGAAAACTTATCAGCTATTTTGAAAAAGAAATTGTCAAGACGAGCTAAAGTTTATTTCAATGGCTGTCATACAGCTTCCGAGGATGATGAAGAGTATATTACGCCTGAAATGAAGAATTTTGTGAAAGGTTTCAGCAAAGAGATGCACGGGGTAATGGTCTCTGGCAATAAAAAATATACATTGAGCAATTTTGGGTGGTTGGGCGGACTCTCAGCATTTGGTTTTGAACGGGCGTATTTAAACGGAAAGGAGATCGGATGGCCATCGACATTGCTCCATTGACATGGGAGAAATACCAGGCGATTCAGCAGATTGTCGCCATAGCGG
>CADCBS010000010.1 GCA_902799715.1 uncultured bacterium | reverse complement strand
GCGCCGCCTTGATGTCTTCGTCGGAATCCTCCGCGCCGGCAAGGCCGTTTCCGTATATCCACGAATACGGGACCGAGAACGATTCGGCGCTCTCGGCGATGCGGATCGTGAAGCCCCTCGGCAGGACGGCGGATATCCCGGTTCCGGACGATTTCAAGGTGATTCCGTCCAGCCTCCGCCCGCTTTCCGTGCGCGCACCGGCGAGAAAGCACGTTATGCGCGAAACGTCGAAGTCGATGTTTTCGTTCAGGTTCGTCACGAGCACGATTTCGCGCCCGCTGGTCACTACGTCGTCGGGGAACACCAGTTCGGGCAGCACGAGCCTTATGTCCGCGCCGTCCGCAATCTTCATCTGGTTGCCGCTTGTGAACGCCGACTGCGCCGACCACGGAAGCGTCTGCCCCGAAAGGTCTATCGCCGAGCCGTCCATCATCGTCGCCCCGGCGAAGTATCCGCATTCAGGCGTGAACGTTCCGTAGACGTTCAACGCGCCGGTCAGGTTGTTGTTGTCGTACCCGTACTTCGCGCGGTAGTCGTGCACCGAAAGCGTTTTCGTTATCTCCATCGCGGCGTTCGCCACGAGATCGATGCCGCTCAGGTCGAGGTTGCCCTCCTTCACGGAGAACCATCCCCCGCTGACGATGTCGATGGTTCCGGAGCCCGTACCTGCAAACGAACCTCCCATGTACAGGTGCTGATTTTCTTTTATGATTACATTCAGCGTGTGGCCGTCGAAAGCCGTTGCGGCTCCGATGGTCATGTCCCCGTTCAACTCGAGGTACGAATCGGCCATGAGATTCTTGGTGACATTGGCGTTCGGCGACGCGCCGTACAAAGTGCCGCCGTTGAGATTCACCGTCAGGTATCCAAGCCATTTGTTGCCGTTTATGTCGAAAACCGCTCCTTCGTCTACCTGTACGATCTGCGCGGTGGGGGCTTCCGACGGATATCCGCCAAGTCCGCGATCGTATGCCGTGCCGCCGGAGCCGTTGTAGGGGCCCGTGCCGAGCCGCAGATATCCGGCGGCTATGACATTCCCGCCTGTGTAAGTCTGGTTTTTCTTTACCGGCACGAAGCAACCTTTGCCGTCTTTCACGAACTTGAGCTTGCCCGAAAGCGCGATCTGCGTGTTGTAGGACTGCATCCCCTCGGCGAGGTCTACGTGAAGCTCTCCGCCGCCGGTATTGTCCGTGACCGTGCACGAAAGCCACGGTTCGAGCGTGGGGACGTAAAGCTTGTGCCCCGCCGTGTCGACCGTAAGCCCCGACGCCGCCGTCATGACGGAGGCGTACGGCCGCAGGTCCGCGTCGGCGGACATCGTGGTTGTTCCGGCCTGCAGGAGCACGTGCGTGTATTTGTCCGGCAGAACGCCGGCGAGAACCGTGCCGTCGCCCGCCTTGCACGTCCAGCTTGCCGCGAGCGCGGGGTCGCCGCCGTTCCACTCCGCCGTGGCAGGCCCCGTCGATGCATCGTCGGGCAGCGCCGCCGCAAGTCCGCAAAGGCCGTAGCCCGACGCCCGGAATGTCGTCGCCTGCGTATTCTGGACCGTGTATCCGCCGGTCACCGAGCCTCCGTTGTCGGCAACGAATTTCCGTCCGTAAGTTCCGTGACAGGCGACAATGTCTTCGACATAGCACGCACGGTAGGCCTTGGCGTACACGCCGCCTTCGCCGTCCGTCAACTCGATGGCGAGTCCTTTGTCCGACGCGCCGTCGCAGAAGTGGGCCTCGCAGCGGAACCCGGTGATTGCGCCGGTTCCCGCATCGCGGGAAACGACCACCCGGTTGCATACCGTGTAATCCTGGTATATGCCGGACATCCACACGCCGCACTGTTTCGCCGATATTTCGCCGCGGAAGACGTCGGCGACCTTCTTTCCGGGGAAAACAAGCGTCGCCGCGGAGCCAAGGACTTTCGTCGCTCCGAAACGCTTTATCCCGTAGCCGCGCGCCGTGTCCATTTCCGCCACGGCCGTACCCGTGTTCCATCCCGAAACCAGGCCGACGCCGCCCGACGAATTCACCGTGAACGGATTGGCTTTGACATTGTCTCCGTCTCGGTACGTGACTTTGACCACACGGGCGCGGACGCCGTCGTCGCCTTGCGTCAATTCGACGAGAGCGGCCCTTGTCCCATTGTCAATCACGCAGGTAAGCGCGACGAAAAACTTCTGGACCGGCTCTTCGGTGCTTGAAGGATAGCGGATCGTCTCAGTCGAACCGGAATTGATTGTCTTGAAATTGGCTCCCTTGCTGACCCACGCGCCGTCCATCGTCCCGTAGAAACTGCATCCTTCGAGATCCTCGAGCCTCGCGCCGGGGAACGCGAGCGTGTAGGTGCTCGAAGAAAGATACACGCCGCGATCCCAGGCGAAATCGCAATGCGAAACCGGAGCTTCGTCCGTCGCTTCGATGTTGTAGATTCCGATGCCCGGAGACGCCAGCCCTTCCGGGGAGGAATCGTAGGCGACGACTCCCTCCGCAGGAGCGCCCTGGGCGTCGACGAACGGGATTCCGTATGTTGCGGTCGCGGCGTCGTACGTCCTGTAGTACGATCCCGTCTGCTGCGCGTACACGCCGCCCTCGCCGTCGGAAAGCGTGAACACCGCGCACGCCAGATTGCCGGAGGACGCCCCGTTCAAGAGCTGCGCTTCAAGCCTTATCGCGGTGGGCGCTTCTTCCGTCCCGGCGACCACCGCCATGTTGGTGACGACCGCTTTCACGCCCCACAGCGAACAAGCGGAAGATGTCGCGCCCATGCCGCACATGCGTACGGAAATCTTGCCGGAATAGTTTTTCGCCATTGCGGCCACCGTGGTTCCGGAAAACGCAAGCGAAGGAGCCGTCTTTGGAACCGGGCGCGCCACGCCAAGTTCGCATATTCCGTAGCCGTTTGCCGAAAACCCGGTGGCCAGCGTCTCCCCGGCGCCGTCCGACCACGACAGATTGCCGTCGGCGTCCACGGTGAAGTGCCTCTCAGAGGCGAAAGTCTCGGCCGGATTGCTCTTGTTCCAGGCGCGGACGCATTTCGCCCACACGCCGCCTTCGCCGTCGACAAGCTGCACATGTACGGCCTTGATGCAGGTGCCGTCAAGCTGCTGCAGATCGAAATCGTAGCGCTCGATGGCTGCGCCCGTAGCCCCCGCCGGATACGCTACCGGTTCCTGGGACAGGGCTGCGCCGGTTCTGCTGACGTAAATACCGGCGATTCGCCCCCAGAAATGGCATCCTTCAAGATCGGCGAGCGTCTTGCCGGGAAAAACAAGAGCCCCGTCCGCCGGAATGAAGTCGCCGGAATATACTATGTCGGCGCCATGCATCGCATGCCTTGTCGCCGCCTGCGCCGGCATCGCGGCCGAAAGCGCCGCCGCGCAAGCCAATGCGGCTGCTTTTGTGAATACGGAGCAACGGTTTTCTGTCATGGCGAGACCTCTGTTTTTCATCATCACACCTCCTGACCTTGCGACACTTGATTTCCATTCATGGCGAGACCCATGCTTGGATGTGTGCGTATGATACCATACCCCCCCCGTTAGCCAAGTCTAATTTGCATGGCCGGCGATTTTTTTCAAACTGGGATTACGGTGCGGATGAATTTCAATGGCCGTGCAGAACACGTAGAAACATGCAGAAAACCGGGGGACGGTTTTTTACGCCGTCAGCGCTCTTCGCGGCCTTCGGGCTCTTTCCGCATCCCGGTTCCGCAATCCTGCGCCACATCCGCGAAGTCCATCGGCCCGCGGAAGCGGAGATGGCCGTGCGCGCCGTCTTCAATGCGGACCTGGCGGCGCGCGGGGATGTTTTCGCGCATCTGCGCAAAATTGAGATACGCGTGGTCGAGCACGTAGCGGACGCCGTTTTCCGGGGCGGGCGATACCGTCATGTTGTCGAGCGTGCAGCCGCGCATCCGGACGGTCGCGCCGGCAGGGCCGGAGATGTCGGCCACGAGCGTGCCCGGGCCAAGGATCTCGTATTCGCCTGGCGCGAGGACGACCGGCCGGTCTATGACGGTCCGTCCCGGCGGAAGCCTGACCACGGTCCCCTCCACGGAATTCGTGACAAGCCGGAACCATGTCTTCCTGCCGCCGGAGGGGGGCGTCTCCTCCTTCAATATCTTTTCCGACACTATATCCAAGCGCCCCTTCGAGCAGAGCCGCTCCCACGCGGCGTTTGCGGCTTCGCCGCCGGCGGGCGGGACATGCGCGCCGCCGCGTTCCGGCGGCGGAGCGGATGGCGCTTCCGGGCCGCGGCGCAGAAGGAGCGCGGCGACCACCGCGGCCGACGCGGCGAGCGCGCAGACGGAAGCCGCGGCGGCGGTCCGCCGGAGATGCCGCATGCGCACGGCGCGGGCGAATGCCGCGGCCGACTGGTAGCGCCGGCCGGGGAGCGAAGACGTGGCGCGCTCGATGACGCGCCTCCAACACGGCGGCGGGTTTCCGCCGAAGCAGCGGTCGGCGAGGACGCCGAGCGCATGGACGTCGGCCGCGGCGGACGCTTCGCCGCGTTCCATCTGCTCCGGCGCGCCGTAGCCGGGCGTGCCGACGGCGGAGACGGAGGGGAGCCCAGGCGCGGACGGCGCGCCGGCGGACGGGGAGGCGACGGCCTTCGCGAGGCCGAGGTCCGCGAGCACGGGCGACGTTCCGCGGTACAGGATGTTGCCGGGCTTGATGTCGCGATGGACGATCCCGAGCGAATGCAGCTCCGCCACGGCGCCGCATATCCGCAGCAGGAAGCGCGCGACCGCACGGTCCCCCGACGGGAGATCGCCGGGTTCGAGAAGTTCCATCGCGAGCCATGCGCGCCCGCCGGACGCGCCGTAGCCGAGGAAGCGCGGGAATGCGGGGGATTTCAGTTCCGCGAGAAGCCTTGCCTCGCGCCCGAAGCGCGTTTTCGCCGGTTCGCCTTCGCGCACGAGGATCTTGACGGCGGCCGGCGTGCCGAGCGCGACGTGTTCCGCGCAATAGACCTCGCCGCTGCCGCCGCGGCCGATGAACGCCGAGAGCCGCCAGTCGCCGAAGACGCATCCGGGGGCGAACGACCCGCCGGAGCCGGACGGCCCGTGCGCCGCGCAAAGCGCGTCGAACAGTGTGGAGGAATCAGGCATCGGCGGCGGACTCCAGCTCCTTCGCCATTTCGCGGAGCCGCGCCATGGCGCGGCTCTTCGCCTGGTCCACGGCGTGGCGCGTCATCTTGAACGCCGCCGCCACGGCCTCCGGCGGCTCGCCGTCCAAGGCGGTGCGCTCGAAAATGCGCTTCGTGCGGTCCGCCACGGATTCGTCGGCGAGGAAGCGGTGCAGGGCGATTTCGAAGATCGATTCGCGCCAGGCCGCTTCCTCGCCGCCGTCGCCGCCGCGCGGAGCGGAATCCGGCTCCTTGCGGAGGCCGGCCTTGAGATCGCAGTCGCGGCGCCCGTCGCGCAGCGCCTTCAGCGCCTTGTTGCGCAGGATGCCGGTCAGGTAGTTCCGGAAATGGCCCTTGGCGTCGGGATCGTATACGTACCGCGGCAGTATGCGGCAGAGCGCGACAAGCGTCTCCTGCACGGTGTCGTCCGCATCGACGGACGGGAACCGTTCGCGCAGGAACGCCTCCATCATAGGGCGGTAGCGCGCTACGAATTCGCTCCAGCGCGCATGCTGCGGGTCCTGCGCGATGTCGCGCAGGAGAGTCGTGGACGTGTCGGGTACGCCAGCCATTCGCGATGCTCCGTTCAGAATCTTCCGTGCCATTTGCCGCTCCGCGGGCACGGGGGAATTATACCAAATTCTCCGCTCCGCGGCGGCGGAAGCCACGGATCCGCCGGCTGGGACGGCGCGCGGTTAGCAGGGTTTCCGGGCGCTGTCAACCCATATATTGTGGTTCCCGGAAAATAAAAATACAACATATTGATTTTTCCTATTGCTTTGGTGCGCGGTTTCGGCTATCATAATCTGCGTTCTTTACCGGCACCGGGGGGCCGGCGCGAGGATTTCCGCAATTCCCGTCCCCCGCGGGAAACCATGGACAGAAACAGCCCCTGCAAGGGGAGAAAGGCAGACTTGCGCAGATGAACATCATAAAGCGCAGTGGAGAGGAAGTGCCGTTCGAGGCTGGCAAGATAACGGCCGCGATACGCAAGGCGAACGCCACAGTCGACGACGCAGACAAGCTGACCGAGGCGCGCATAGCGCGCATAGCGGAGCAGATAGAGAATTTCTGCGCGATGCACGACAGGGCGCTGTCGGTGGAGGAGATACAGGACCTGGTGGAGACCAAGATCCAGGAGGCCGGCGCGCACCAGGTGGCGAAAAGCTACATCAAGTACCGCTTCAAGCGCGAACTGGCGCGCCGCGCCAACACCACGGACCAGCAGATCCTTTCCCTCATCGACTGCCACAACGAGGAAGCCAAGCAGGAGAACTCGAACAAGAACCCGACGATCAACTCCGTGCAGCGCGACTACATGGCCGGCGAAGTGTCGAAAGACGTCACGCGCCGGCTGCTGCTGCCGCCGGACATCGTAAAGGCGCACGAAGAGGGCATAATCCATTTCCACGACATGGACTACTACGCCCAGCGCATGCACAACTGCGACCTGGTGAACCTGGAGGACATGCTGCAGAACGGCACGGTGATATCGGGCACGATGATCGAGCGCCCGCACTCGTTCTCCACGGCATGCAACATCGCCACGCAGATAATCGCGCAGGTGGCGTCCAACCAGTACGGCGGGCAGTCGATATCGCTCACGCACCTCGCGCCGTTCGTCAAGCTCTCGCGCGAGAAGATACGCCGCGACATCGAAGCGGAGTTCGCGGCCGCCGGCGTGGAAGTCCCCGCGGAAAAGGTGTCCGAAATCGTCGAAAAGCGCGTGCGCGAGGAAATCGCGCGCGGCGTGCAGACGATCCAGTACCAGGTCGTCACGCTGATGACGACTAACGGACAGGCGCCGTTCGTGACCGTGTACATGTACCTGAACGAGGCGCGCGACGAACAGGAGAAGAAAGACCTGGCCGTCATCATCGAAGAGACGCTCAAGCAGCGCTACCTCGGCGTGAAGAACGAAACGGGCGTGTACATCACGCCGGCCTTCCCGAAACTGATATACGTCCTCGAAGAGGACAACATCTCCGAAGGCACGCCGTACTGGCACCTCACCGAGCTCGCCGCCAAGTGCACCGCGAAACGCCTGGTGCCGGACTACATCAGCGAAAAGATGATGAAAGAGCTGAAGGGCGACGTCTACACGTGCATGGGATGCCGCAGCTTCCTCACGCCCGACCGCTTCACCGACGCCGGCATCGGCAACATCTCCAAGGCGAAGAACTACGTTCCCGGCCGCCACCGCTACTACGGGCGCTTCAACCAGGGCGTGGTGACCGTGAACCTGGTGGACATCGGCCTTTCCGCGCACGGCGACATGGACGCCTTCTGGAAGATTTTCGACGAGCGCATGGAGCTGTGCCACCGCGCCCTGCAGTGCCGCCACGACCGCCTGATGGGCACGCTTTCCGACGCCGCCCCGATCCTGTGGCAGTACGGCGCGCTGGCGCGCCTCGAAAAGGGCGAGAAGATCGACAAGCTGCTGTTCGACGGCTATTCCACCATCTCGCTGGGGTACGCCGGGCTGTGGGAATGCGTGCTTTCGCTGAACGGAAAGAAGCTCACCGAGCCCGAAGGCCAGGAGCTCGGCCTGGAGATCATGCGCAAGCTGAACGAGTACACCGCGAAATGGAAGAAGGCCGAGAACATCGACTACTCCATCTACGGCACGCCGCTCGAGTCCACCACGTACCGCTTCGCGCAGTGCCTGCAGAGGCGCTTCGGCATCGTGAAGGGCATCACCGACCGCAACTACATCACGAACTCCTACCACGTGCACGTGACCGAGCCGATCGACGCGTTCGCCAAGCTCGCGCTCGAGGCGAAGTTCCAGGCCCTTTCGCCCGGAGGCGCCATCAGCTACGTGGAAGTGCCGGACATGCAGAACAACATCCCGGCCGTGCTGAGCGTGATGAAGTTCATCTACGGCAACATCATGTACGCCGAGCTGAACACGAAGAGCGACTACTGCCAGGCCTGCGGCTTCGACGGCGAGATCGAAATCGTGAAGGACGCGAACGGCAAACTGATCTGGAAGTGCCCCAAGTGCGGCTGCACCGACCAGTCGAAGATGAACGTCGCGCGCCGCACGTGCGGCTACATCGGCTCGCAGTACTGGAACCAGGGCCGCACCCAGGAAATCAAGGAGCGCGTCCTGCACCTGTAGGACGCTAAGGGCCGGCTGCATCCGCGGCGCGGCGCGCCCCTGGAACGCGACGCGCCGCCGCCGGGATCCGGCCCGCGCCGCCGGAATCGAAAGGTCGAGAGCGGGACGATGAACTACTCCGCCATAAAGAAGTGCGACATCGCGAACGGACCGGGCGTCCGCGTGTCGCTGTTCGTTTCGGGCTGCACGCACCACTGCCCGGGATGCTTCAATCCCGGCACGTGGGACTTCGACGCCGGCGAGCCGTTCGGCGAAAAGGAGCAGCGCGACATCTTCGCCGCCCTCGCCGCCGATTACGCCGAAGGGCTCACGCTGCTCGGCGGGGAGCCTTTCGAGCCGGAAAACCAGCGCGCCCTGCTGCCGTTCGTGCGAGAGGCGAAAAGGCTTTTCCCGTCGAAGAGCGTATGGGCCTACACCGGATACGTCTACGACAGGGACATCGCCCCGCCCGGCGGCAGGGCGCATTGCGAAGCGACGGACGAACTGCTGTCGTTCGTGGACGTCCTCGTGGACGGACCGTTCGTGGAGTCGCTGAAAAACATCTCGCTGCGGTTCCGCGGATCGTCCAACCAGCGTTTTCTCGAACTGCACGCCCCGGGCGGCGTGAAAGACGCCACGGAACGCTACAGCCCGTCCGACGGGAGGCGCGCGTGAAGGAATCCAGGCGCGGTCTGGCGCATGTTTTCGCGGCGGCGAAGAACTCGGCCGCCGGATTCGCCGCGGCGTTCCGCCGCGAATCCGCGTTCCGCCAGGAAATATACGCAGGAGCCGTCCACTTCGCCCTGTGCGCCGCGCTGCCGCTGCCGTGGCTCTGGCGCGCGCTGCTGACCGCCGCGTGGATCGCGTGGATCGCGGTGGAGCTGCTGAACTCCGCCGTCGAAGAGGTGGTGGACCTCGTCTCGCCGCAGTGGAACGAATACGCCAAGCGAGCCAAGGACTACGCGAGCGCGGCGGTGTTCTGCGCGATATGCATGTTCGCGGGCGGCTGGGCCGCGGCGCTCGCCGCGCTCGCGATGCGATAGCGCGGCGGACGCGGACCGGCGCGCGCCCGGATCGCAGGCGTGCAATCGAAAGCGCGGAGCCGCGACAGGCGGCTCCGCGCTTTTTCCGCGCTTCGACACGCGCGGCGTCAGCCGGCGGCGATGGCGCTGACAGGGCACTGTCCGGCGCAAGCGCCGCAATCGACGCACTTGGCGGGGTCGATTTCGCACTTGCCGTCCTTTTCGTCGATCGCTTCGACGGGGCAGCCGGCCTTGCACGCGCCGCATCCGACGCAGACTTCGGGGTCTATCTTGTGAGCCATTTCATGTCTCCTTTTTCTTGTTCGGGTTGAAGAACGCGTCAATACTACCACACGTGAACGGGCTTGTCCAGTTTTGGAGACTGGGCTTATTTTATTCGCGCCGGATAACCCGCGCGGCCGCGAGCCGTCCGCATGCGTGGACAACGCCGGTGGAATATGGTACATTCATGCGGCTGCGCGGGGCGATCCGGCCCGCGGCGCGGCCGGGCGCGCGCTGCGCCCCGGGCAAGGGCCATAAAAAAATGAAAAACAGAAACTCTTTCCTGCCGCTCTACGCCACGAACTTCTTCGGGATACTGAACGACAACTTCCTGAAGACGCTCGCCGGGTTCGCGGTGACGGCGTGGATCCCCGACGAGCGGATGAAGTACGTGGCGATGGGCGCGACCGCGGCGGCGCTCGTCCTGCCGTTCATCCTGTTCTCGCCGCTGGCGGACAGGCTGACGGCGGTGTGGCCGAAGCGAGGCATCATACGCATGGCGAAATGGGCGGAGCTGCCGATAGTCGCCGCGGCCGCGGCGGGGTTCGCGATGAAGTCGCCGTGGATCGTAGTGGGCGCGGTCCTGCTGATGGGGATGCAAAGTTCGCTCTACTCGCCGGCGAAATACGCGCTCGTGCGCGACATCGGCGGCGAAGGGCGCATATCCACTGGCATGGGCGGGATGGAAGGCACGGCGTTCCTGGGCGTCATGGCCGGCACGGTGGCCGGGGCCGTGGCTTCGGACATGGACGGCGCGGCAGGCGACTGGGTCCGCTGCGCATGTCTCGCGGCGTTCGCTCTGCTGGGGCTCGCGGCGAGCTGGACGGTGCGCGCGAAAGAGACGCTGAACCCCGCGCTCCACGCCGTGAATCCGGTCCGGTACATGCGCCGCGTCGCAAGGATGGCGAAGCGGTACGAGGGGCTGGACGCCGTGATATCCACGCTCTCGTTCTTCTGGTGGGGCGCGGCGATGCTGCAGATGGGGCTGCTCCTGTACGGCGGCTCCCGCGACGGCCTGGGGCTGGGCGCCACGGGGACCGGGGCGATGATGTGCACTGCCGCGGCGGGGATCGTGGCCGGGCAGATCGCCGCCGGGTTCGTGGACAGAAGGCGGTTTTTGCTGGGGGCGGCGATAGCGACGGGCTGGATCGCCGCCGCGCTTCTCGCGCTGCTGTATTTCGCCAGGCTTCCGCCGCCGGCTTTCGCAGCCGTGCTCGGCGTCCTGGCGTTCGATCTGGGCTTCTTCAAGCTGCCTTTCGACACCGAAATCCAGAAGCGCGTGAAAGGCCCGCGGCTGAACACGATGCTGGCGTACTTCAACCAGGTGTCGTTCCTGTACATACTGGCCGCGAGCGGATGCTACGCCGCGGTCAGCTGGGCGTTCGGGCCGCGCGCGTTCCTGCTGCTGCTCGCGGCGGCGTTCTTCGCAGTCCCGTTCCTGTTCGTCCTGCGCTACCGCCCGGCCATGCTTTGCGCCGGCGCGTGGATATTCGCGCGCCGGTACAAGGTGGAGACCGAGGGGATGGAGACCGTGGCGCGCGACAGGCCGCTGCTGGTGCTGCCGAACCATCCGGCGATGGTCGATCCGATGCTGGTGTGCATAGCGTTTCGCGAGACGCCGCTGAAGCCGCTTGCCGACGAGGCGTTCTTCCACGCTGGCATGGTGGCGCCGCGCGTCCTGAAGACGCTCGGGGCCGTGCCCGTCCCCGACCTCCGCAAGCGCCGCGGCGCGAAGGGCGCGACGGCCGCGCGCAACCTGGCCGGCATGGTGAAAGACGCGCTCGCGGGCGGCGGGAACGTGATATTCTACCCGTCCGGCCACATACAGACGGAGCCGGGGCGGGAGGCCATCGGGACCCGCCAGCTCGCGTACAACGTCTGCCGCGAACTGCCGCAGGGCGTGCGCGTGATCGGCGTGCGCACAAGCGGGCTGTGGGGGTCGGTATGGAGCCGCGCCGGGCGCACGGACTCGCCGCCGTTCGTCCCGACGCTCGCGAAGAGCGTTTTCCTGTGGCTCTTCTTCGCGCCGTTCGCCCCGCGCCGGCGCGTGACGATGCATGTCGAAGACATCACGGACCGGGTGAAGGAGTGGGCGGAATCCACGCGGCCCGGGTTCAACGCGAAACTGGACGGATGGTACAACGCGGGGGCGGACTCCGCGCCGGAAAACGCAAAGAAGCCGCTGGAATGAGGGAAGCGCCGCCGCGCCCGGTCTCCGCCTGCGGCAGGCCGCCTACGCGGCCGGGCGCGTGGCGAGAGGCGAATCGGTGCCGTGCCTGAACACGCGGCTCACGGCCGCGCCGAGAAGCACGATCTCCCACGACACGTAGACCCACGCCAGCACTATGGGCAGCAGCGAAAACGATCCGTATATCGCGGACGACTTCGATATGCCGACCTGCGCCACGGCGCAGAGCTTCAACCACCCCGCGAACATGACGCAGGTGATGAAGCCGCTCTTCAGCGCG
Source organism: uncultured bacterium (assembly GCA_902799715.1). GTDB lineage: Bacteria > Verrucomicrobiota > Kiritimatiellia > RFP12 > UBA1067 > CADCBS01. The sequence continues at coordinate 19,707 of CADCBS010000010.1, read as the reverse complement.
GCCCGGAAGCCGATCTTCGCGTTCGGCATGGCCCACAGGAAAAACGCGAACGAACACGCGGACGCGCAGAGCGTTATCGCCGCGCCGGCGACGGGCGACTCTATCACCGCGTACACCACGCCCGTCACGTATTCCGCGTACGGGATGTACTCTATGTACGAAAGGATCGTGCCGCTGAGCGCCCTCACAAGAGGCACGGCGGACGATGCGCACACGAGCAGGGGGAGTATAGCTATCACAAGCGTGTAGTACCACACCCTCTTCAGGAGCGAGCGCGGCTTGGCGACGTCCCAGACGTCGTTGAAGCTCTCCTCCACGCTTCCGAGCGTGCAGATGACGGTCCAGAGCAGAAGGGCGAGTCCGGCCACGCCCAGCGTGCCGATGTCGAAATCGCGTATCTGGTCGAATATCTTGTTGCTGAAATCGCGCAGCCTGGCGGCGAACTCCTGCGCGACCTTCAGCTTCGCAAGCGCCTCCTCGCGCTTGGCCAGCGCCTCCGCGCGCTTTGCCTCGGCCTCGGAGGCGGCCTTGGCGGAAGCATCATCCGCGGCGGGGGCGGCTTCAGTCCCGGGCGCGGCGGCGGCGGCCTCCGCGGCGGGGGCTTCCGCCGCCGCTGGCTTTACGCCGGCGGCAGGCGCGGCGCCGGCGGCGGGTTTCCCTCCTGCGGGCTGGTCGCTCCCGCCGGCCGCCGGTTCCTTCCCGCCGGCCGCCGCCTTGGCCGCTTCCAGCGCGGCGCCCGACTGCGCAAGCTGGTATTCGGCGGTGGCGCGGGCGTCGGCCTCGAAGCTTTCGATGCCCTGCTCGATCTGCTCGTTGATGTGCTTGCGGGCGAACTCGCCCAGGCCGAGGTATTTCGCGGCGAGCAGCACGAGGCACAGCACCGGCACTACGGTGGTGAGCGTGAAGTAAGTGAGCGCGGCGGCGTGAAGCTTTCCGCGGTGTCCGGCGAACGCGCCCCACGCCATCGTGACGAAGCGGAACAGGCGCAGGGGAATCCGCTTCGCGGCGGGCAGCGCCGACGCATCGGTGTTCCAGTGGCCGCCTTTCAGATATGCCGCGGCTTTTCCGAACATTGCTTTCCTTCCCCCGGGCTGAGCGCGTCAGGGCTTGGCCGGATATTCCGGAAGTTCGTCCGCGCCCATCTGCGAAAGCGGCTTGCGGACTTCGTCCTTGGGCGACAGCACGGGCTGCGCGACGGGCCAGGCGACCGCGATCTCCGGGTCGCTCCACAGCACGCCGCGGTCGTCCTTGGGATCGTAGAAGTCGGAACACTTGTACAGTATCTCGGCGGCGTCGGAAAGGACGCAGAACCCGTGCGCGAAGCCCTCCGGGATGTAGAGCTGCTTCCTGTTTCCGGCGGACAGCTCCACGCCGAACCACTTGCCGTAGTGCGGCGAGCCGCGCCTGATGTCCACGGCGACGTCCCATATCGCGCCGAGCGTGCACGACACGAGCTTCGCCTGCGGCTTGCGCAGCTGGTAGTGGAGCCCGCGCAGAACGCCCTTCGAGGAGCGCGAGCGGTTGTCCTGCACGAACACGCTCTTTATGCCGCCCTCGTTCCAGTAGCGCTGCGCGTGGAACACCTCGCTGAACCACCCGCGCGAGTCGGGATACGCGTCCGGCACGCAAACGACCGGCCCCGCCGGGATTTCCACCTTCTCGAATTTCGTCCCCATGCTCCTGTCCCCTTTTCCAGTTCCGGTCCAAACGTCACGCCGGCGTCGCCGCCGCCGTCAAAAGCCCTATGGCGTGCATGGCGGCCTTTCGGCGGACATCGTCCCGGCCGCCGGAAAACAGCGCCTTGTCGCACTTCACGCCGTCCGCGCACGCGACGGCGAAATGGACCAGCCCCACGGGCTTGTCCGGCGTGCCGCCGTCCGGGCCGGCGATGCCCGTCACGGAAACGGCGATGTCCGCCCCGGTGACGAGGCGCGCGCCCCTGGCCATGGCGGCGGCGCACTCGGCGCTCACGGCGCCGTGCTCCGCGAGGACGGCGCGCGGCACGCCCAGCATCGCCTCCTTCAGCGCGTTGGAGTACGTCACCGCGCCGCCGGGATAGACCGCGCTGGCGCCGGGCACGGAGGTTATGGCCGCTCCCGCGAGCCCGCCGGTGCAGCTTTCGGCCGTGGCGGCCGAGAGGCCGCGCGCGGAAAGGAGCGCCACCAGCCTTTCGGCGGCGCCGTGCAGATCTTCGTCCGGCACAGGCATGGTCAGAACTCCAGCGCCGCGTACATCTTGGCCAGGAACGCCTCGTACGTCATGCGCTCCTGCGCCATGGAATCGCGCTCGCGCACGGTGAAGGTGCCGTCCTCGGGCGTCTGCTTGTCCACGGTGACGCACCACGGCGTGCCCGCCTCGTCCTGGCGGCGGTAGCGGCGGCCGATCTGGCCGGACACGTCCCAGAACGCATTCACCTTGCGGCGGAGCTTTCCGAAGATGTCGCGCGCGATGGACATCACGGCGGGGTCGTTCTTCACGAGCGGGAAGACCGCGACCTTCACGGGCGCGACCTTCGGCGAGAAGCGCAGCACGGTGCGCACGTCCTTGCCGCCCTTGCCGTCGTCCAGCGTCTCCTCGTCGTAGGCCTGGCACAGGAGCGCCAGCATCAGGCGGTCCACGCCGGCGGAAGGCTCGATCACGTGCGGCACGAAGCGGCCCTCGAAAAGCTCCGCGCAGAACGCGCGGGCCTCGCCGGCGTCCTTGCCGCGCTTCTCCCATTCGGCCGCGGTCTTGGCGGCGAAAGCCTCCTTCGCGGCGTCGTCCATCTTGCGGGCGGCGAGTTTCAGCTGCTCGTCGAAGACGGCCATGGACTTGCCGGAGAACTTCTGGTGCTGCGAAAGGTCGAAGTCGGAGCGCGCGGCGATGCCCTCCAGCTCCTGGCGGCCGAACGGGAAGTCGTATTCGATGTCCACGCAGGCGCGGGCGTAGTGGGCCAGTTCGTCGGGCTTCTGCCAGTATTCGATGAAATGCTCCTCGGGCAGGCCGATCTCGCGCAGGAACTTCTTGCGCTGCTCGACCCAGTACATGTGCCACACGTCCCAGCCCCATTCGGGCTGCGGGTCGCCGTGGACGTCCGGGCCGTCGGACAGGTGTACGACGCGGCCGAAGAGGATTTCGACGGCTTCGTCGGGGCGGATGAAGAACTCGAGCTCCATCTGCTCGAACTCGCGGCTGCGGAAGATGAAGTTGCGGGGGGTGACCTCGTTGCGGAAGCTCTTGCCCTCCTGGGCGATGCCGAACGGCACCTGCTTGCGCGAAGTGTCGTGCACGTTCAGGAACTGCGCGAAGATCGCCTGGGCGGTCTCCGGGCGCAGGTACGCCACGTTCGACGGGTCGTCCACGGGCCCGACCACGGTCTTGAACATCAGGTTGAAGGGCTTCGGCTCGGTCAGTTCGCCGCCGCAGTAGGGGCACATGCCGGTGCCCGGGGGATTGCGCGGCTTCGGCGGCTTCTTCTGCTCGGCGAGGATGGACTCCAGCTGGTCGGCGCGCATGAGCTTCTTGCAGTCCTTGCACATCGTCATGGGGTCGGCGAACGTGTCGAGGTGGCCGGAGGCCTTCCAGATGCGCGGGTGCATGATGATCGTGGCGTCGAGCCCGGCCACGTCGTCGCGGCCGCGCACCATGAACTGCCACCAGGCGTCCTTCACGTTGCGCTTGAGTTCGCATCCGAGCGGGCCGTAGTCCCAGAACCCCGGCATTCCGCCGTATATCTCGGAAGAGTGGTATATGAAGCCGCGGCGCTTGCACAGCGAGGCGATGGCATCCAGGTTCGCGGTCATTTTCCGGTATCCTTTCGTTTCTTGTTCCGTGCGATTCTACCAAACATGGCGCCCGCAGGCAAGCGGGACGGCGCATGGACGGCTGCGGGCCGTCATTCGAAAGACTCCTCGGTGCACACGAGGTTCTCCATTATGTAGGTGCGGCGGTCGGGGCTGTTCGGCCCCATGTAGAAGTCTATGGTCTTCTCCAGGAGCGAGTCGCCGTCGCATTCCACGGGGGTCAGGCGCATGTCCGGCCCGATGAAATCCTTGAACTCCTTGGCGTTCAGCTCGCCGAGGCCCTTGAAGCGCGTTATCTCCGCCGACGCGCCGCACTTCGCCACGGCCTTCTCGCGCTCCTCCTCGGTGAAGCAGTATATCTGCTCCTTCTTGTTGCGCACGCGGAAGAGGGGCGTCTCCAGTATGAACACGCGCCTGTCCGCCACGAGCTGCTTGAAGAAGCGCATGAAGAACGTTATCAGCAGGTTGCGTATGTGCAGGCCGTCCACGTCGGCGTCGGTGGCGAATATGATCTTGCCGTAGCGCAGGCGGTCGAGCGAGTCTTCGATGTCCAGGGACTTCACCAGGTTGAACAGCTCCACGTTCTTGTACAGCGCGTCGCGCTTCTGGCCGCACACGTTCAGCGGCTTGCCGCGCAGGAAGTACACAGCCTGCTTCGCTGCGTCGCGGCACTGCGTGAGCGTGCCGCCCGCGGAGAGGCCTTCGGTGAGGAATATCATCGTGTCCTCGCCCCAGCCCTTCCTGTCGCCCTGCCTGTCGAGGCGCAGATGGTCCTTGCAGTCTTTCAGCTGCGGCACGTGCACCGACACCGCGCGCGCGTTTTCGCGCGCCTTCTTCTTCACGGTGTTCAGCTCCTTGCGCAGCGACGCGGTGTCCTTTATCTTCTGCACGAGCCGCTCCGCCCCGGCCGGGTCGCGGTGCAGCATCTCCAGCACCACGCGCTTTATCTCCTCCACGAGCGCGGTGCGGATCTCGGTGTTGCCCAGCTTGTTCTTCGTCTGCGACTCGAACACCGGGTTCTTCAGGCGTATCGCTATCGCGCCGACCACGCCGTCGCGCACGTCGTCGCCGTCGAACTTGCCCTTGGCGTAGTCGTTCACCGCGCGCAGCAGGCCTTCCTTGAACGCCGACAGGTGCACGCCGCCGTCGCTCGTGAACTGCCCGTTCACGAACGAATAGTACGACTCGGAGAAGCGGTTCGTGTGCGTGAACACTATTTCGAGCTTGCCGTCCTTGGCGCGCCAGTGGAACGGGCTGTACAGGCTTTCGCCGCGCACGTCGTCGGCGATCAGGTCCGCAAGGCCGTTCTCCGAGACTATCGTGTCGCCGTTCAGGCGTATCGCCAGCCCGGCGTTCAGGTACGCGTACATCTTCAGCCTGCGCACCACCAGCTCTTCGCGGAAGCGGAACTTCCTGAATATCTCCGCGTCGGGCTTGAACTCCACGAGCGTGCCGTCCGGCTCCGGCTGCTTCAGCGCGCCGCGCTTCTTCGAGACCAGCTTCCCGAACCGGAACACGGCCTCGGAGAATTCGCCGTCGCGCACGCTGCGCACGCGGAAATCCTCGGAAAGCGCGTTCACCGCCTTCGTCCCCACGCCGTTCATGCCTACGGAGAACTGGAACGCGTCGGTGTCGAACTTGCCGCCCGTGTTGATCTGCGACACGCACTCCACGACCTTGCCGAGCGGGATGCCGCGGCCGCGGTCGCGCACCGACACCGCGCCGGAGTTCCAGTCGATCGCGATGTCCACGCGCTTGCCGCACCCCATTATGAACTCGTCCACGGCGTTGTCGACCACCTCCTTCAGGAGGATGTATATGCCGTCTTCGTAGTGGGAGCCGTCGGACGTGCGGCCTATGTACATGCCGGCCCTGGCGCGGATGTGCTCCAGGGAGGAAAGGGATTTTATCGTCTCGTCGTCGTATGCTGGTGTGTCGGCCATCGTGATCGCTGCGGAGTGTCGTGTTTGCGTGTGGAATGCGGTTTCAGTCCGCCGCCGCGGGCGAATGCACCGGCGCGGCGCCTTTCGAGATGTCGAATCCCGGCAGCACGGTCGGGCGGCCTTTCGCCGCGCATCCGGGCCAGTCCAGGGTGTAGTGCAGGCCGCGCGACTCCCTGCGCTTCAGGGCGGAGCGCACTATCAGCTCCGCCACCGCCGCGAGGTTGCGCAGCTCCAGCGTGTCGGGCGTCACGAGATAGTCGAAGTAGTATTCGCGTATCTCGCGCCTCAGCGTGCGTATGCGGCGGTACGCGCGGGCGAGCCGCTTGTTGGACCGCACTATCGAAACGTAGTCCCACATCAGGCGGCGTATCTCGTCCCAGTTGTGGGCCACGAGGACGGCTTCGTCCGGCGCCACGGCCCTGCCGATGCGCCACGCCGGGATCTTGAGCGACGCCGGCAGGGTGTCGGGCCGCCCGGCGAGCTTCGCCGCGCACTCGCGCGCGCACACGAGCGCCTCCAGGAGGGAATTCGACGCCAGGCGGTTCGCGCCGTGCAGCCCGGTGCAGGCCGTCTCGCCTATCGCGTACAGCCCCGGCACCGTGGTCGTGCCGTCGATCGCGGCCTTCACGCCGCCGCAGCAGTAGTGCGCCGCCGGCACGACCGGCACCAGGTCGGTCGCCATGTCTATGCCGAACGACAGGCACGCCTTGTATATGTTCGGGAAACGGTTCTCTATGAACTCCCTGCCCTTGGCGCGGATGTCCAGGAACGCGCACGGCGCGCCGGTGCGCTTCATCTCCGCGTCGATCGCGCGCGCCACCACGTCGCGCGGCGCAAGCGGCCCGCGCGGGTCGTAGCGCTTCATGAACGCGCGCCCGGACGCGTCCACTATCTCCGCGCCTTCGCCGCGCACCGCCTCGGATATCAGGAACCGCTTGGCCTTGGGATGGTACAGGCACGTGGGGTGGAACTGGATGAACTCCATGTTCTCTATCTTCGCCCCCGCGCGCCACGCGAGCGCGATCCCGTCGCCCGTCGCCGTGTCTGGGTTGCAGGTGTAGAGGTAGACCTTGCCGCAGCCGCCGGTCGCCAGCACGGTGTGCGCCGCGCGCACCGCGTATATCTCGTCCGCCGCGGTGTCGAGCACGTACGCGCCCGCGCACCTGTTCGGGCCGGGCAGCCCCAGCCTGCGCGTTATGGCAAGGTCGATGACCATCGCGTTTTCGCGTATCGACAGCCCCGGCGCCGCCTTCGCGGCGCGTATCAGCGCGGCCTCGCACTTCTCGCCGGTTATGTCGCCCGCGTGCAGGATGCGCCGCGCGGAATGCCCGCCTTCGCGCCCCAGGTCGTACGAGCCGTCGGACCTGCGCGCGAACTCCACCCCGGCGTCCACGAGGTCTTTTATCGCCTCCGGCGCCGCGCGCACTATGCGCTCCACCACCGCGCGGTCGCAAAGGTTCGCCCCGGCCGCCATCGTGTCGCGCACGTGCGCCTCGAAAGTGTCGGACGGATCGGTCACGCAGCAGATGCCCCCCTGCGCGAAATTGGTGTTGCAGTCTTCGAGCCTGCGCTTCGTGGCGAGAACCGTCCGCCCGTGCGGGGCGAGATGCAGCGCCGCCACGAGCCCGGCCATGCCGGACCCCACGATGAAATAGTCGCAGTCTACAGTGCGCATCCCGAATGCCCCGGAACCGCCTCGCGGCGGCGGATGTCTTTGCTTTTTTGCATGGCGCGAAGTATAGCAAATTGTCCCGCGCGCGTCAGCACCGCCACGCGGCCGCGCGCGGACGCTCCGGACGGATGCGGGCGCGCCCCTAGGGCCGGGCGTCGCGGCCCGGCTGCAGGCGCGGCAGAGACAGGCCGTACGGCTTCGGCGCGGGCGGGGCGCCGGCCGAGAATATCTTGCGGGCGTTCGCGTAGCAGTCGTCCACCGCCACTATCGCCACGCCGCCTTGCATGGTCACGCCTATGACTTCCCGCCCCGCAGCTTCGTTCACGGCGTCGCGCACGAACTGCGAACAGTAGAGACGGTTGGTGTCGGCAAGCGAAAACGACGGATCGAACGGCATCCCGAGCCGCCTTTCCGCCGCCTGCGCGATCCTTTCGCGCAGCGCGGGGTCGTCGGATATCCTGTAGGCCGCCGCCGCGAAGCTCCCGGCCTGGAACACGCTCCACCTGTCGCGCTTGACCCTGCCGTCCGCGCCCATGTCGTCGGCTTCGGAATGCACCACCATCGGCGCCTTCCCGTCGGTCACCGCTATCCCCACGTGCGAATACAGCTTCTCGCGCGTCGACGCGTCCACGAACCATTGCGTCCACAGCCCGTCGCCGCGCCGCAGCACGATGTCCCCGCGCTTTATCTCGACCGGCGCGGATTCCTGCCAGGGCGCGGACGGCGCGCCGCCCTTGCCCGGCGCGAGCGCGGCGGCCATGACGGCCGCCGCAAGCGCCAAACTGCGTCGCGATGCCATCCCGGATCGCTCAGAAATGGTACGTCGCGCCGAGGCCGATGCAGTGCGCGAACGATTTCGCCGTGTCGAAATGGTACGTCCTGCCGTAGGGATACGACCGCGCGCCGGAATTTATGTCGCGCGCGTCGGAGACCTGGTAGATCACGCTGTAGTTCACGGCGAAGTCCCACGAGCCGATCCTGTACCCCAGGCCGGTGGAGAATATGTGCCTGTCGCCCGGAGGCAGCATGGTGGACCCGAGATTGTCGTGCGACGGGTCGAAATCGTATGCGTAGCCCAGCATCGCGCTCAGGCTGTCCGTGACGTCGTAGCAAAACCCTACGCCGATGCGCAGCGTGTCGTGCCACTTCAGCCACACCGGATTCGGGCCGCGCGGCGTGTTGAAATACGCCACCGGCACGCTGGACCACTCCGTCCAGGTCAGGTCCGCGCCCACGTGGAACGTTTCCCACGGATCCCAGTTCGCGCCGAACGTGATCGACTGCGGCAGGTGGAGCTTCGCGGACGTCGTGCCCTCGGATGCGCGCGCCGTCTGGCGGATCGTCGCGGCCGCCATGCGCCCGTAGACGGAATCCGCCACGGAATAGCTCGTCCTGGTGCGGCCCTTTATGTTGGTCTTTATGCGCGAACGGTACGTCACGCCCACGGAAAGATTGGTCATGATGTCGTACTTCACGCCGAAATTGTAGCCGATCGAGCAGTAGTCTTCCCCGCGGATGTGCGCGTTCACCGTGCCCAGCTTCCCGAGCTGCGGCATGTCGGCGTTCCCGGCCGAAATGGTCTTGCGCTGGTCGAACGTTATCGCCGTGGAGCGCAGGCCGGCCGCCACGGACAGCCGGTCGGTGGCCTTGTAGGCGATGTTGGGGTTCACCGTGTAGGCTTCTATCGTTGTTTCCGTGGTGTCGAAATTCAGCGGCCAGTCCCTCTTGTACTTCGTCCCGAGGCCGAAGTCGGCGTACGCGCCCACGCCGAGGAAGAAACCGCGGCCAAGCTCCTGCGAGGCGTACACGCCGGGGATTATGAACCATCCGGCGTTCATCTTCTGCCCGTGGCGCCCGTCGACTTTCGTGTCGCAGCGCGGATTCATCAGCGAAGCGCTCACCGTGAACCACGTCCCGGTCAGCGACGTCAGCGTCGCCGGGTTGTAGTAGTTTGCCGACGCGTCGGCGGCTTTGCCGACGAGCGCGCCGCCCATTGCGTTCCCGCGGGCCGACATTTCATAGAGGCCGAAACCCGCTCCATGCGCCACCGCGGCGCACGAAGCAAGCGCGAACGATACTATCGCCTTTTGATTCATATATATTTCCTTGCGGTCTGTTGTTTTTGGTCTGTGACTTGCGGTCTTACGGATCCTTGTGGTCTGTGAAACAGTTTGACAGTTTACCGACTTTTGTCACAATGCGCAAGAAGAATCTTTTTCAACCTTGCAGCACCACATGCCCCAAGTCTGTTTTTTGGGGACTTCAAAGTTTTTTGCCTTGCTTTGCGCATGGCATTTGGATATTATTCGGGGAAAAGAATCGCGTCCAAGGTGCGTAGGGTGCCGTCAGGGCGGAAACACAAGGAGAAATGAATGAGCGGGTTTGAAGTGGCCATGGCGGGGTATCTCGCATTCGGACAGGTCATTCCTTCGGCACAGAGGGAAATCGTGAAGCACGCGGGGCTTCAGGTGATACACGCGGACGGCGCCGTCACGCTGCGCCTGCAGGAGAAAGGGCGCGACGAAAAGCGCGAAGGCGGCGCGCGCACCGTCGCCATCCGGCTGCGCGACGAAGCATACCCGTTCGAGGTCACGCGCTACGTGCGCGAATGGAACGACTGCGCCGCAGCCGAGACGTGGCTCGAAATCGTGCATTCCGAGCCCGGCCCCGTCAAGCTGCTCCAGGCCGACAGCTTCGCCGTGAAGATTCCGGCCGCGGCCGGCGGCCGCGAAAGGACCGTCACGACGCTCACGCTGTGCGGCGAATGGGGGAACGAGGCCAGGATTTCCGAGGCTGCGGTCCCGGCCGGCCAGACTTCCCGCTTCCTTTCGCGCTCCGGCACGCGCGACGCATGGGAGTCCAACGCCGCCATGATGGTTTCCTTCGGGAAGAACGTCACCGAAGACAGCGGCAAGGTCCTGGGCGTGGCGCTGGAATGGACCGGCTCCACCGACAAGCGCGTGCACCGCGACTGGACCGGATCGGCCACGGAAGTGTTCGCCGGCGTAGACATGACGACCGGGCCGTACACGCTCGACCCCGGCGTGAAGTTCACCACGCCCAGGGCGATAGTCGTGTGGTCCGGCAGCGGCAGGGGCGAGGTTTCCCGCCAGTTCCACCGCTGGGCGCGCAGGCACCTGATGCCGCACGGCGACACGCTGCACCCCGTCCTGCTGAACAGCTGGGAGGGCGCCTACTTCAAATTCACCGAAAAGACGCTCCTCGACATGATGGACGGCGTGAAGGAGATGGGCGGCGAGATGTTCGTGCTCGACGACGGCTGGTTCGGCAAGGGCAAGTACGCAAGGAACAACGACAAAGTGGGCCTGGGCGACTGGACTGTGAACGAGGAAAAGCTCCCGCACGGCCTGGGCTGGCTCGCCGGCGAGGCCGAAAAGCGCGGGCTAAAGTTCGGCCTCTGGGTGGAACCGGAGATGGTGAACATGGGAAGCTGGCTCGCCGACGGCCACCCCGACTGGCTCCTGCGCGAAAAGAACCGCTCCGTCCTCACCGGGCGCGGCGGCTCGCAGACGGTGCTCGACATGACGAACCCCGCCGTGCGCGACAACCTGTTCGCGCAGCTCGACGCCGTGTACGCCAGCGTGCCGTCGCTCGCCTACGTCAAGTGGGACAGCAACCAGAACATCGTGAACCCCGGCTCCACGTACCTGAAGGCCGACCGCCAGCCGAACCTGTGGTACGACTACACGATCGGGCTGTACGACCTGCTCGCGAAGCTCCAGGCAAAGCGTCCGCACATAATGGTGCAGGCCTGCGCGTCCGGCGGCGGGCACATGGACTTCGGATTCCTGCGCTATGCGGACGAATTCTGGGCCAGCGACCGCACCGACCCGTTCAGCCGCATCTTCATCCAGTGGGGCGCGTCGCAGTTCTATCCCGCCTCGGCGATGGCCTGCCACGTGACCGAATCCCCCAACCACCACACAAAGCGCAGGACGCCGCTCAAATACCGCTTCGACGTGGCCATGACCGGGCGCATGGGATTCGAGCTGCACCCCAACAAGCTGTCGAAGGACGAAATCGCGTTCGCGAAGGCCGCCGTCGCCGACTACAAGCGCATCCGCCCGATCGTCCAGCGCGGCGACCTGTACCGCCTCGTTTCGCCCTACGGCGGGCGCTGCTCGGCGCTCGCGTACGCGTCGGAAGACAAACGCGGCGCGGTGCTGTTCGCGCTGGGGCTTGACAAGAACGCCACAATCGAGGAAACGCTCAAGCTTCGCGGACTCGATCCGGCCGCCGAATACGAAGTGCGCGAAATCGACCGCGGCCCGACGCTCCACGCCGGCGCGGCGTCCTTCACGGCAAGCGGCGCGAAACTCATGGACGAGGGCGTGCGCGTGACCCTGAAAGGGCAATTCGATTCCGCCGTGTTCGAGATAACGGCGAAATAGCCGTCGCGCCGGCGGCGTTCTTCGGCAGGCGCTCGTCGAAAAAGCCCGGGGGCCACGCGCCTGAGGCGTCCGCCGCCGGAAGGACGTCCGGCAAGCAAAGTTTCACGCCAAGTCCGCAAGGTCCGCGAGGCCTTGTCCCCCGTTTGCGGACTTTGCGCGAGGCAAAACGGCAAAAAAGGAACCACATGAAAGTACTGCTCGTCAATGGAAGTCCGCGCGAAAACGGGAACACGGCGCGGGCGCTCGGGGAAGTCGCCGGCGCGCTTGCGGCGGAAGGCGTCGACGCCGAAACCGTCTGGACCGGCAACAAGCCTGTCCGCGGATGCATGGCCTGCGGACAGTGCAAGGCGAAGAACCTCGGCAGATGCGTATTCGACGACGATCCGGCCAACGGCATCATCGGGAAGCTCGAGGGGGCGGACGGCATCGTCGTCGGCTCCCCGGTCTACTACGGGCAGCCGGCGGGGGCGTTCCTCGCGCTCTGGCAGCGCATCTGCTTCGCGGGCGGCCAGTTCGTGAAAACGAAACCCGCCGCGTCCGTCGCGGTGTGCCGCCGCGGAGGATCCACGGCGGCGTACCAGTGCATGAACATGCCGTTCGAGATGCTGAACTGCCCCGTCGTCACGTCGCAGTACTGGAACGTGGCGTTCGGTCGCGCGGAAGGCGAGTGCGGACGCGACGTCGAAGGAATGCAGACGATGCGCACGCTCGGGCGCAACATGGCGTGGCTCGTCAAGAACCTCAAGCGGGGCGACGCCGTGCCCCGCCCCGCCGACGAACCCTGGCAGCCGATGCACTTCATACGTTGAGCAGCCGGAACGGAAACGAAACGGGCATGACGACAACGCCGGTCCGTTCCGCCTGGAATCGATCCACGCCGCGCCTGTCCGCCCCCGGCGGCGAAGCAGGTTTCCAGCCCTGGCGGGAGGACATGGCCTGACAGACGCAAATCCGCGTCCGTCCCGCATTGCCTAAAAACGAAATGCACCGCCGCATAAGAAAACCAAGGAGTCTGTCATGAAAAAAACTGTATTCAAATTTTTGACTGCCGCTGTTGCGGCATGCGTGAATTGCGCCGTCATCGCCGGATCTTACGTCAATGTCGCCTCCGGGCCGGTGAAGCGCGTTCTCGATACGCGCAAGGGCCGCATTCTCGGACAATCGTACAAAACGCGCGGAGTCGAGTTCATGCGCAAAGGTTCGCCCGAGTTCGCATTCCGCGTGGACGGTAAAATGTACGACGGGCATTCGGTCTGGAAGGACGTCAAAGTCTCCGACGAGAAGGCGAAGAACGGCTCGCGCACGGTGACAGTCTCCGCCGTTTCCGCTGACGGCGTTGCGGGATTGGAACTTGCGTACACGACATATCCCGGAATCGCGCTCGTCAGGAAGACGCTCAAAGTCTCGAACAGGAGCGGCAAGGAATTTTTCGTCACGGACGTCGATGTCGAGACGTTCAGCATGCCTTATAGAGCGCTCAATTGCGTGTCGTCGCACGTTCTTCGGCGCTTCGGGCGCTACCGCGAGGAGGGCGTCTATATCGGCGACTGGAACGACCCGCTTGTCGTGGCGCACGACTACAAGAGCCGCTGCGGGATCGCAATCGGCAACGAAGGCGTCTCGACGATGAAGCGCACCACCGTTTTCGAGTGCGGGAACTTCGTCGTTTCCGGCACTCCGCACAAGGGCGAAAAATTCCCGTTCGCGAAGCGCCTCAAGCCCGGCGAGAGCTGGACTGCGATGCCCGTCTTCACGGCGCCGTACGTGAACTCCCCCGATCCTTCGCGCGTAGTCGAAGGTGCGGTCGCGGACTACGTGCGCAAATACATGGGCGTGAGGGTGGAACAGATTCCGTCGAAACCGATGTTCGTGTACAACACGTGGGAGCCGTTCCTTATAAATGTCGATGCGAAGCTCGTGCGCGAACTCGCCGACGCCGCGGCGGAATGCGGAATCGAGGAATTCGTAATCGACGACGGCTGGCAGATCAACATTGACGGCAAATACGGGCGCGGCGACTGGATTGTCGACGAGAAGAAATTCCCCGGCGGACTCAAGCCAGTCTTCGACTACATCAAATCGAAAGGCATGAGGCCCGGGCTTTGGCTATCTCTCGCATGGGCGGGCGCATCGTCGAAGCCTCGCGCCGAGCATCCCGAATGGTTCGCGAAGGGCAAGGATGGAAAGCCGGCGGATCTCCACAACATCGGGCAGGGGAAAGCGAGCGGCGAAGCGACGGCCTGCATGGCGACTCCATGGCGCGAATACATCCGCGACAAGATACTCGGGCTCGTGAAAGACCACGGCCTCGCCTACGTGAAGCTCGACCTCGCGATCGCGACGAGCGCGTACATCTACGACGACTCGCACACCGGATGCTATGCGACGGACCATCCCGGCCACGCCGGACGCGACGATTCGTTCGAGGAGATATACGCGAACTGCATGAAACTCTTCGACGAACTCCATGAGGCTGCGCCCGATCTTTTCATCGACTGCACGTTCGAGACCGCCGGCAGAATGTATCTGATGGACTACGGAATCGCGAAGCATGCCGAGGGCAACTGGCTCGCCAACATCAGGCCCCGCCGCGACAGGGCCGACGCGCAGCTTTACGTTCGCAATCTCGCCTGGGGGCGGACGCCCGCCTTGCCGCCGGCGTCGCTCGTCATCGGGAATCTTTTCATGAACGGGCCAGGCCACATGCTCGACTTCAAGTCTCTTGCAGGGACGCTCCCGATCATGCTGGGCGACCCGCGCAAGCTCACCCCCGCCGAAAGGGCGGAATACAAGGAGTGGGCGACATGGCTCAAGAGCCTTGAAGCGCGCCATTCGTTCATGTCGTTCCGGCAGGATCTTCCCGGATTCGGCGAGCCGCAGGAGGGGGCGTGGGACGGCTTCGCGCGCATCAACACCGAAACGAAGAGCGGCGGGCTTGTCGGCGTATTCCGCTGGAGATCCGCAGAGCGTTCGCGCCGCGTCGCCGTGCGCGGACTCGACCCCGGCGCGAAGTACGCCGTCCTCAAGGGCGTGAAAGGCGAGAAAGTGGCCGAGGCGACAGGCCGCGAACTTGCCGAAGACGGTTTCGAAGCCGTCCTTGACGGACGGATCGACGGCGAACTCTACGAGATAAAACTCTCAAAGTAAACCTAAATTCGTCAGTTTCAGCCATCTGCTGCAGTTCTTCGGCATGGGGCTTTTGCCCACATCGCACCGCATCGCCTTTGCTTTGGCCATTGTTTTTGTCCGTGTAGAACATGTAGAACGTGTAGTTGCGCGCAG
Source organism: uncultured bacterium (assembly GCA_902799715.1). Lineage (GTDB taxonomy): Bacteria > Verrucomicrobiota > Kiritimatiellia > RFP12 > UBA1067 > CADCBS01. Next base: position 4,616 of record CADCBS010000010.1, on the reverse strand, counting down.
GCTGCTTGACGACGAGTATAAAGGGAGAAGGGACGATTGTGTGGCGGTTGGGGCGCTCCTTATCTAATCGGCTTTGACGTGGCCAGCGCGATGCCGCGCCCCTTGTCCCCGACGGCGCAGTAGAAATGGTAAACCACGCCGTCATGCTTCAGCACCCAGGGCTTGTGGGCGTGCGTGGCGTCATACGGTTCAGAGGGCTCTATGAGCGGCTTGCCTTCCCATTTCGTCCAGTTCTTCAGGTCGTAGGAGCAGGCGAACGTATCGAACGCGCCGCTCCGCTTCCATCCGCAGCCAAAGTAGAACATCACCCACACGTCGCCGATGCGCTGGATCATCGGGTCGCCGGATATCGCGAACTTTGCAGGGGCGCCGTTCGATATCACGGGGTCGCCCCCCACGCGCCGCCAGTTCAGCATGTCATCCGAGACAGCCATGCCGATCGTCTCGCGCCACACGCCCTTCTGCTTGGCGTTGTAGAAATCGACGAACCGTCCGCCGCACGAACGCGACGGATCCTCGACGACGTAGTGCTTGTAGATCGTCTTGCGCTCGAAGGCGCGGGCGTCCGAATCGGAAGGAGAGAGCACGGGGTTCTTCGAATACCGCGTCCACTGCTTCACGGCGGAGGGATCGTCCGTCCACGCGACGCCAGTCGAAAGCGGATCCGTCTCGTAGCCTTTCATGGCTCCGCCGATGTACATCATCCAGTACCGCCCGTCAAATTTGTTGAGCGTGTTCGGCCCTTCCCACTTGGGGTCAAGCAGGAGCGGCCACCCGTCGGCCTGCGCGGAATCCCAGCACCCGCCCGATGCGCGGGCGAAGATCTTCCCAAGCCGCTCCCACTTGACGAGGTCGGCGGACTTCGCGAGATGCGTCTCGTATCCCTTGCCGTCGAAGGTGATGAAGATCATGTACCATGCGTCCCCGTAGCGGAACACGCTCGGCCCGTCGATCTTCTCACCCTTCTCCGGCAGAAGCACCATGCCAACCTTGTAGGGTGTCTTGACCTCTTCGTAGATGGTCTTCATCGTCTCCTGGGAGACTATCTTCTCTGCCGCCGTCGCCACGCAGGCTACGGAGGAGATCGTCGTGCTGAGCAATCGTGCGAGTTTCTTCATTTTCAGTGGGTATCTCTCCCGTTACCGTGGACTACTTGACGATGATCATGAAGCCGCCTGGCATGACGTACAGACCGTCATCCTTCGCGACAAGCGATCCAGTCCGGCCCTCGTCCGCGAACTTGAACTTCACCGTATTCGCCGGTTTTGCGTCCCATGTGACAATCGGCGTTTTCGATGAAACCTTGCGGTCCCCAAGTTTCACGTAGATTGCCGTCGCGTCGTTCGCGAAGGAACAGACCTTGCTGTTCTGCGAGGCCGTCGTGCTCCACGGCAGAGTGCTGCTGCTCAAGTCAAGCGTCGAGTTGTTCTTCATTTCGATGTTCGGGAATTTCGTCCCGACCGGCTTCAATGATCCGTAAACTGAAATCTTGTTATTGTTATTTACCGCGCTCGCGCTTGCGCCCCATGTCAGGTTGCTCATGCTGATGTTCGCGAGATTGATGTTCGCAATGCAGTTGATGTCAAAGTCGGCGTTCTCGCCGTTGAACGCCGTCCGGTCGAACGTGAGCGTACCTGCGCCGGAAGCGGCAAACGTGCCGTGCCTGACTGTCAGGTTGTAAAGGTAGAACGACTTGCCGTTTGCCACCGTCACGCCGAGCCTGTGTCCGTCAAGGTCAAGGGTATGGGCATTGTGGCCGGCGTTGATGAATCCGAAGTCTGCCGCCGCGTTTATGGTCGAATCAGCAGTGAGCTGGACACGCGAAAGCATGGTCCATGAATAAGGAATGTAGCCGCCCAGATTGGCGAGCGTTCCCCCGTCAAGCGTATAGAGGCATGTAACAGAGGCGTTCTTGTGTGCGTATGCGCCGAAATTTGAACTTCCCGCACCGTCCACGTCAAACACCGCGCCCTTGCACACCGTCACGTGCCCATGCGTGTCATCGCTCGGATAGCAGTTGTTCCACGCCCGCATCGTGCCGTTGGAGACGATCGTGCCGCCGGTGTACGTCTGGCTCGTTTTCTCCGCGTGGAACTCGCCATCGCCCGTCTTGACGAGCGTCAAACCACCCGTAAGAGCAAGCGTCGTGTTTACGACTGTCGCGCCCTGCGCCACGTCGACGATCACTTCGCCGCCGGAAGCGCTGGTGATCGTGCCCGCTCCGTCTGTGCGGGCCAGCGTGAGCCTGTGCCCCGCGAGATCGACGTTAACGTCGATAGGCATGGACAGAATGCGTTCTCTCGTAAACGTCTCTCCCGTCGCGCTGCCTGCCGAAAACGAGCCGGATCCTATATTCCATGCGAACTCGCCGTTTTCCTTGTCGTAAAGGCCGATCTCGCCGCCGACCGACACCGGAACGTAGTCGCGCACGAGCGTCCCGTTGTCGTATATCTTGCAGGAATGGAGACGGACACTTGTAAATTCCTTGATCCACGGACTCTGGGGCCTGTGGTCCGCAAAGATGTACAGGCTGTTTGAAAGCTGGAACGTCTGGCCCGAACGCGACGCCGCGTGCGCCACGCCGTCCACCTTGAGAGCACCCTTGTCGTAGTCTATCGTGTGCCGTCCAACCGGCACCGCGCTCTGGGCATCGCCGCCCGTGTTGCCGAAACCGGAATAGACGCCTGGGACTCCGTTGTTGCTGACGGAGAACACTTTCGTCTTCCACCAGTTGTCCGTGGAATCGTCCGTCGCGCCGAACCAGGATTCGACAGTGTTTTGCACTGTGACGTCTATCACGACCCGGGTGTTTTGATTCGGCGCGAAACCGGTGTCGATATATGCGCCCTTGGGCGCGTCGAGGTATTCAAGCTCCTCGATGTCATCGACGGTGTGGACCGCCGCGAGGCCGCGCCAGTCGCAGTCCGCCGTGAGCGTGCAGTCGTCCATTACAACCTGCTTGCAGGAGAAGACCTGTCCGGCAGGAACGTTGAAGTCCGTGGCACCATTCACATAGACGATGGTCGCGGCGTCCGGCGCGGCGCTCTCGGCAACGCCGGCGGCGTTCGTGTAAGCCCAGTTCGCCTGGTCGTTCACATTTGCGCGGTTTCCGAGCCCAGTCCAGTGCGCAGTCGCGTACTTGGACGCGGAAGACATTGAAACCGCATCAGAAAACGCGGGAATGTACGGAATCGTGTTGGTGACTGTGGCGGACGTGGCGTAGCCGGGATTCCCGGATCCGGCGTTGGCGAAACATTCGCCCGAGACCGTATCGTAAAACAGGGCCTGGGGCGAGGCGGTGCCGCCACGCAGCGCTGGCACGAGATGCCGCACCTCATCTCCGTTCGCATCGTATATCGTTGCATAATGCCACTCGGCGTAGTAGTAGCGCCCGTCGTATGACAAGCCCGAACCGTCGTTGCACGTTCCCACCAATATGTCGCACGCATCCGTGCCAAGGCTGCCGGACGGTGCCGAACCATCGAAAGTCAGCGTCACCTTGTTTACGTCGACGTATGCACTGTTGACACGGCCGCTTTCGTTGGTGCACGAATGCATGAGACGGATAGTGTGCGGGGTGGCGGTGCCCGACCACGAAAACGCCGAAAGGCCTCCGTTGACGGTCTGGTAGCGTAGATAGCACTGCGTCTGGGAATTGTTGTTCTGGCCTATGGTGAAGTTGTCGTGATAGCTTCCTGTCAAGGACGCCCAGTTCTTGCTTGCGCCCGTCCGGCGGAATTTGATTTCGATACCGTATGCCTCGTTTCCTTTTATGCCTGTGTTGACGTACTGCCCGTTGCCGAGCGAAACCCAGCCGTCAATGAGACGGATGTCCGAGGTTGCGATCGCGCGCACTATGCTGCCGCCGGGGATTCCCGAAGCATCGAACTGGCAGATGGCAGCGGCGGAAGACAACGCTCCGCCGTATTCAAGGCGGTTCGCCTGCGGCCAGGAGGCAAGCTCCGTGCCGCGATCGCTTTCATCCCATACGAGATACAGTTTCGACGTGTCGTCGCACGTATTCGCCGGAACGGACACGTTCAATGTGTTGCCCGCACGCGCAATCGCGATGCCGGCGTAGTCCGCCCACGACGGCAACGCCGCACCTACCGCGATTGCCGCCGCCGAGACGGCGGCTTTCCATGTTTGTTTTTTCATGTTGTTGTTTTCTTTTCTGCTGTTGCCCTTGCGGGCGGTTGGTTTAAGGTGTGGCAAAAGACATCGGACTTCTGACAACGGACGATTTGCGAAGTCCGATGTCAGAAGTCCGATGTCCTTCCTAGAAATGTCGTGCAGCGGGCGATGCGCCCGCTGTCCCAGCGTCGTCAGGCAATGAGGGGGGGGGGGTATTTGCGCTGCACGCGGACGCGCCACGGGGCGTCTACGTGCGGATATGCGCGGCATCGAAATCGATGTCGCTTCGTCCCCCCTCCATACTGTCAATTTACCTTTCAAAGTAATTTGCCTTCCAGTTGAGCACTGGCGGTATTATAGCAAAATCCTTTCTGAGTTATCAAGTAATGGGTTAGTGGGTTGCGCAGCCCACCAACCGATCTGAGGATTAGGGCCGTCTTTCCGCAAGGGTGCGGACGCTTGGCGTCTCCAAAATGAAGAAA
>CADCBS010000009.1 GCA_902799715.1 uncultured bacterium | reverse complement strand
TACGGCACCGTAATGCGCTACAAGGCGATGGCGAAGAAGCTGAAACAGATAACCGATCTTCCCGATCCTGTTCCCGCAGAGGCCGTTCTTGGCGAAATGTCGCATGAGGCCGCAGAAGAAGCGCAAATAGATATTCCAGACGCGAATATGACGGCGGGAAATGGCGAAGGACGCGGTGGAGCAAGCCGCGCGACCGCCGGGAACGACGCAAAAGCCGGAAATCGCAACGCAGTACAGACCTCCAAAACAGCTGGCAATGAGTCCGGCGCCGGATTTCCGGCTGATGGCCAGACGGCGAATGCGCCTTCGCTTGCCATAGTGAGAGCGCGGGCGGTGTGGCTGGAAGTCGTGAACGGCATCCGGGGAAGCGTGGAGGCGTTGATGGACAGGATCGACGCATTGACAGACCCTTCTCGCGTCGAGGATGCAGCAATGCTTTTGGAATGGAAAGCGAAATACGCCGGCGAAATCACCGAACGGGTGAAAACGTCATGGTGGCGGCGGATGGCGAAGACACGCGCCGTCTGACGCGCCCCCGATAAATCTGGAAACGCCACGCACCAACATGGGCGAGCGGGGGTTTGTCTGCAAAAAGCGGCTTCCTGTCCCGAATACAGGACGGTGAATTCTGATAGTACACACAAATGCGTTGGCTGTCGCATCAATGTCAATGCGTTGCGTTGTCTGTCGCATCGACAATATGATGCTGCCATAGGCGCGGATTGAATCTACGCCCTTATAGTTTTACCGTGTGGGCCTGGCGCGGGTCGCGCCATTATCAAGGTGTGACATGCGGCGTGGCGCAGAGACAGCGTGATTTGCCGATGTGGCCGAAGGGCTGTCGACATCAAATTTTAGGCTATCAACCAAAAGCAGGAACCTATCGGATTCAAGTTATATACTTTGAAATATGATTACGGTACGTATGAAATCATAGACAGGGCAGAGTGTTTCCGTCGGGAGGGAAGACCTGGGCGACATGGCCACACCAAAACGTCTGTTATCTGTGCCTTAGCGCAATACATCACCCGAAAATGATATTACGGCGCGTATGAAAACAGATTCAAGCGCGTTCTGATTGGCGATTTGACGCATGAACATAAGATTACGGCCAATCACAGCGCGTGCGTGCCGGCAGATTGCAGCGGGCGCCCGGGGCAAAGCGTCATGTTCCAAACATAAAATAAGATTACGGTGCGTATGAGTCTTATTGCAGGGGCGCATAACGTTTTGATGACACGGCGGGGAGGTGGCGTTTTTCTGCAATACGTATCTCTGCGCGAGGCATTTGCGCGAAATGAGATTACGGTGCGTATGAAATCTAAATTGCGGCTGTTGCGGCATTTTGGCGCAGTGAGATTACGGTACGTATGAAACATTATGTCTTAGGTTGCGTTTTTTTGATTGACCGTGTAGAACGTGCAGCCCACCGCCCGCGCTATGCAATTCGGCAATTGCAATGGTGCATTTGCGTCAATGAGATTACGGTGCGTATGAAATCAAATTGCGACGAGGCTTTAGGGGGAAACCGGTATTGGATGTCGGCAATATTGGAGTGTGTTTCTACGGCGGTTTGGGAACAAGTCGCCTTGGCGCGGCGGGATGAGACGGATTCGCGGCGCGGATGCGCCGGAATTGTAATGTGTTTTTTACGTTGTTTTGACGCGTAGTTGACATACGGCGCGGCGAGTTTTGGTATATTTTCCGCGTCGCCTGCGGGATGGTCCCGCCGGCACGGAAAAAAGGAGATCGCATCATGGACATCAAGACGATTTTGGCGTGGATAGCCATGGCGTCGTTTGCCGTTCCGGCGGCGCGCGCCGCATCCGAAGGAAACGCTTCCGGTCCGGACGCCGGGCTTGCGCAGCGGAACCAGGTTGCCGAGCCTGACGGCTCCGTCGCGGATGGCAATGGTGAAACGCCTCCCGAGCCGCCTGACGGATTCGGGGGCGGCGACATGGGGATGGGGCCTGACGGCGGGAACGGCGAAATGCCTCCAGAGCCGCCCGGCGGTATCGACAACGGCGATGGCGGGAATGCCGGGCGAGGAAATGGCGATCGCGGATATGGACGTCGCGGCGGGATGCGTCGCGGAGGCCCGGATGGAACGGGCAGGAGACCGGGCGGGGTGCGGAGAGATGGATCCGGCCGGGACGGCGACGATGGGAACGGAGCCAACGGCGACGGCGGGAATGCGAGGCGCGGCCGCGGCGGGCGCGGGTATGGGCACCGCGGCGGTATGGGCATGGGGCCCGGCGGGATGCGGAGAGGAGGTCCGGGCGGAATGCGGAGAGGCGACGATCCTTCCGATCCGTCGAGGTACTCCGGAGTGGTCGAGGCGACAGCGGCGTTTTCGACGAACAATGTTTCCATAATCACGAGGAAGGCCGATATGGCGCCGCTGTACGCCAAGGCGGGAGGGGCACTGACGGTCGACGGCGGGACGATCCGCACGGACGCTTCGGGCGCGAATGCGGTGCTGGCAATAGGCAAAGGCGCGAAGGCGGACGTCGCCAACCTCAGAATCGAGACGGCGAAGGATTCGTCCCGCGGGCTGTATGCGTTCATGCAGGGCGAGATACGCGCCCGCAACGTGCGGATATCCACGAAAGGCGCGCATTGCGCGGGGATGGCGACGGACCGCGGCGAAGGCGTGGTGTCGGTCGACGGCGGGACGATCGAGACGGAGGGCGACGGTTCGCCGTGCATATACTCCACCGGCACGCTTTCCGCGCGGAACGTGAAAGGCGCCGCGAAGGGAAGCGAGGCGATGGTCATCGAGGGCAGGAATTCCATTTACGTGGAAAAATCCGACCTGACGGGATACAGAAAGTGCGGCGCGATGCTGTACCAGTCGTTTTCCGGCGACGCCATGGACGGCACGGCGAAACTGACGATGCGGAACAGCAGGATAGAGGCCAAGACGGGTCCAGTGTTCTTCGTGACGAACACGAAGGCCGAAATCGACATTTCGGGGTCAAAAATCGCAAAGAGCGCGGGCGCGCCGCTTTTGAAAGCGGCACCTGCGCGCTGGGGGCGGAGCGGAAGCAACGGCGGCAGCGTGGCGCTTAGGGCGGAGCGGCAGGAACTGTCCGGCGATGTTGAAGTTTCGCCGTGGTCGAGCGCCACTATAGACTTGCGCGACGGCGCGGTGCTGAAAGGCGCGTTAGACGCGAAAGGGACGGCGAAAGAGCTACGCGTGAAGCTCGCGAAAGGGGCGAAACTCGTTTTGACGGGCGACTCGCACGCGACGGCAATAGAAAACGAAGACCCGACAGGCGCGAACATAGTCAAAAACGGCCACAAGCTGACCGTGGGTCCGGGCATGGCGGCCGCGGAACGGATTGGCGGAAACGGCCGCGAGGCCGGCAGAGGAAACAGGCGTGGCGGCGGTCGCGGAGAGGGCGGAATGCGCCGCGAAGAATACCGCGGAAGCCGCCGCGCGGGCGGCGGGCGCTAGAAGCCGAGGAGGCGGACGGCGGCAAGAGGGTCGGGGACGACCGGGAAGCCGCACGGCGCGAGGCGCGCGGCGGACTGGTGCCCGCAGGACACGAGGACGCAGCGTATTCCGCAGGCGCGGGCGGTGTCGGCGTCCTGCGATGTGTCGCCGACGACAGCGGCGTCGGCGCCTGCGAGATCGCGCGCGAGGCGGGCGGCCTGCGCGGATTTGGCCGCGCCGTCGAGGTTGTCGGATCCATACACGCCGGCGAAGAAGCCTTCCATGCCGAATTTCGCGATGTCGGCTTCGAGCAAATCCTGGCGCAGCGCGCTGAGCGCCCACTGCCGGGCGCCGCCGGCTGCGGCGAGGCGCAAGGCGGGGATGGCGGAGTCCGCGGGCCTGCGGGCGGGGTCCGACATCAGAAGCGAGTGGAAGCGCGCGGCGAGGGCGTCCCAGTCCTCGCGCGCAAGGTCGAACCCGTGCTTCGCGTAGAGCGGGCGCACGGGGAAAGAGAACGATTCGCGGTAAGGTCCGACGCCGGTTTCCGGCAGGCCGCGCTCGCGCAGGAGTGTGTTGAAGGCGGCGACGGAAGCGGCGACGTCGTCGAGAAGCGTGCCGTTCCAGTCCCATACGATGTCGGAAGGCGTTTTCATGTGGAAGGGTGCCGCCGGGCGTCGAGTTCCAGAGTGCGCTTCGCCCGCCATCCGCCCCACACGCAGAAAGTCCAAGGCTTGATGTCGCGGACGATCTTCACGACCTCGCCGTCCCTGCCGAGGAAGACCGCGTGGATGGGGAAGCGCATGAAGAACGTATGGATGGAGTTGCAGTTCTCGATCATCATGCCGGTATCCTCCGGCAGGCCGTCGCGGCCGATGAGGCCGCGGATGCGGGCGAAAAGGCGGTCCGCCACGACGACCTTGCGCAGGGAGGGGAACGCGGGGAGGGAAAAAGGGACGGTGTTCATCGGGCGGGGGCGATTTCCACGGAAGACGGGGACCCGGTGCGGAGGAACGCGGCCCTGCCGCCGACGATGAGCGTGCGCACGATCTCGAGGACGCGCGACCAGTTCTTGATGCGGTGGGCGGGGTCCTTCACGAGCATCGCTTCGGCGAGGCGCGAGAAACCGTGGGAAAGCGAAGGGACGATGCTTTGCGGGTCGGGGGCGCGCATGGCGGGATCCACGTGGGCGCGGAGGATGTCGTCGTTGCCGTCGAGCGGGAAAAGCGTCCTTCCCGTGGCGAGGTGGTACATCGTGGCGCCGAGGGAATAGATGTCGGATCGGCAATCCACGGCGGATTCGCCGGAAATCAGCTCCGGCGCCATGTAGGCGGGGGTGCCGACGATTTCCGCGGCCTGTCCGCCGGAGGCCTTCGACAGCAGGCTGATCGTGTGGCTCAAGCCGAGGTCGGCCAGCTTCACGGCGCCGTCGGAATTGACCATGATGTTTTCCGGCTTGATGTCGCAGTGGACGATACGGTGCCTCGTCCAGGCGAAATCGAGGGCGCCGGCGACGGATTCGGCGACTGCGAGGACGTCGTATTCCGAGAGACGCTTCTTGCGTTCGAGGAGCTGGCCGAGGTTGTAGCCGTCCACGTATTCCATCACGATGTAGTAGAGGCCGTTCTTTCGGTTCAGTCCGTAGCCTTTCACGATGCCGGGGTGGCGGACCATGGCGGCCACGCGGGCTTCCTGGAAAAACTGGTGCAAGTCGTCGCGGTCGTCGGCGAAGTCGCGCTGGAGGATCTTGACCGCGACGGGGATGTTGCGCGCGAGGTCGGTGCCGCGCCAGACGACGGACATTCCGCCGCGTCCGATGACGTCGTGCAGCGCCAGCCCGGGGAGCTCCGGGGGCCTGGCGCGGACTGGCCGCAGGGAAGCATCGGCGCCGTCCGCCATCAGGAGCCCTCCTCCCCCGCAGAGTCTTCGATGGCGTATTCCTTCAGCTTGCGCTGGATGGTGCGGCGCGATATGCCGAGCGCGTCCGCAGCGCGCGACCTGTTGCCGCCGTTGGCGGCGAGGGCGGCGAGGACGCGGTTCTTCTCCGTGTCGGAAAGGGTTCCGCCGGGCGGCATGGCGCGGGCGGCGGGCGTGCCGTGCAAAGACGCGGCGGCGCGCATTTCCTCCGGCACGTCGGACGGGGCGAGCCGTTCGCCTTCGGCCAGCACGACCATTTTTTCGATGGCGTTGCGGAGTTCGCGCACGTTGCCGGGCCACGGGTAGGCTTCGAGTATCGACATGGCCTCCGGCGATATGGATTTCACGCGGTCGCCGTTCTTCGCGGAGTACTCGCGCAGGAAGCGCTGTGCGAGAAGGGGTATGTCGCCGTGGCGGTCCTTTAGCGGGGGCAGTTTTATGCCGACCACGTTCAGGCGGTAGTAGAGATCCTCGCGGAACTTGCCGGCGTCGACGTATGCCTTGAAGTCGCGGTTCGTGGCGGCCACGACGCGGATGTCGGTGTGGAGGGTTTCGGTTCCGCCGACGCGCTCGAAAGTGCGGTCTTCCAGGACGCGCAAGAGCTTTATCTGGGTGGAAGGGTCGATTTCGGAGATTTCGTCCAGGAACAGCGTTCCGCCGTTTGCGGCCTCGAAGCGGCCGATCTGGCGCGAAACGGCGCCGGTGAAAGCGCCCTTCTCGTGGCCGAAAAGCTCGCTTTCGAGCAGTGTGGGCGTAAGGGCGGCGCAATGGACGGCGACGAACGGGCCGTCGGACCGGCGCGAAAGGTTGTGGATGGCGTGGGCGACGACCTCCTTGCCCGTTCCGCTGGGGCCTTCGAGAAGCACTGTGGCGTCGGAAGGGGCGACCTGGCGGACGGTGCGGAAGACCTTCTTCATGGCGTCGCTGCTGCCGACGATCTGTTCGAGGCCGTATTTTTCGTCGAGGGCGGCGTGGAGGGATTTCACCTCGTTGCGGAGGTCGGCGTGGCGCATTTCCTTTTCGACGCGCAGCTCGAGCTGGTCCAGGTCCACGGGCTTGGCGATGAAGTCGTCGGCGCCGTCCTTCATGGCGGCGACGGCGGCGTCGATGGAGCCGTAGGCGGTGAGTAGGATGACGGCGAGGTGCGGATGCGCGGCCTTTGCGGCCTTCATCAGGGAGACGCCGTCGGTGCCCGGCATGCGAACGTCGGAAAGCATGAGCGCGATCGACGGGTCGGCGGCGAGGGCGGCCATGGCGGATTCGGCGTCGGCGGCGACGACGGTGCGGTACGCGCCGGAAAGGGCGCGCGCCAGGCCGTCGCGGGTGTCGCGGTCGTCGTCGACAATGAGAATGGTCCGTTTGGAGTTCATTTGCAATCGTCCACAGGTTGCGCGGGCAGCATTCGCACGCGTTTTTCGATGCGGGGCACGGAGACGGTGAAGGCGGTTCCCTCGCCCTCCGCGGATTCCGCCGAGATTTCGCCGCCGTGCGCGCGCACGATGCGGCGGCATATCATGAGACCGAGCCCGTTGCCGTCGCGCTTGGTGGTGCGGTAAGGCTCGAAGATGCGCGCGAGGTCGCCGGGGCTCATGCCGGAGCCGTGGTCGCGGAAGACGGCCTCCACGTTCTGGTCGCCGCTCTTCAGGGCGATTTCGAGCACGGAGCCGTCCTTCATGGCCTCAAGCGCGTTCTTGACAATGTTGAAAAAGACCTGGCGCATCATGCCGCGGTCGAGGAGCACCTTGGGGAGCGCGGCGGGGAGGTCTACGGACACGCGGATGGAGCGGCTCTCGATCTGGCTTTTCATCGCCGAAAGGGTGTCGGCCAGCGGGTCGGCGAGCGTGCCCGGCTCCAGCACCGGCTTGACGGGGCGGAGGGCGGCGAGGAAGTCGCGGATCATGGTGTCGATCCGTGAAAGCTCTTCGCGGGCGGTGCGCACGTCGCCGAGCAAGGCGCCGGCGTCGCACTGCTCTCCGGCGGCGTCCTTGCGGCGCAGGTCGCGTTCCATGAGCTGGAGGCGGATGGCGAGGGCGTTCACGGGGTTGCCGATTTCGTGGGCCACGCCGGCGGCGAGTTCGCGCACGGCGTCGGCGCGGCCGGTTTCGAGGGCGTCGGCCTCGCGGGCGCGTTCGGCGGTGACGTCGCGCAGCAGGACGAGCGTGCCGGATTCGCCGCCTGTCTCGAGCGGCGCGGTCTCGATGGAAAGCGTCCTGCGCTCGGGGTATTCGATTTCGGCCTCGCGCACGGCGGCGCCGCGCGCGGGCGCGCCGTCGCCGAAACCCGGCAGGACGAGCGATGCGGGCTTGCCGCGCATGCGTTCGAAAGAGAACCCCGCCAGGCGCTCGGCGGCGGCGTTGGACCATTTCAGCTCGCCGCGCGCGCCGAGGGCGAGCACGCCCTCGTGCATGGTGCGCACGAGCGCTTCGAGGAAGCGCGTGTCGCTGGCGAGCCGTTCGTACTGCCTGCGCAGGCTGTCGGCGTCGAGGCGGTCGAGCCTGCTTACGACCTTTTCGAAGAAACCAGGCATGGTGGACCGGTCCTTCCGCGGCTATTCCTGCGGGGCGCCGCGCCCGAAGTCGCTCTGGCGCGCGCCCTTGAAGTCCGGCCTGCGGCCGCCGCGTCCTTTGGGGCCCTTGCCGTTCCGTCCGTGCGGGGCGCCGGGGCGGCCGCCGTTTCCGCCGCCGGGGCGGTCCCTTCCCTCCCCTCTGCGGGGGCCGGGGCCGCGGCGGAACCAGGGCGGCTGGTCCATGCCCTCGGCCTGCTTGGCGGCGCCTGCGGCGGCTTCGGCGCGCTCGCTGTGGAAAGGATGGTCGCGGTCCGGGGCGATCTTGGCCTTGGCGGCGCGCTCGGCGGCCTTCATGCGGCCGCGCTCCGCGGCGTCCATGAAAGTGACGGCGATGCCGGATCCGCCGGCGCGGGCGGTGCGGCCGATGCGGTGGATGTAGCTTTCCGGCTCGTCGGGGAATTCCATGTTCACGACGGCGGCGACATCCTGGACGTCGATTCCGCGCGACGCGATGTCGGTGGCCACGAGCACGCGCGTAGTGCCCTTGCGGAAGCCGTCGAGGGCGCGGGTGCGCTGCGCCTGGGACTTGTCGCTGTGGAGCGTGGCGGCGGATATGCCGGCCTTGTGCAGCTTGCGCTCGATCCTGTCGGCGTTGTGCCTGGTGCGCGCGAAGACGATGGCGCGGTACCATTCGGGGTGGGACGAAAGGACGTGCACGAGAAGCTTGTCCTTGTCGGCCTTCTCCACGAACATCACGCGCTGGTCGATCTTGTCGGCGGCGGGGCGTTCGGGCGCGACTGAGATCTTCACCGGGTCGCGCACGAGGGAATCGGCCAGTTTCATGGCCTCCGGGGTGAGCGTGGCGGAGAAGAAGAGCGACTGCCTTTCCGGCGGGAGCTTTCCGATGATGCGTTTGATGTCGGGCAGGAAGCCCATGTCAAGCATGCGGTCGGCCTCGTCGAGGACGAAAATCTCCACCTCGTCGAGGCTGACTATGCCCTGCGTCATGAGGTCGATAAGCCGGCCGGGGGTGGCGATGACGGTCTGCGCGCCGCGGCGCAAGGCCTTCACCTGGTGGAACTGGGAGACGCCGCCGAAGACGACGGCGAAGGGCGCGCCGGTGTATTTGGAAAACGCGGCGGCGTTTTCGGCCGTCTGGGCGGCCAGTTCGCGCGTGGGCGAAAGCACGAGGACGCGCGGGCTGCCGGGCGGGGTTTCGCGCGGCGACACGGCGATCTTGTGGAGCGCGGGCAGCAGGAACGCGGCGGTCTTGCCGGTGCCGGTCTGGGCGCAGCCCACGAGGTCGCGTCCGGCCATGAGGTGCGGGATGGCCTGTTCCTGTATAGGGGTGGGGATGGCGTAGCCCATGTCGGCGATGGCGTATTGCAGACGCTCGTCGAACGAGCCGAAGACGTTCGCCTGGTAGGCGGCGGGGGGCGGAGCTTCGGGGATCGGGGGCGTGGCGGGGGCGGGTGCGCGCTCGGCGAAGCCGTAGCGCTCGCCGTGCGGGCGGGAAGGACGCCCGCCGCCGTGCCCGCCGCGTCCTTTCCCGAATCCGCCGTTCCCGTGGCCGTGGCCGTGCCCACCATGGCCGAAGTCGCGTCCGCCATGGCCGAAGTCGTGCCCGCCATGGCTGCGGTCGCGTCCGTCCGGGCCGTGCCCGCGCCTGTCGTTTCCGCGCCTGTCGCGTCCGTGTCCGCCGTGGCTGCGGTCTTCCGGACCGGCGCCGTTTCCATATCCGCCGCCGCGGTGCCCGCCGCGGCCGCCGTTTCCGCCGTGCCCGCGGCCCTTGCCGCGCGGGCCGGAGGGTATGCGAATTCCGTAATCGTCCCGACCGTCCATTGTCAGATGAATCCTTTTATCTTTTTCCTTATCGAATCCCACAGCACCTTGCAGAACGCGCTCATGGGGATGGCGAGCAGCATTCCGAGGAAAGTGTTGAAGACCGTCCCCCAGAAGAGGAACGAGAAGATGATGGCGGGGTAGCTCAGCTTGGTCCTGTTGCCCTGTATCACCGGGGTTATGAGCCAGCCGTCGAGAATCTGTCCGGCGCCCCACACGGCGAGCACCAGCCCGGCGCACGCAGCGCCGCCATCGCCCATCGTGATGAAGGCCATGGGGAGGGCGACGGCCAGGCCGACCGCGGATCCGAAGAACGGCACGATGTTCAGGGTGCCGAGCGCGAAGCCTATCAGGAAGCCGTGCGGCAGCCCGGCGATCCAGCGGAACCCTGCGCCGTAGAGGCAGCCTTCGAGGAGGCATATCGCCACCTGGCGGCAGAAGAAGCCGCTGACTATGTCGAAGAACTGGTCGATCTGCTCGGCGATGAACTGCGCGGTGGACTCCTTGAGCATCGGCAGGCAGCGCATGAACGCCTGTCCCTTGACCGGTGGCATGGTGAGGAAACACACGAAGAAGAGGAGCGTGAGCAGGGTGGAGAACAGGATGCGCACGGCGGACGACAGGCCGGGCATCGCGCCGGCGTAGTCGTCGATGATCTGGCCCTGTGCGACGTAGTCGGCGAAGCCCTGCGGGTTTTCGAGGAACGCCTGCAGGCCCTGCGGGGCGCCGACGGTCTTGGCGAAATTCGCCAGTTCGGGATGGGACGCCTTGAGGTTTTCGCCTATGCCCGAGATAATCTTCGGCAGCGTTTCCGCGAATCCGGCGATCTGGTCGACGATGGCCTGTCCGTACATCACGCAGGCCAGGACGGCGGGCACGGCCACGATGCAGATCATGCCCGTGACGGTGAGGAGCGGGTTGCGGAATATCTTCAGCAGGAATTCGTAGAACGGGCGGAAGAGGACGGACAGCGCGAAAGCGGTGGCGAGCGGTATGACGGCGGGCGACACCCATCCCAGGAACTTCACGATGCCGAACGTGAGGCCGGCGGCGAAAAGCAGGATGACCGAAAAGGCCACGGTGGAGATCGCGCCGGTGGCGAGCCTGTTCTGGGCCGGGGTGAATACCAGACCGCGCAGGAGCCGCTGCGGCTGTTCGCGCGGCGTGGCGGCGGGGGACTGTGCGGGGGCGGCGTCCGGCGCCGTGGCGGCGGCGGGCTGCGGCTGCGCGGCGGAGCCGGCGGCGGGCGGTTCGATGCGTGATGTCTGTTCCATAGGAGTGTTCCAGGCGTGTTCCGTGACGGCGGGAAGTTTTCCGGGCGGCGCGGCGTCACGCCGCGGGGCAAACCATGTTTTCGAGGGCGCGTATCCTGTCGCCGAGCGACGGGTGCGAAGACCAGACGGACGCGGATTCGCGCCGGCCCGCTATGCCCATGGCCCTGAGGGAGCCCGGCAAGACGCCTGGCTGCAGGCGGCCGAGCCGCTTCAAGGCGTCTATCATCGGGCGCGGGGAGCCGAGCAGGCGCGCGGAGCCGGCGTCGGCCGCGTACTCGCGCCTGCGCGAATAGGCCAGCACGACAAGGCTCGCCAGCAGGCCGAGCGCCATGTCGAGAAACATCGCTATCGCGCGGTACGCGCCGTAGTCCATGCCGCCGCGCCTGTCGCGGTTCCTGCCGGAAAGCGCGGTGGCGAGCGCGCCGGCGGCGGCGCGGGATATGAAGAGCACGAAAGCGTTGAGGACGCCCTGGATCATGGTCATCGTGACCATGTCGCCGTTGGCGACGTGGCTCATTTCGTGGCCGAGCACGGCGCGCAGCTCCTCGCGCGTCATCTGCCGCATGATGTCCGTGGAGACGGCCACGAGCGCGGCGTTCCTGAAGGCGCCGGTCGCGAAAGCGTTGGCGCTGCCCTTGTACACGGCGACCTCGGGCGTCTTCACGCCGGCGCTCGCGGCGAGCGAGGCCACGGTGTCGACGAGCCAGCGCTCGGCGGGGCCCTCCGAGCCGTCGATGGTGCGCGCGCCGCACGACATTTTCGCGATCGTCTTCGACAGCAGCAGCGAGATGCACGCGCCGAGGAAGCCGTAGACGAACGCGAATATCGCGAGGAACGCCCAGTCGCGGCCCACGAGCGCGGCGAGGTCCTGTCCGAGCAGCGCGGACAGGAGCGCCGTTATCAGCCCCAGCGTGGCGAGCATGGCCAGATTCGTGGCCAGAAACAGAAGAGTTCTTTTCATGCGCGCGATTATACCAATTAATGGGCCTGCGAAAAAGCCGAAAATCGTACTTGATTCGCGGAGCCGGTTATGGCATACTCTCCCGCGTTCCGGGCGCTTAGCTCAGTTGGTTAGAGCACTACCTTCACACGGTAGGGGTCACTGGTCCGAGTCCAGTAGCGCCCACCATTTTTCTCCCGCAACGCGATTTTGCCATATTGCCAAACGCGTCTTTTTTTTGTATAATCGTCCCCGCTATGAAATCATCCTCAGCATTCGAGATTCCGTGGGGCGCCGCGCTCTGGCGCGCAATCGCGCTGGCGGCGGCCGTTTCGTGCGCCGCCTCCGCGGCGGACGTGGAGGACGCCACGCCCGGCGCGAGCAAGGACCTTGAAATAAAGTTCGCGGAGGCTTTGGCCAGGAACCTGTATCCCGATCTGGCGGCCGACATAGTGGCCGAAGGCCGCGCGAAGTGGCCCGACGCGGAGCTGCGCTGGAGCCGCATCGAAGTCGATTCGCTGCTCATGCTGGGCAAGTTCGAGGAAGTCGAAAAGCGCGTCGCGGCCGAAAAGAAGAAGAATCCGAAGTCGTCGGCCTACTGGTCGCTGAACCTGGCGCTCGCCGGCGGATACTACGCGTACGGGCGCATCGACGACTGCAAGAAGATATACGCGGACTTCCAGAAGGCGATGGGCGGCAATCCGCCCGCCGACATACGGCTGTTCTACATACAGTCGATGATGACCTACGGCAGGATACTCAAAGACGAGCCGGCGGAGGCCTTGAAAGTCTACGAAGGCCTGTACGCGCAGCTGAAGAAGCTCCCGGCGTCCGAGAAGGAGGAGTGGGATTCGTCGCTCGAGATGGTCTCGAAGACGTATGCGGAGCTGCTGATCAAGGAGGCGGACGACGCGGGGCCGGGCAAGAAGCGCGCCGAGTGCGTGAAAAAGGCGCTTGCCGTGGTGAAGGAGCTTCTGTGGCGTTCCGACAGTTTCGTGTTCGGCCCGGCGATCGCCATGCGCGCGCACCTTGAAATCCTCGGCGCGTCCGGCGGCAAAGAGGCCGACGGCATCCGGCGCGCCAGGGGGATCATCGAAGAATACATGCCGATGCTCCGCAAGATACACGACGAGCTGAAGCGCGAAGACCCGCAGAACGAGCAGGGCTTCATGCAGTTCTCCGCGCTTCCGCAGTGCCGCTTCCTGCTGGCGAAGCTGATGTGGGACGCGGCCCAGGCCGAGATGAAGAAGCCGAAGCCCGCCGAAGAGACGGTGAAGTCGCTCCTGTTCGGCGAAAGGGGGTCCAACGGCAAGCGCGCGGGCGACGGCGCGTACAACCACGCGCTGAACGTCTTCCTGAAATACCCCGAATCGAACTGGGCGTCCGACGCGGACGAACTCTGCGTGAAGATCCAGAACCTGGTGCGCGACCGCTACAAGAAAGACCTTAAATACAACGCCTCCGCCGCGCAGCGCACGCGCGTGCGCCAGATGCAGTTCAAGGCCGCCGACAAGCTCTACCGGTCGGGCGAGTACGGAAAGGCGATCGCCGCCTACACCAAGACGCTGTCCAAATACCAGGAATGGCCCGAGTCCGCGCTGGCCATGGCCAACATGGCGCAGTGCCATCTCGAGCTCGCGATGGACGCCAAGGACAGGAAGGGCCCGGAGCGTGCGTACGAGGTCCTTTGCGCCGAGGCGATAGCCCTGCAGCTGGCCGAGCGCATCTGCGCGGGCGGCGGCGAAGCGGCGATGAAGGCCGGCGACGGCGCGCTCGCGGTGGCCGGCAAGCTCGACGAGATGAAGGAGCTCGCCGCTTCCGAAGAGATATACGACGCCTATCTCGCGACGTGCCAGAACCATCCTTCCTATTCCCTGATGGCCACGACGCTGGGGTTCAAGGCGTGCGCCGACGCCGACAAGATCCGCGAGGCGCTTGACGCCACGCCCGAAGGCCAGGAGCCCGATCCGCGCAAGGCGGCCGAGGCCGCCCGCCTGTACAGGCGCGGCATCGCGTGCCTGAAGCGCGTGCCGGCCGGCGCCGTGAATGCCGCCGATTCCAGGATGCGCATGGCGCAGGCGTATCTGCGCGTAGGCGAAAACAGCGCCGCCAGGAAGACCCTCGAGGCGATGAAGACGGAGTTCGCCGGCGACCGCCAGGCCTGCCTGAACGCCGGCATGCAGCTTTCCGTGATGCACAAGTCCATGGGCCTGGAGCTGCTGAAGGCCACGGACGAAACGGTGGAGAAGCTCCGCGCGGCCGCGGGCCGCGACGGCCTGGCCGCGGTGCTGCCGAAAGCCGACGACGAAATGCTGGACCAGATCGCCGCTTCGGTGAAGGAAGGGACGCCCGCGCAATGCCTCGCCGATCTGCACAGGCGCGGAAGCGCGCAGATGATAATGGCGATCAAGGAGTTCGGCGCGCTGGCCGGGACGGCCGCGAATATCGAAGCCGACGAGGGCGTGTCGAAGACCGACAGGCGGAAGGCTTCCACGTCGCGCGAGTATTCCATGTTCCAGATCGGCGACTGCTGGCAGCGCATGACGAAGCCGGAGCAGAGGATAGACATGTTCCGCGAAAAGGCCGCCGACGCCTTCGCGGCATACGTGGAGGCTTATCCGCAGGGGACGAACGCCCCGATGGCGTACTTCCGCATGAACCTGCTGTATTCGATGCTCTCCGGCGGCGGAGACAAGGCGAAGGCCGCCGGCTTCCGCGAAAAGTCCGAAGCCGCGCTGCGCCAGCTCCAGACGCGGTTCCCGGGCCACGAGCTCAGCCGCAAGTCCATACCGATCCTCGCCAAGACGTATCTCGAGATGAACATGCCCCAGAAGGCTGTCGAGCAGTACCGGAAGATGCTCGAGGCGAGCGGCGGCTACGGCGAGCGCGACTATCTCGACGCCGGCGAGACGCTCCTCTCGAAAGGCGTGTACGAAACCGCGCGCGACGCGTTCCGCAAGGCCCGCACGCTCGCCGAGAAGAGCAAGGACGCCGGCGTCCGCGAATGGTACGTGCCGAAGTGCCAGTTCGGCATGGCCAAGTCCTGGGCGGGAACCGGCAACTGGAGCGAAGCCAACGACGCGATAGCCGAGTTCCTCGACGCCGAGGAGGCGAAGAAGAAGGAAGCCAAGGCGCAGGGCCGCCGCGCCGTGGAGAGCGCCCTCGTGAAGGACGCGCTCGAACTCCAGTCCGAACTCGCCGTCCGCGCCGGAAGCCGCGAGGCCGACGACAATCTCCGCAAGGAACGCTTCAACGCCGCGGCCAAGGCGCTCAAGAACCTGAGCAGACGCTACCAGCCCGTCGCAATCGACGTCCTCGCCCGCAGCAAGACGATCGCGGAGGGCCGCGACCCCGGCCACGCCTCGCCCGACGGCGGCGAAGCCAGGCTCGACCCATCCAAGCCGGAGGACGCGCGCAGGATCGAAGAGGCGAAGGCCATAGTGGAGAAGAACAACCGCAACAAGGTGATGCGCGATTCGATAGAGCTGAAGATGGCGCGCGTCATAGCCAGGAAGTGGGAGGCGGAAAAAGACATGGGCCGCACCGAAGAGGCCGAAAAGACCCGCACCAACGTGGCGATGGCGTATGCGAACTTCATAAACGAAAACGTGCCCGACCCCGCGGCGGCGCTCACCGAGCAGGAGGAGCGCGAAGGGCTGACCGTGGAGGGCAAGATCGCCAGGATAGTCGCGGAGAAGCGCGCCAACGAAGGCGAAATGGAGAACATCGAAAGCGCGATCGCGGAAGGCATCGGGTATCTCGTGGCCGAAGGCGGCGACATCAACCTGGAGCTGGCAAAGCGCGCGGGCAAGTTCTACGCGGAGTATTTCCCGCAGGGCAAGGCGCGGTCGTCCGTCGAACAGCACTACGCGCGCGCCAAGGCGCTCAAGCCCGACGCGCCGGGCAAGTGAGCGGGCCGCGGAACATCTACTGGAAAGGAGAAGACACATGAAAAACGGAAAGATTCTTCTGGCGGTCGTTGCGGCCGGCATGGCGGCTTCCGCCGCGGCGGCGGTGCGGGGCGCGGTGACGACGGCCAACGGGCGGCAGGAAGGCATGGTGGCCTGGAGCCAGGCGAGCAGGAAATACACCGTCACGCAGACGATCGCGGGCGGCGGCACGCGCTCGATGGAGGTGAAGGAGGCGGAGGCCGTGAAGGTGGAGATCGAGAAGCCCGCCCAGCTCGACGCCGCGATCAAGGGCCGCAACAAGACCGCGCTGGCGGGGATCGTGAAGACGTATTCCCACCTGCAGTGGGATCTGCCCGCGGCCGCGGTGCTGGCCGACATCCATCTGTCCGGCAAGGCCACGGCGGAAGCGCTCAAGGTGTGCAAGGACGTGATAGCGAAGTCGCCCGACGCCGCGTGGAAGGGGGATCTGGCGCCGGTGTACTGGCGCGCGCTGCTCGAAAACAACGACCGCGCCGAGCTCGACAGGCAGCTGGCCAAGGCCCTCAAGAGCGGCGACCGCTTTTCCAGCGCGTCGGCGCTGATCGTGCGCGGAGACATGGTCATGAGGCAGGGGGCTACGCGCGAGAACGCCCGCAAGGCCCTGCTCGACGGCTATCTGCGCGTGATTCTCCTGTACACCGAGGATGACGTGGTGTCGCGGCTCGGCGGCGTGCAGTACGAAAAGGCCGCAAGGTGCTTTGAACTCATGGGCAACGCGAGCCGCGCCGCCGAACTGCGCGCAAAGGCACGCTGACCGCCCGGAAACCTGAACGATTCCGCGCCACGGCGCGGGCAAAAGAAAAGGAAAAAACATGAAACTCGCGAAATTCGCGGCCTCCGCCGCTCTGCTCACCGGTCTCACAATCGCCCCCGCCGCCGCGCTAAGCGCATACGCCGACGACGCCGCGGCAGCCAAGGAAAGCGACGCGAAGCCAGTCGCCCGCACCGGATTCATGGCGGCCCTGCTGGGCGCGAAGGAATTCGACTTCATCGGCTTCATGCTGTGGCTCGCGCTTTTCGGCGACGGCATAGCGGCCATCTATTTCGTGGTCGACTGCATGATCCTCATCCGCCCGGAGAAGATCATGCCCGCCACGCTGATCAACAACGTCCAGAGCGCGATGGCCGAAGGCGACGTCATGAAGGCGCTGACCGTGTGCGAAAGCGAACCCGGCGCCATGGCCAACATCCTCAGCGCGGGCTTCAACCACGTCACCGAAGGCTTCGACGTGATCCAGGAGTCCATCGGCGCGGCCGCCGACCTCGAGACGGAGCGCATGATGCAGCGCCTCACCTGGATTTCGGTGTGCTCCAACCTCGCGCCTATGCTCGGCCTGCTCGGAACGGTGGAAGGCATGATCGGATGCTTCGCCACACTGGCTAACGGCACCCCCGACGTGGGAGAGCTGGCAGGCAACATCTCCGTGGCGCTGTGGACCACCGCAGGCGGCCTCGTGATCGCCATCCCGTCGATCACCGCGTTCTACGCCATCCGCAACAACGCCAACAGGATCATCCTGCGCATGACCGCCCTCACGATGGAGCTGATCAAGGGACTCCGCGGAGTGGAGGTGGAGCAGGCCGAAGTCTGATCCGGCGGTTCGCCGCCGGACGCACCCGCAACAGACGGGAAGACCGAAATGGGCAAGAAGAAATCCCAGCCTCAGGCCGAACTGGACATGACGCCGATGATCGACGTCGTGTTCCAGCTGATCATCTTCTTCGTGGTCACGCTGAAGATGTCCGACGACCGCGACCAGACCGTCACGCTGGCCGACGGCCGCGCCGGCGTGGAAGTAAACGACGACAACCTGCCGAAGGAACTCCACTTCCTCACGATAGACGTGGCCAAGGACGGGCGCATATCGTACCACGACATGACCCTCACCCCGGCCAAGCTGGACTCGTTCATAAAGGACTGGAAGCGCAAATACGGCGACGGGTTCCCGTGCATGATCCGCGCCGACGGCGAATCCATGCACAAGAACGTCTCGGTGGTGATGCAGACGTTCGCCGCGAACGGCCTGGCGAAAATCACGTTCGTCGCGGTTGGCCGCCGCAAGACCGACAGCAAGTGAGGCGCCGACATGGCTTTGAAGAGCAACAGAAAAGAGCAGGACGATCCGAAGCTTGACATGACGCCGATGATCGACGTCGTGTTCCAGCTGATGATCTTCTTCGTCGTAACGCTGAAGCAGGAGGACATATACTCCATGCTGCTCGCCAACGCGCCCGCGCCGAACAGCTCCAGCACTCCCGACGAAACCGCGCCGGAGCCGGTGAAGATCGACGTCGGCCCGGTCGAGACGAGCGGCAGCTACGCCGGGAAGTACGCGCACCTGACGTGGGGCAGCTTCGAGATCGGCGCCACGCGCCCCGTCGACTCCCGCGACGTGGAGACGACGATCGTGAACGGACGCGCCAGATACGTCAAGGACGGCGATTTCCTGAAGCTGAAGCCGGGCCGGTCCGCCAAATACGCGTCGTACCGCGACTGGTACAACACGGCCAAGGACAAGAGCGGCAGGCCGCTCCACGCCAAGCCGCTGCCGGAGGGCGTGGTCGACGAAGAGGCGATCATGTTCAAGGCCACGCGCGGCCTCGCCGACAAGCTCCGCAACGTGGACAAGAAGCAGATCGTGGTCATAACGTGCGCGAACGGTTCGCCGCACAGCCTGCTGCTGAACGTTCTCGACGAGTGCGCGAGCCACGGCCTGCAGAACGTGAACGTGATGTCTTTC
Organism: uncultured bacterium; assembly: GCA_902799715.1. Classification (GTDB taxonomy): domain Bacteria; phylum Verrucomicrobiota; class Kiritimatiellia; order RFP12; family UBA1067; genus CADCBS01. The sequence continues at coordinate 38,042 of CADCBS010000009.1, read as the reverse complement.
GAGAGGAACGTGAACACGCCGTGACGGCAGCGCGACGCGCGCCGGGCGACGGAAGGGGAATGACATGCAAATATCCGAAGCGGAACTGAAAGCGCAGATCGAGGAGGAAATGGCCAAGTTCAAGGAGGACGGCTATTTCACGCGCCTCGGCAAGATGTTCAAGGGCCTGGGGATGCCCAAGGACACCAAGGAGTACAAAATCGCCGCCATCGAGCTCCAGCGCCAGCTCGCCCCGATTTCGGCGTTCCTGATCGTCGGCCTTCTCGTCCTCACTGGCATTCTGCTCGCCCTTTTCAGCAAGAAGCCCGAACAGAAGGCGTTCCAGATAGCAACCGCCACGCCCGTCGCAGAGGACGACACGGAGCAGGAGGAGCCGCCGCCGCCCCCGGAAGAGCCCCCGAAGCCGCCGGACGTCCCGGACGAAGTCCCGGTCACGACGACGGACATCGGCACGCCCTCCACTGTCGTCACGCCGCAGCCGGTGTCGATGGCCTCGGTCCAGCCCAGCCCCGTCGACGCCGTGATGAACATCAAGTCCCCGATAACGCTCACGTCGATCGCGAGCGGACGCACCCCCGGCCGCCGCGGCCAGATGACGACCGGCGGCCCGGGCTACGGCGACCCCATGACCGAAGCCGCCGTGATGCGCGCCCTGCGCTGGCTGAAGTACACGCAGGCCAAGGACGGCAGCTGGCACGTCAACCTGAAGAACGGGACGATTCTCGACAGGGATCGCGGCAGGGAACAGGCTGCCATGGTTCCGCTCGCGAACACCGCGTTCGCCCTCCTCTGCTATCTCGCGCACGGCGAGGGCACGTCGCCCAAGTCCTCCCCCGAATTCCACGAGACAGTCACCAAGGCGATCAACTATCTGATATCCAAGGGCTACACCGATTCCAACGGGCTCTACCGCTTCCACGGCAGCGACGAGAACGAATACGCGTTCCTGATCGCGGTCTACGCCTTGTGCGAGGCCTACGGCATGACCCACAATCCCGAAATCAAGGAGGTCGCCGAGAAGGGCGTGGAGCGCATCATCAAGGGCCAGCTTAAATCCGGCGGCTGGGACTACACGCTCGGACGCAACCCGAAGCACAAGTCGAGCGACATCTCGCTCGGCGGCTGGGCCATCCAGGCGCTCAAGGCCGCCAAGCTCGCCAACATCCACCATCCCGAACTCCAGTCCTGCATCAACAGGGCGATGAACTGCTTTGCGAAAGACAACTGGAACGCCGGCGAAAAGGTGTTCACCTACAAGCCGCGCAGCGCGCGCCGCTACTATCTGTCGCCCGTCGGCTGCCTTGCGTACCAGCTGCTCGGCAGAAGGAGCGACCACACCGTGCTCGCCACGCTGAAGCACATGAAGGACTGGGTGCCGACGTTCGACAGGAAGGCCCCGCCGAACAAGACGTACGCCGCGCACTGGAGCGCTCCGCAGTACTACATGTACTACGCCACGCAGTGCAAGTTCCAGGCCGGGATGAACCCCAACCACACGAAAGAGGACTTCGATCTCTGGGCCAAGTGGAACCAGGCGATGAAGGAGCTGTACCCCAAGACCCAGCGGCGCTGCACGCAGAAGATCAAGGACGCCAACGGCAACATGCGCGACATCGGCTACTGGGTCAACAGCGACACATGGTCGACCCGCCCCGTGATGGACACCTGCCTCTGCGCGCTGCAGCTGATGGTGTACTACCGCTACCTGCCCACCACGGCCGAGACCGTCAAGGAAACAGGCATACAGGAGTCCATAGAGCAGGCCACGACCGAGGCCGACGACGCCCAAGTCAACGCCGACGACATCTGAAGCCCGTCTGCCGGCCATGCCGTTTTCCCTCTTCCTGGCGCTCCGGTACCTGCGTCCGCGCAAGTCGCTTGCATCGGTCATAACGTTCGTCTCGGTCCTTGGCGTCACGCTTGGCGTCGCCATCGTCGTGATCGTCCGGGCCGTGATGACCGGCTTCGGCGACAAGTGGGAGGAGATGATCCTCGAGTTCAAGCCGCATGCGACCGTGTGCCCGGCGCGCGGAGAGGCCTTGATATCTGGCGAGGACGCGCTCGTGCGGGAGCTTGAAGGCATTCCGGGCGTGAAGTCCGTCGCGCCTGTGATCGCCGCGCGCGTGATGCTCGAGCGCAAGGACGCGCGGGGCAATTCGCGCATAGACGCGCCGATCCTCCTGGGAATCGACGGCGACCGGGCCAGGGCGGCGTTCTTCCCGTCGTCCGCCGCCCGCGAGTCGCGCGTGCGCGTGGAAGGCTCCTGTACGCTGGAAGGCGACGCGCTCGTCCTCGGATCCGGCCTCGCCGCCAAGCTCGGCGTGCGCCGCCATCCGTACGGTCCCGCCTTCGGGCAGGTCACGGTGTATTCCCCCAAGACGCTCGCCAATCGCGACGAAGTGTACCTCCCGCTGAAATACGATGTCGAAGGCGTGTTCGACCTGGGGCACCGCGACTACGACGAAGGATACGCCCTCACGTCCCTTGCGAACATGCGCGAACTCCTCGGCATCGAGGAAGGCGTGATGGCGGTGAACGTGAAGACCGACCCGTCCACGGCCATGGACCCGGCGGCGTTCGGCCGCATAGTGGCCGCCGTGAAAGCGGCCGCGGACCCGCGCGGGCTCGAGGTCCGCACGTGGCAGGAGCAGGACCGGCAGCTGTTCAACGCGATCGCGGTGGAAAAGAACATGATGGCGCTGCTGCTGATGTTCATAACCGTCGTGGCCGTGTTCTGCGTGATGAACACGCTTCTCGTGCTCACCGTGCAGAAGGCGCCGGAGATCGGGCTCATGAAGTCGCTGGGCTTTCCGCGCCGCCGCATAATGGGCGCCTTCGTCGTGCACGGGATGATCCAGTGCGCGGCCGGCGTGGCGCTGGGGCTGTGCGTGGCGTGGGCGGTCCTGTCCAACCTGCAGTCGATGGTGTCGTTCCTCGGGTCGGTGGGCGTGGAGGTGTTCCCGGCCGAGGTGTACAGGCTTTCCGAGATACCGTGGCGGCTTGTGCCGTCCGACGTCGCGTGGGTGCTCTGCTGCGTGTTCGCGTGCGGAGCGGCGGCTTCGCTCGCGCCCGCGCTCGCCGCCGCCGCCAAAAACCCCGTGGAGGCGTTGAAGTCGTGACCGTCCTCCGCGCCGAAAATCTCGTGAAGTCGTACCGCAGGAGCGGCCGCGCGCCGCTGCAGATACTGCGCGGGGCGTCGTTTTCCGTCGAAGCCGGCGAGCGCGTGGCCATAGTCGGCAAAAGCGGCTCGGGCAAGACTACGCTCCTGGACATCCTCGGCGGGCTGGACTCGCCGGACTCCGGAAACGTCCTGGTCGGCGGCGTGCCGCTTTTCGGCGGGTTCTCCGCCTCCCGCCGCAGGCAGAGGATCCGCGCGTCCGCGATAGGGTTCGTGTTCCAGTCGTACCATCTCATGCCGGATCTCGACGTCCTCGGAAACGTGATGATGCCGTTTTTCGCCGGCAGAAGCGGAATGTCGCGCAGGCAGGCGCGCGAGCGCGCGCTGTCGCTGCTGTCGGACGTGGGGCTGGCGGAGCGCGTGTCGCACGTCCCCGCCGAGCTTTCCGGCGGCGAATGCCAGCGCGTCGCGATAGCCCGCGCGCTCATGCGCAGGCCGGGGCTGATCCTCGCCGACGAGCCCACGGGCAATCTCGACAGCGCGACCGGCGCCGGGATACTCGACGTCCTGTTCTCCGCCGCCGGCAGGGAGTCTCCCGCCGTAGTGATGGTCACCCATTCGCGCGAGGCGGCCATGCGGTGCGACAGGATGCTGCGGCTCGAAGACGGCGTGCTGTCCGGCGAGACCCCTTCCCCGGAGGCGCCGGCATGATCAGGACCCTTTCCGTGTTCTACCTGCACAAGCCGTCGCGCCAGGACGCGCGGATCCTGCAGGTCATGGAATACGGCATGACAGACGCGTTCCGCGAATTCTGCCGCGAAACGTTCGACGCTTCCGTCCCGCACGACTACCCGCCCCTGAAGCTGGCCGCCGTCCCTTCGGCGGAGGCGCTCGCGAAGTCGCTTTTCACGAGCGGCGGCCCGCGCGGCGTCCTGACCGAGCAGGGCCGCGCCTGCTGCCTGTTCCTGATCGACGCCGACTTCATCGACGCGTTCCTCGAAGGCATGGATCTGCGCGAATGGCTGAAGCTTTTCTTTCCCGCCATACCGAAGGTGGTCCTCGTGCGGCGCGGGCAGTCCCGCGACATCGCCATGCCGTCGCGCCGCTGGACGAAGAAAGACGTCTCGGTGTTCCGCCAGCCGGCCCGCCACCGCGAACGCCTCGTCCACCTGTTCAAGAGCTTCTGGATGCCGCGCTTTTCGTCCGCCCTGCGGCAGTACGTCACCGTGAAGGCCGGCACGAACTGGCACACGCCCGGCCACAACGGCGGCAGGGCGTTTTCGCAGTCGCCGTTCCTGCGCGGGCTTTCCGATTCGTTCGGCGACATGATATTCCGCACCGACCTTTCGGTGTCCGTGGAGTCGCTCGGCGACCTGTCCAGCCCCGAAGGGCGCACGCCGCTGTCCGAGGCCCAGAAGCTCACGTCCGAGATCTTCGGCACCGTCCAGAGCTGCTACGTCACGAACGGCACGTCCACTTCGAACAAGGCCATGCTGATGACGCTTCTGCGGCCCGGCGAAACCGTTCTCGTGGACCGCAACTGCCACAAGAGCGTGCACCACGCGATCGTCACGTCGGGCGCCGTGCCGCAGTATCTGCCGGCGCGCTGGAACAGGCGGCTCGGCGTGTGGGGCCCGGTCTCGATGGAAGACATCCGCGCCGCGATAGCGTCCCGCCCGCCCGAGGCGCGTCCGCGCATGCTCGTGCTCACCACCTGCACCTACGAAGGCGTGCTCTATCCGGTCTGGTCCATCGCGCGGCTCTGCGAGCGCGAGGGCCTGCTGTTCTACGCCGACGAGGCGTGGGCCGCGTATCTGGCGTTCCATCCGTTCTACGCCGCCGGCCGCGGCACGGGCGATGCCGTGCGCTACAACGCCGTCAGCGAATCGAGCGGCGCGCACTTCTCCGTGCAGTCCACGCACAAGACCCTCGCCGCGTTTTCGCAGGCCTCGATGATCCACGTCTCGATGCGGTTCAAGCGCCTGCTCGAGGAAGACTCCTCGCCTGCGTTCCGCTGGCTGCGCCGCAGGTTCTCGCTGCACGGGCGCGGCAGCTACGAAAAGTTCTCGCACGACCTGCACGAATTCCTGCGCTACTGGCATTCCACTTCGCCGCACTATCCGTTCCTGGCCGCGCTCGACGTCGCGGGCGTCCAGATGCGGCTCGAGGGCATGAAGATCGTCGACGAGCGCATACGCTGGGTGTCGGCTTTCCGCAAGCGCGTGGCCGAGGCGTGCGGCCGGCCGGAGAACGAATGCTTCGCCGGGCTCGAGGACATCGCCGGCCCGGGCGTGGACTGGCGCGCGGCCGGCTTCATGAAAGACCCTCTCAAGGTCGTCCTCATGCTCAGGTCGCAGCACGCCTGCGACGCGTTCAAGAAGGCGCTCCTGAAGGCCCACATCCAGTGGGAGAAGGCTTCGTCGAACACGATATTGTTCCTCGTCACCGCGGGCACGGCGGAGGAGCATTTCGAATACCTGTTCCGCGTGTGCCGCCAGTACAGGCGGCTGATCGGGCCGCCGGCCCCTTCGAAGCACCGGCGCGAAGCCGCTTCCGCCCAGACCGTCGCGGCGGCCGTCTCCGCGCAGCCGGAGATCCTGCCGCACTACGCCGCGCTGTGCGACGGCGAACTCGTTTCGCTCGAGGATGCCCCCGGGCGCATCGCGTCGCAGTTCATAGTGCCCTACCCGCCCGGCATACCGGTCCTCATCCCCGGCCTGCGCATAACCGCCGACATGGTGAAGCTCATACGCGACGTCATCGCGGCCGACGGCCCGGACGCGGTGCATGGCCTTTTCCGCCGCGGGAACCACCCCCCATACATGATAGAGGTCTTGAACCGCGACGAAGAAGCCCGCGCGTCCTCCATGGGCCCCGCCGCGCCGTCCTCGCGGCCGGCCTCCCGTCACGGCTCTGCGCCGCGGGCTTGAAATCCCCCGCAGCCCCGTCCGGCGTGGCGCGTTGTCCGCAACGCGCCGGATGGCGCGGCGTTTCACGGGTGTCGCGCGATTTGCTGTGCGGCCGACCTTGTTTTTCGCGGTTTGACGGTTTGACCGGACGCCCCGCATTTGGTAAAATATTTAACTCATTTCGCGCCGGGCCGGTCCTGGCGCGGAGCAAAGAAGCGAAAGAAGCCTTCCAAATGACAGGAAACACGGACGATTTCATCGTATTTTCGGGCACGGCGAACCTGCCGCTGGCCGAAAAGGTCGCGCAGTATCTCGGAAAGCCGCTCGGCAAGATAGACATACGCCATTTCCCCGACGGCGAGACTTTCTGCCAGATCGAGGAATCGGTCCGCGGCCGCGACGTTTTCGTGATCCAGCCCACCTCGCCTTCGCCGAACGAGGCTCTGATGGAGCTTTTCGTGATAATGGACGCCGCGCGCCGCGGCAGCGCGGCCCGCATCACGGCGGTGCTCCCCTACTACGGCTACGCGCGCCAAGACCGCAAGGACAAGCCGCGCGTGCCGATCACCGCGAAACTTGTGGCGAACCTGCTGCAGACGGCGGGGGCCGACCGCGTGCTGACGATGGACCTCCACGCGAACCAGATCCAGGGGTTCTTCGACATCCCGGTGGACCATCTGCACGCCGAGCCGGTGATCCTGCGCTACATCCGCGAGCTGAACGCGGAAAAGCCGATAGTGGTCTCGCCCGACACGGGCGGGGCGAAGACGGCGTACGGCTACAGCCGCAAGCTCGGCACGGGGCTGGCGATAGTGGCCAAGCAGAGGCTGGGCGACGCGGACGTGGACGCGTTCTCGGTGGTGGGCGACGTGGACGGGTGCGACGTCCTGATGATAGACGACATGACGGCGACGGGCGGGACGCTCTCGGCGGCGGCTAAGATACTGCGCCAGCACGGGGCGAAGTCGGTGCGCGCGTTCGTGTCGCACTTCCCGCTCACCGAAAAGGGCATGGAGCGCCTGGCCGGGGAGTCGCAGCTCACGGAGCTGGTGGTGACCGACACGATACTGCTGCGGCCGGACTTCGACATATCGAAGCTGCCGTTCAAGCTTACGGTGCTCACGGTGTCGGAGGTGCTGGGCGAGGCGATCCGGCGCATACACGAAAACAGGAGCGTGAACTCGCTGTTCTGGTGAACGGCGGCAGAAGGGTTTCCGGCCGCGCGGCCGGGAAGCCCGCCGGGGGTAGCGAAAAGCGCGGCGGACGCGCCGGCCGGGTGGCCGGTACGCGGGAAGCCGGCGGCGCGAGAGGCCGGCGGGGCAAAGAGAAGGAAGACAAGATGGATCAGATAGCGATCAAGGCGGAGGAGCGCACCGAACTCGGTACGGGCGCCGTGCGCCGCCTGCGCCGCACGGGGCTGATACCCGGAGCGGTGAATCGCATGAAAGGCGGCACGCTGCTCGTGAAGCTCAGCGCGCACGATTTCATGCTGGCGATGCGGGGCCGCACGAGCAAGCAGTTGCTGGTCTCGCTGGAGGTGAACGGGTCCACGATCCCGGCGTTGATGCGTGAAGTGCAGAACGACGTGATCGGGGGTACTCCAATCCATGTCGATTTCGGCGAAGTTTCGCTCACCGAAAAGGTGCGCGTCACGGTGCCGGTCGTGCTGACGGGCGAGCCTGTCGGCGTCAAGATCGGCGGCGGCATCCTCGAACAGGTGCTCCGCAAGGTCGACGTCGACTGCCTGCCGGGCGACATCGTCGAGAAGTTCACGGTGGACGTTTCGTCCATGAATCTTTCCGACACGCTTTTCGTGCGCGATCTCAAGCTGGGCGGCGCGTACACGGTGGCCACCCGCGGCGAAGTGCCGGTGGCGGTCATCAAGGCCCCCGACGGCGAAGCCGAGGCGGCGGCCGGAGCCGCGGCCCCCGAAGTGATCAACAAGGGCAAGAAGGAAGAGGCCCCCGCCCCCGCCGGCGAGAAGAAGTAACGGCGCGGGCAGGAAGTTTCCGCCATGAACGTGATAGCAGGACTGGGGAATCCGGGCGCGGAATACGCCGGCACGCCGCACTCCATCGGCTTCGAAGCCGTGGACGCGCTGGCGCGCAGGGCTGGCGCGCAGTGGAGGCGGTCCGCCTCGTTCAAGGGCGACCTGGCGCAGTGCGAGGTCGGAGGCGTGAAGACGCTCCTGGTGAAGCCGGGGACCTTCATGAACCTCAGCGGCACGTGCGTGGCGCCGGTCGTGAAATACCACAACTCCACCGCAGACGGGCTTGTGACGATCTCCGACGACATCGATCTGCCTGTCGGCAGGATCCGCATCCGCAAGGGCGGGTCCACCGGCGGACACAGGGGGCTGGCCTCCGTGATCGAATGCCTGGGGACGGCCGGATTCGTGCGCATACGCATCGGCGTGGGGCGCAGCGCATCCGGCGCCGACGTGGTCGGCCACGTGCTCGGGAAGATCGACGCGCGGGCGCGCGCGGCGCTGACGGAGGCCGTCGAGGCCGCCGCCGACGCGGCGGAGACGCTGGCGGAACTCGGACTCGAAACAGCAATGAACCGCTACAACGGCTGGACCGCCCCTTCGGCGGCGGCCGGGAAGGAAAACGAATGAAAAAATACGATGGTCTTTACATCTTCGCCGGCACGGCGAAGGATGAAATCCTCGAACAGCACATCGGCAAGGCCCTCGCCGAAATCGAGCGCCTCGGCGGAACCGTGCTGTCGCGCGAGGTTCTGGGCAAGCACGCCTTCTCGCACCCGATGAAAAAGCGCGAAAACGGCGTGTACGTGCAGGTCCGCTTCGAGTTCGACCCCGCCAAGGTGGCCGACCTCGTGAAGCGCTACCGTCTCGTGGAAGAGGTCTTCCGCGTGCAGGTGCTGGCGGTCGACGAACGCCGCGAGGCCCGTCTGGCCGAACAGCGCGCCGAACACGCCCGCCGCGCAGAGGAGGCCGCCGCGCGCGCCGCCGAAGCGGCCGGAGAAACCCCTGCGGAGACCGCGGCTGAAAACGCCTGAGGCGCGCCATGGCCAGCAGCTTCAACAAAGTCATCCTGATGGGCAACCTTACGCGCGACCCCGAACTGCGCACCGCCGGTGCGAACGGGATGAAGGTCGCGTCGTTCGGCCTGGCCGTGAACGACTCCTACCGCGACAGGTCGGGGAACGTCATGGAACGGCCCGTCTTCATAGACGTCGAGGTCTGGGACAAGCAGGCCGAAAACGTCGCGCAGTACCTGCGCAAGGGCCGTCTGGTCCTCGTCGACGGGCGCCTTCAGATGGATGTCTGGGAGAAGGAAGGCCAGAGACGCACCAAACTGAAGGTCCGCGCCGCCACGGTGAAGTTCCTTCCGCAGCCCGGCCCCCAGCAGGGCCAGCCGCAGCAGGATTCCCCGCGCCAGCAGGACGCGCAGGACATTCTTCCGTTCTGAAACAAAATCCACAAAAGGAAAACAAAATGGCATACCCCAGAAAACACGACCGCGACGACTACGCTTCGCGCCGCCGTCCGCAGCTTCTTCCGACCGACGAGATCGACGTGAACGACATCGAGACGCTCCGCCACTACGTCACCGAGTACGGCAAGATCATACCCGCCCGCATCACCGGCGTCACCGCGCAGCAGCAGCGCCGCATCAAGCAGGGCGTCCGCCGCGCGCGCAACATGGGCCTGATGGCCTGAGAAGGGAGACGCAAATGTCAACAGAAGTACTCCTCATGTCCGACGTCGCCAAGCTCGGCCACGCCGGCCAGATCGTCCACGTCGCCCCCGGCTACGCCCGCAACGCCCTGATACCCAAAGGGCTCGCGGCCCCCGTCACCGAGGCTTCCCGGCGCCGCCTGGCCAAGCTCCAGGCCGAACGCGCCAAGAAGGCAGCCGAAGAGAAGGCCGCCGCCCAGGCCACGGCGCAGAAGCTCGCAAACCTGTCCATAACCGTCAACGCGCACACCGTCGACGGCACGCACCTCTACGGCTCCGTCGGCGCCACCGACATCCTGGCCGCCATCGAGGCCGACCGCGGCGTGAAGCTCGAGCGCCGCCAGCTCGACATGCCCGACTCCCTCAAGGAGGTCGGCACGTTCGACGTCGCGCTCAAGCTCGGCCACGGCGTGCAGGTTCCCTTCAAGATCCAGATAGTCGCCGAAGACGGCGGCCCCGCCGCGGAATGACGCCGGCGGACAAGGAAAGGTCAAGACCATGAAAGAAGGCATACATCCCGAATACGGCGAGGCCACGATCACCTGCGCCTGCGGAAACGTCATCCGCACCAAGTCCACAAAGAAGGAAATGCAGGTCAACACCTGCTCCGCCTGCCATCCCTACTTCACCGGCCAGAAGACGGTCGTGGACACGGAAGGCCGCGTGGACTCCTTCAAGAAGCGCTACGCGAACTTCCCCGGCCTGAAGAAGTGACGCTGCGGGCGCCAAGGGGGCCGGAGCCGCCATGCGCGGTTTCCGGCCCTTCCTTTTTCCGCCCCGCCGCGCGCGCGGCACGGCAATGCTGGACTTGAACGCCATAGAGGAACGGCTGAAGGCCATACCCGCCGTCGAGGCGGCCCTGGCCGACCCCGCCGTCCTGCAGGACGCCGCGCGCTACCGCGCGCGGCTCGCCGAGCACGCTTCCCTGAAGCGCCTGGAATCGGCCTGCGCCGCGTACCGGAAGATCCTGGCGGACGTCGAATCCGCCCGCTCGCTCGCCGACGACCCGGAACTCGGCGCCGTCGCCGCCGAGGAGGCCGCCGCCCTCGAAGCCGCCATCCCCGCGGCCGAGCGCAAGGTGCTGGCCGGGCTCGTGCCGGACGACCCCGAGGACGCCAGCAACGCCATATTCGAAATCCGCGCAGGCACGGGCGGCGACGAGGCGGCCCTTTTCGCGGCAGTGCTTTTCCGCATGTATTTCCGCTACTGCGAGGAGAAGGGCTGGAAAACCTCCGTCCTGTCTTCCTCCCCCACCGAACTCGGCGGATACAAGGAGATCGTGTTCTCAGTCTCCGGCGACGGCGCCTACGGCGCGTTCAAGTTCGAGTCCGGCGGCCACCGCGTCCAGCGCGTCCCGGAAACCGAACAGCAGGGCCGCATCCACACCTCCGCCGCCACTGTCGTAGTGTTCCCCGAATCCCCGCAGGCCGGCGAACTGACCATCCCCCCGGACGAAATCCGCATCGACATCTTCTGCGCCGGCGGCCACGGCGGGCAGGGCGTGAACACCACCTATTCCGCCATACGCATGACCCACCTCCCCACCGGCATCGTGGCGCAGTGCCAGGACGAGCGTTCGCAGCAGCGCAACAAGGAGAAATGCCTCGCCGTGCTGAAATCGAGGATTCTCGACGCCCGCCGCCGCGAGGAGGAGGCGAAGACCGGCGCCGACAGGCTTTCGCTCCGCGGCTCCGGCGACCGCTCAGAACGCATACGCACCTACAATTTCCCCCAGAACCGCCTTACCGACCACCGCATCGATCTTACGCTGTATTCCCTCGACCGCGTGGTCGAAGGCGCGCTCGACCCCGTGCTCGCGCCCCTGCACGAACACGATCTCGAACGGCGCATCGCCGCCGCGCTCTAGCCCGGCCCCGCGCCGGCCGCGCAGAACACGAAAGGAACGTAAGATGGAAGACCAGATTTCGGAGAGCGTTTTCGAAAAGCATGCCGCGGAGGCGTATGCCCGGTTTTCGCAGGCCGCCGGGAAATACCATTTCACTTTCAGGCGCTCCGCCGTCACGTGCGGCGCCAAGCCGTGCATGGTCTTCCTCGGCAACCATTCGTCCGGAAAGTCGTCCATCATCAACTGGCTCCTCGGCGAGAATGTGCAGGACACGGGACTCGCGCCCACCGACGACGGATTCACGTTCATCGTGTACGGGGAGAAGCGCGACGACTTCCATGGACAGGCCGCGCTCGGCCGCCTCCCGCCGGAGTTCGCCGGATTGAAGGCGTTCGGCGACACGTTCGTCCACGGGCTGCGCGTGAAGTTCCGCCCGATCGCGTTTCTGAAGACCGTCACGTTCGTCGACAGCCCCGGCATGATTGACTCCGCCGAGGAGACCGTCGGCCGCGACTACGATTTCGAAGGCGTCGTCCGCACTCTCGCCGAACTTTGCGACATGGTGTTCTACCTTTTCGACCCGGACAAGCCCGGCACGACGGGCGAGACGGTAAACATATTCGCGAAGTGCCTTTCCGGCGTGAAGTTCAAGCTGCGCATCCTGCTCAACAAGTGCGACGGGTTCTCCAGCCTGTACGATTTCGCCCGCACTTACGGAACGCTCTGCTGGAATCTCGCCGGCGTCCTTCAAACGAAGGACATGCCGAAGATATGGACCGTGTATTCCGGCGAGACGCGCGAAAACGCCCCCGGATCGCTCGACCTGTCGGATTTCAACCGGCACCGCGACGAATTCGTCGCCGTGTTCCACGATGCCGCCGCGCGGCGCAGGGACAATATCGTGTCGCAGACGAACTCCGATTTCCTCGGGCTGTCGATCCGCATGCGCATCCTGGATCTCGTGTGGAGAAGGTGCTTCGCATGCAGCGCCGCGGTGTGGCTGGCCGCCGCATCCGCTGCGGCGGCGGTCTCGCGGGCCGTCTATGCCGGAAACGCCGCCGGCGGGGCGTTCGTTTCCGTCGCGGCGGCCGCCTGCGCCGGGCTGCTGGCGCTGGGCGCCGGTTTCCTGGCCGCGCGCCTGGCGTCGTCGTTCGTCCGCACGCGCCTTGCGAACCGCATCGACGATGTCTTCCGCCGTGAATACAGGGGCCGGATCGAGACCGGCACGCATGACGACCTCTTCAAGACCTGGGACGACATACGCGAAGAAACTGTGAAAATAGTCCGGTCCCTGCCGCTCCGGCTGCCGTTCTTCGGCGAATTGCTGAGATGGCGGCTTGAAAAAACGCGCAAGCGCCTCGACGCCGCCAGCAGGCGGTAGTTAAGGCTCCTCCCGGCCGTCGCGGCCTTCCCTTCATTGCGCCGGGAAAATCGGAATATCCGACTGTGGGCGGGGATTTGTGGTATACTTATTACATGGCAAAAAAGCGCACAGATCGTAAGATTCCCTACGGCGTGTCGGATTTCAGGCGCATCCGCAGGGAGGGATATTACTACGTGGACAAGACGGAGTACCTCGCGCAGATGGAGGCGCGGGACAGTTTCATCTTCTTCGTCCGCCCGCGCCGCTTCGGCAAGTCGCTATTCATCTCGATGATGGAGAGCTACTACGATCTCAATCAGAAGAAGGACTTCAAGAAGCTCTTCGGCGATCTCTGGATCGGCAAGCACCCCACGGAAAACGCCAATCGGTTCATGACGCTGAAGCTCGATTTCTCCAAGGTCGGCGGGACTGGACGTGAACTTCAGGAGTCGTTTGAGAGACATGTTGCATCCATGCTCGATGAGTTTCTGTTCCGCTATTCCTCGCATTACGACGATGCGTTCAAGGCCGCCTTTCCCGGTAAAACCGCCGAGGAGAAAATTGCGGCCGTCACCGCGCGCAGCAAGACGATCGGCATTCCGCTCTACCTCATCATCGACGAGTACGACAACTTCACGAACCAGATGATCCGTGCGTCTGGGGTGACGGATTACCGCGAAATCACGCACGGCGCGGGGTTCTACCGCAACTGGTTCAAGAAGTTCAAGGGCGAGTTCGACCGCATCTTCATGACAGGCGTCTCGCCCGTGACGCTGGACGACCTCACGAGCGGCTTCAACATCGCGTCGAACCTCTCGCTCGACGCCTACTGCAACGCCACGCTCGGCTTCTCGACGGAGGAGACCGTGAAGATGTTCTCCGACTTCAAGGGGACGGGCAGGTTCACGCGCGGAGACCCGGTGGCGATCGTCGAGTCCATCAAGCCGTGGTACGACGGCTACTGTTTTGCCGAGAGGAAAGTGGGCAAGGAGTGTGTGTTCAACTCAGACATGACGCTCTACTACCTCAAGAGTCTCGTGGAGACCGGCGAGCCGCCGAAGAACATGGTGGACGCCAACATCAAGACGGACTACGACAAGCTCAAGACGATCTCCGACCTCCAGCGCACCGTGTTCAAAATGGAGCCGCTTGAGGCCCTGCCGATGACGGAGCAGACCGTCGCCAAGGGCGGCATCCAGTTCCCGCTCGTGGAGTCGTTCCCCGCCGAGGCGATCGTCAAGCCCGAGAATTTCCGGTCGCTCTTCTTCTACTACGGCCTTCTTTCGATGGCCGGACGCAAGATGGGCGCGACGGTGTTCGCCGTGCCGAACGCCTGCGTGGAGAAGCAGATATACAGTTACCTCCGCGACCGGTATTTCCCGCCATCGAAGAGCTTCCTTGACTGGGACGCCGCAGCGCAGTCCTTCGCATACGAGGGCAAGTGGCGGGAGTTCTTCGATCTTGTCGCCAAGAACTTCGCCGAGACGACGCCGATACGCGGAGGCATCGACGGCGAGGTGCGTATGCAGGGGTACTTCCAGTGCGAGATGGGGCATCTGCCGCAGTTCATCACCTGCCCCGAGCTGGAGATGTCGCACGGCAACTGCGACTTCTTCCTCTTCCCGGAGCGTCACTACTACGGCGACGTTCCGCACAGCTACATCGTCGAGTTCAAGTATCTCAAGAAGGGCGCGAAGAAGGCGGAGCTGGAGGCACAGCGCAAGGAAGGCATTGCCCAGCTCAAGAACTACGCGAAGGACAAGAAGATCCCCGCGCTCGCGAAGGGCACGACACTGCACCTGATCCTTGTCCAGTACCGTGGCCCCAAGATGTGCACCTGCGAGCTTGTAGGCGAGAAGAGTTGCAAATGAAGGTGAAGGAATAAAACGCCACGCATTGTTTGTGGGCGTCGACCAGTACGCCGACCCGACAATACGGAACCTCGCCTTTCCGTCGGAGGATGCGACAGAGCTGGCAAGCGTCTTCAAGCGCTTGATGAAGTTCGACAGGGTGGGGCGAGATTGGCGAAAGCGTTGAGTGCGGCGCGCGCATCCCACCGCAGGCCATCTGCGCGACTCATCGCCGGGAATGCGCTACGGGTCGAAGAACAATGCGTTTACGACCGTATTGTCTCCCCGGATGTTGTTGCCGCGTATGCGGAGCGAGCGGTCGTATTCGAATATGACGTACACGCCGCCCGCCAGATCGTCGACGCGGATCGAAGGGGCGACGCGGTCCAGCGTTTCGAGGTCGTACGCGTCGAAGTTGAGCACGCGCGGGAACGGCCCGGCCTGCCGGCAATCGGCGACGTACAGCGCGACCCTGAACTTGCGCGGCGACTTCAGGCGGATGTCCACCGGACACATCTGGAGCCCGTTCGAGTGGTAGCACTCCAGCACGCGGGGCCCGGCGCCGTCGCGGCCGACCGGAAGCGTCGCCCGCGGATCGAGCGGCTTTATGCCGTTCGAGCGGTGGCGCTTCACGCTGCGCCCGGCCGTGTCGAACGTGACGGACTCCACATAGTCCGGCAGTACCGCGAGGTCGCTCTTGTCTTTGCCTCCGCCGACGATGAAGTATCCGTCCCTGCCGTACTTCCTGTACCATTCGCCGTGCGTCTCGCGGTCCTCCCCCACGAACTTCGCCGCGTAGACGTACTCCTCCCGGCGCGCCTTCCTGGGTTCGCCTTCGTACTCCACCGTGAAAACGTACCTGCCTGCGGGAAGGCCGTCGAGGTACACGAAATCGCCGTCTTCGCGCGCGTTCGCCGGCTTCACGCTCCCGCCGCCGGCGCGGATGTCGAAACTCTTGACGCGCATCCCCTCCTTCGGGATCGCGATGTCGGCGACCGTTCCCGCGGGGACGGTCGCCGAATGGCGGCCGGTCTTCAGGTCGAAGCTCGCTTCGACGCGTCCTTGCGGAGTCGATACATGCCCGGAGACGCGCGTGGCGCGCCCTTCGAAATGCGGCTTCACGGCGAAGCGCGAGAACCCCGGCTCCACCGGCTTGATGCCGAGCATCTCCTCCGTCAGCCACTGGAGGACGCCCGCGCCCCACGGGTGCGCGAGGCTCGTGTGCCCGCACTGCGTGAACGGAAGAGGGCCGAGCTTCCCGAGGATTTTGTTCCAGTCCGGGCGGTAGACCTCGAGGAAGCATGTCGCCCCGTATTCCACCTGCCCGCCCCAGAGGTCGTCGACCGAGGCGAAGGCGTCGTCGTAGTGTCCGGCCTTGGCCATCGCCTTCAGGATCATGTGCTGGTTGAACGGGGAATACGAGAGCCGCCGGAGCCGGTCGGAGAAATCGCGGTGGTAGAGCTTTGAGAGGTCGGGCAGGAGATCCGCGTTTATCGCATCCGCCGAAGAGTGCATTCCGAGGCGCGAGAGGTAGTTGCCGTCGGAGAGCAGCTTCGCCGTGACGTCCTTCGCGGCATTGCGGTACTTCTCCGCCGCCGCGCGCTCGCCAAGGCGTTCGAGGACGTCGGAGAAGTGCTTCAGCGCGCCGACGGCCAGCATCTGGTAGCCGCGCCTGTTCTCCGGGCAGTCGGGATGGTCGAAGCCGATTCCCGTACGCTCGTCCCAGCCGAAGAAGCCGAGCCTCTTCGGGTCGTACACGATCTCAAGCGCATGGTCGAGGCGCTTCAGCGCCTGCGGGATCAGAGAGCGCACCCCATCCTCGTCGCCGGAGTACATGTAGTAGTCTATGAGGCTTTCGATCCAGTAGAGCTCGTAGCTTTCGATGCGGTTGGGATGGCATTCCGTGTAGCGGAGGTTCTTCAGCACCGCGTCGTAGTTGGAGAACGCGACGAGCGACGCGGCCTGCGCCGGATACGCGTCGCCGGTCCAGGAATGGCGGTCGCCGCGGTCCATCAGGATCGCGCCGAAGCAGTCCTCGCGCATGTTCGCCCGGACGTCCCACGCGGCGACGTACCATATTCTGTCGAGCGTCGGGTTGTCGCTCGCGAACGCGCCCGTGTAGTTCACCGGCATCGTCTGCGTGACGGCGCGGATCGCCGTGATGGTGAAGGGCCTGTCGAACTTCCTGACGTTGATGAACGCGAACCTGAGCCCCTCGTACAGCTCCTTGTTCAGGACGAGCCGGTACGTCTTCTCGCCGACCTTCTTCGACGTGCGCGTCT
This sequence comes from uncultured bacterium, assembly GCA_902799715.1. Lineage (GTDB taxonomy): Bacteria > Verrucomicrobiota > Kiritimatiellia > RFP12 > UBA1067 > CADCBS01. The sequence continues at coordinate 20,971 of CADCBS010000009.1, read as the reverse complement.
TGTTGCCCGGAATGCTGTACGGTTCGTTGTATTCGCTCACGGCGCACGTGACGCCGCCGGAGAGGTCCGGGCTGTCGAACTCGAGCCATGCGGGAAGCTCCACGCCGAAGTCCACGAGGATCGTCCCCGTCCCGTTCACCCGTATGTCGCATCTCTCGCGCGACGCGGTGTCGAGCCCCGCGAACGAACCGCTATTGGACTTGTCCGTCGCTTTCGCCGGGGTCATCACGTAGACCTGAAGCTTGTCCGTGGCCTTCGGCGAATCCCAGACATATCCCGCCATCGGGTCCACCGCCGAGGCGGGAGCGTCGGTCGCCTTTCCGCCGGACACGTAGGCGTAAGGCTGCGGCGCCGGCGAGCGCCGCGCCACTGTTTCGCCGGCCGGCGACGCGGCCGCCGCGACGGCGAGCGGCGCGAGAAGGGCTGCTGGTGATGACATGTCATTATCCTCCGCCGGTCGCCGTCTGGCCGGTTTGGCGGGCGTCAGTCCGCCGGCTTCAGGTATCCGTCCACGAGACGGCGCTCTTCCGCCGTGAGTGCGGACAGAGGAACCGGCTTGTCCTGCGGCCGGCGCTGCTTCTGGTTGATGCGGTTGACAAGGCTCCAGTTGCGGCGCGGCTTCCTCGTCGTCGGATCCGGCGGCTCTTTGGCGGGGATGTCGTAGCGCGTGAAGTCGATCACCGTTTCCGGCCCGTTCTTCGTCCAGTCGCGCAGCGTGGCGAGCCTGAACTTCCGGTTCATGTACCAGCGGATTTCGAGATTCGCCTCCGAATGTATGTTCGGCAGGCCCGTGCCGCGCTGCACGAAGCGGTAGTCCAGCTTCGAGTTGTCGGGATTCTCCCGCCGCCACGCCTCGCCGAATTCGCTCATGAGCGGAACGATAGCGTCGGGGAACTCCTTGCGTATCTCCTTCAGCCACGTCGTCAGCGCGGCCGTGACCTCCGGCTTGTAGTGGTTCACGAGGCATATTTCCCAGTTGACGACGATCCATCCGAATCCGTTGCGCCTGAAGTTGTCGCCGAAGTGCGAGCGCACGACCGCGAGCGACTCATTCATCCCGTTCTCGATGCCCATCCGCCCGTAGGTCTCGATGGGCCCCACGCCTGTGCGGCTGTTGCCGCCGAACTTGCGCGCGGAAAGGAAGTCGCACGTCCAGCCGTCGAGGTTCACGCAGTCGATGAAGTCCTCTTTCCCCTGCGCGGGCTTGCAGGCGTGTTCGCGGCTTGGATAGTACGGATAGCAGATCGAGCCGTCGCCGTCGCCGTTGTCGATCCCGTACTGGCTCCAAATCGTGCCCTGCGCGACATGTATGCCCTCCTCTTCCGCGAGGAAGCGCAGGTTGTCCGCCGCGAGGAAGCCTGCCACTATGCCGCGCGGACGGTAGCCTCCCCCGACCATCCGCGATATGATTCCAAGCGCGTCGTGGATGTCGCGGTTCGTCTGCGCGCGCGGGTTGTACATCGGCGCGAAGTATGCGCCCGGGATGAAGGTGATCTCGTCGCCGTACTGGCGGTGGTATTCGACCACCCGCTTGCGGATGTCGACGTAGTTCTGGCGCTGGTCGTGGAGCGCCCTCCAGGAGAACGACCACGTCACCTTCGCTTCGGGGATCGCGTCCGCCACGGCCTTGCGGAACCTTTCGACGGCCTCCACGGTGTGTTTGCGCGCCTCGTCCAATCCTCTGTCGGCCGTCCGCGACACCTCGATCTGGTTGACGCGTATCACGGTGTTGATGTTGATCACGCGCTTCCCGCGCACGGACCAGCCGGAATCGAATGCGGCGCCTGCCGCCGCCGAGGCGGCGGCAAGCAATGCGGCCGCCGCGAATACGGTGTTCTTCATTTCACTCCCGATGTCCTTTCCGTCCAGGCGGCCCCGCCGTCGCGCCGGCGGTCGCTACCTGATCATGATCATGAATCCGAACGGGCGGCGGTTGGCGTAAAGGCCGTCCGCTTTCGGCACGAGCGACAAGCCTTTGTACCTTGCCGTGCCGAGCGCGAAAGATGCCGAAGGCTCGGAGTTCCAGTCGACGATCTTCGTTTCGCCGATTTCGAACTCCCGCTCGCCGAGGTCCACCGTGACGGTAGCGCCGCTTTCGAACGACACGAGGCCTGGGGTGGAGAAGGAGCGGTTGGTTTTTCCGGTCGCCGCCGCCTGCCCCTTCGCGCTCCAGCATCCGTTCGTCCCCGAAAGGTCGAGCGTGGCGCCGTCCTTGAGCGTCATCGGCGGCCTGTACGCGCCTGCCGTGTACACGCCGGCGACAGTCACCTTGAGCGCCTTGTCATGGGTCTTCCAGTAGTTGCGTTCGTACGAAAAGCCCTTGACGGGGAAGTCGACGGCGGTCCCGCCGGCGAAGAAATCGTAGGTCGAGCCCTGGAAATGGACGTCCACGGAGGAGAAGTCGACCACGCCCTGCTGCATGCCGCCTGCCGTGAACACGATCTTGCCGCCGGTGGAATCGGTCTCCAGATGGTTCGCGTAGATTTCGCCTTTCGTCAGGTCCATGTAGAGCGTGTGCCCGCCGAGAGACAGGATGCAGCGATTGTCCGCGTCGGCGCTGCCGAAGTAGAAGAATCCGCCCTTGATATGCGCGTCGCCGACAAGTTCGATGCGCGCCATCCAGAAGAGGCCCGCATCCGCCCAGGCGTCGCTTTGGGCGGCACCTTCCACCACGAGGGTTCCGCCAATCTCGTAGTTGTAGAAGCAGTTCGTGCGGCACTTGTTTATGTCGAGCGTCGCGCCCTCGTCGATCCGCACGGTCTGGGTCTTGTCGCAAGGCCCGAGCGGCTGCGAGCTGGTGTGCATCCGCAGGACGCCGTTCTTCACGTGCGTGCCGCCGGTGTACGTCTGGCCGCTCTTGTACGCGCCCAGCGTTCCGGCGCCGTCCTTCACGAGACGCACCGTCCCGGAAATCGCGATTCCCTTGTTGTCGAGCTCAGCGTCTTCCGCGACGGAGACCAGGAGCGTGCCGCCCTGGGCCGAGGCGTCGGTGACGGCGAACGACTCCGCCGCCGTGTCGCCGGAGCCGGAGAGCGCGAGCGTGTGGCCCGCGAGGTCGACGGTAGAGCCTGCGGCCGCGGGCTTGGAGAGGTCGAGCCCGGACCAGTCGACATCGCCGGCAAGCTGCACGTTGCGGAAATCGTAAGCCTTGCAGACGAGCGTGGAGCCTTGCGGGCAGGCGAAGACGGCGGAGCCGGAAAGGATGACGGTCGTGTCTTCGGCGGGAATTGCGCCCTCGACCGGCAAGCCGCCTCTGTTGGCGCAGCTCCAGTTCGCCGGATCCGAGAGGTCTCCGGCCGCGCCGCCGCCGGTCCATGTCGCAGTCCACGGCATATTGTCGGGCACGAACACCGCCGTGAACGTCGCCGGCATTTCGGTCTTGACCGATATCGAGGTGTCCGTGGCGGCGCCCGACGTTACAAGCCCCATCGGGCCTTCCCAGTGGTCGAAGATGTATCCTGCGGCGGGCGTCGCCGCAAGCGTGGCGACGACAGGCGTGCCGAACACGCCCGCGACCGCGCTCGTCGCACCTGCGGCCGCTTCGCCCGCCTGCACCGTGCCCTGCCCTTCCTCGCACGTCGCCGCCACGGTGAACTCCGTCGGCGTGGAGAACACGACCTGCACTGCCGCAATGCCGCCGCGGGCGTTTGTGCCGTTCGAGTTCGGCGTGGTGACCATGAGCGTTCCGTTCTCCGGAATCGCCACGGGGCCGATCTTCAGATAGTCGCCACCAAGCTCCAGCGTGTTCGACTTCGCCGTGGTCGCCGCGCCCCATTTAGCGGTGCTCTCGCACACCACGCCGGAAGCGTAGGCGTAGTTCACGCCGTTCACCGACACTGGCTCGAACGGAAGTTTGGTGTCGGTCGATTCGTATACGTACAGCCAGCAGCGGCCGGGAAAGCCGTTCTCGGCCGTGAGACCCGTGAACGTCACGGCGTGATTGTTGCTGTTGCCGTCGTCGAGATAGCTGTGGAAGAGATGCCCGGGCGTGTTGTTGGCGTCTATGGCCCATGTGTTTTTGCAGGAGAACGAGAGCGCAACGTTTCCGGCGCACGGCTGGCCGTCGTTCCACAGGAGGCCGCCGATGTTTTCCGCAGACTGCAGACAGATGTTGTTCCAGTCGTCGCCGGCGACAGGCAGCGCGCCGTAGAGTTCCGTGCCGGAAAGCGCGCCGTAGTCGCTGTCGTTCTTGCTCTGCCCGCCGGAGAAGTTTACGGAAAGGGCGTAGTCGCTCGTGCCGCCGAAGTCGAGCTGGACGGCCGCGATGGAACCGTGGTACGTGTTTCCGGTCCCTTCGGATGCGGCCGCGTGCGAAATCCTCACCTTGCCGTCCGTTATCGGCACGTTCTCGATCTTGAGATAGTCGCCGCCTTCCACGAGTTTGCCGTTCCGGGCGTACGAGCCGCCGCCCCATGCGTTGTTTCCTTCCGTGACCGCCCCGTCCTTGAACGTGTAGGTCGTGCCGTTGACTGTCTTGGGGCAGAACTTGATGCTGGATGCGGTGCGGTCCGTAGAGGCGTATATGTAGACCGTGCATGTTTCCGGGAATCCGTTTTCGGCGGTAAGTCCGGAGATTTCGAGGTACAGGTTTTGCGGCTTGGCGGAATCGTATGCGAGAAACGAGTGGAACAGATTGCCCGGAGCGGAGGCGGTCGTGACGGTGTAGATGTATGCGGAATCGAATTCCACCGATACGCCTTCGGCTGTCGTGCCGTCGCAAAGTTTGATCGCTTCGCTTCTCTCAATGGAACTGCCGTATCCAGACCAGTGGGTCTGGAAATTGTTCCAGTTGTCGCCCGGCACCGGCAGCGCGCCGCAGAGGGCGGCGCCGGATATTTCGCTCAAGGCGGCGTCCGTGGAGCTGGTGTTTGCGTCGCGCGTTCCCGAGAAGTTGATGGAAATCGACTTGGCGCTGTCCGCGAAAGCGGCGCCGCCGGCAATGCACACCGCCGCAAAAACTCCGCACGCCCGCGCTGCGCGGCGGGAAACTACTGTTTCTACATCTGGTTTGCAGTTCATGTTCTCACCCCTTCGGTATCGAATTTTGGCATAATAAGACTTGCGATGCAGAAAGTATAATCCCCCCCCCCCCCCCCCCCCCCCCCCCCCCGTTAGTCAAGGCTAATTTACAGGCGAGATTGATTTTTGCCGGATCGACGGGCGGCAACATCCATGGGCCGGGGCCGTCACGGGAGCCTGGCGAGCCGTACGCTCGCGAGGCTGGCGGGGGGAAGCGTCAGTTCGTAGAATCCTCCTGCGACCTTGCCCGCGTCGGGCCTGCGCACGAAACGGCATCCGGGTTCAAGTCCCTCGGGGACGAGCATCTCCCCGGCGGCGATTTTCGCGCGTCCGTCCGCGGGGATGCGGAACGTGCAGGGCTTCACGGTCGAGAAGTTGTAGAACGTCGCGTAGCGAGAGCCGTCCGGCGCGTCCGTTGCGAATGCGTTCTCCGGCAGGCCGGGGATCGCTGACGGCACGCCGCCGACATGGCCCTTCCAGAGGCGCATCGCCTCGCCGAGCGACGTCAGGTGGCTCTCGAACGGGCCCACGGTGATCGCCTGTTCGTTGATCGGCTGGAAGTAGCAGACGTACTTGAGCCCCCACGCCTCCCAGTTGCGCATCATCTGGGTGAGCATCTTCGCGGCATAGAGGCCCTCGACAATCGCCTCCTTGCGGTACCACATGTACCAGATGTTCCATTCGTCGTAGGAGATGCCTATGTTCCATGGAAGGCGCGAGCGGAATTCCGTCATGGCCGTCTCGGCGAGACCGGCGTTCCGCGACACGATGTCGAACAGCCTTGCCGTGCTTTCCGGCGTCGAGTAGTCGAAAACGCAGCCGTCCCACACATCGTAGCGGTGGTATGAAACCACCGGAGCGACGTCTTGGAGCGCCTTTGCGCTGTTTTCGATCCAGTCGCCTCCGCCGCCCGGGTACGGACCCGACGCCGTGATCTTGAGCGTGGAATCGACTTTGAGCATCGCCTCGGCGTGCGGACGCACCATGTCCGTGTAACCCTGCGCGCCCTTCGGGCCTTCCATGTGTCCGTAGCCCATCTCGTTGCCGAGCGACCACATCTTCACGCGGCCTTTGCACGCCTTCACCCAGTCTGCGGAGTCCTGCGGACTCTCCCATGATGCGTTGATGGTGAAGAACGGCCGCGCGCCGATCCGCTCGCAGAGCGCGATGATGTCCTCCATGCCGATGTCGTTCTGGTCGTAGCCGAGGCCATGGGGCTGTGTTTCGATCTCCGTGCAGCTCTGGAGCGGCGCGCGCTCGTCGGGATCGGCGATCAGCCCGTCGCGCCAGCGGTACTCGCCCGCGAAGTTGCCGCCCGGCCAGCGGACTATGGACGTGCCGATGTCGCGCAGGTTCTCGATCACGTCCGCGCGCATTCCCCGGAAGTTGTCCGCCGGCATCACCGAGACGGCGCCCACCGCCGCGAACTTCCTCCCCTTCACGCCGATGGAGATTTCCGCCGTGACGTCCTTCTCCACCGCGAAGTCGAACGCGACGCGCCTCCAGTCGTTGCGTTTTTTCGTGTTCACCGTAAACTCGCGTTCGGCAAGAACCTTTCCGTTCGCGGACACTCGCAGCACGATGGGCGTATCTACGGGGTGGAACGTACTCACCACCGCCCTGAAGTTGTGCGCAACTCCACCGCGTATCCCGATTCCGCCCTGGCGGATGCCCGCCTCGCCGTTTTCGTCGAGGCCTCCGATCGCCTGCGAGCCGCGTTCGTTCACGCGCGGCATCCGGCTGCGCGCCGCGTGGCGCGTCGCGCTCAGACCCTGTGCTTGATGGTAGAACGCCTTGGAGCCGTATGGTTCCCACAGCATCGCGACGCCCGCACGCGACGGCTTGCCGGCGAACTTGCGGTTCCGGACAAGCTGCGCGGAGAGGCCGCCCTGGAGCGCGGAGCGCGTATGCTCGATGTTCTGTCCGAAGATGAACGCGGGGATCGGATTCACGGCGCGATCCGTCGAAACGGACACCTTCGCCGGCAGCGCGTCCGGCCCGGCCTGGACGTTCGCGGCGAGCTGCCCGTCCGTGAGCGCCCCCTTCCACACGCGCACCTCGTCGTACTCCGCGCCGGCGTCGCCGTCGCACGCGTACTGCGAGCCGCCGAGGAGGAATCGCGGATTGACAAGGGATGCAAGCGTCCATCCGGCATAGACCTGCCGGTGCTCGCGCTCGATCTCGCCGGTCTTCGCGTTGCGGCGCATCGCGCGCATCGTCGTGGAGCCGTTCTTGTTGTCCACGAGCGTCACGGAGATATGGTACGGCGTCCCGGCCGTGTACGGACACAGCATATTCAAGGCGGAACGCTTCGTCCCGTTGCAGCACATCTCGATGCTGTCCGTGCCGGACTTCGCGGATTCGCTCCACGCCATCGTGAAGTAGTTCTTGCTGTCCGTGCCGTAGTCGAAGATGCGCGCCCAGAAGCGGACGGACCGGAGCGTCGCCCAGATCTCGATCGTGACGCCGGAGCCGTCGGCCGGCAGCTGGTTCGTTCCGAGGTCGAGATGCCCTGCTTCGTGCTTGCCGCCCGGCAGGACAAGCGCCGTCGCGGAAAGGTTCGCCTTGCCGATGCGCTTCGCTTCCACGCCCGTCACGGAATCCTTCACATTGCCCGTGAAGCTCCACCGGTGCGCAAGCGCCTCGGCCGCGGTCTTCTCCGTCGCGCCGAACGCCGCCGAAGCCGCAAGCGCCGCGAACGCCGCCGCGCGCGCGGCAAGACATGTGCCGTTTCCAGTCTTCATGCCGCAACCTCCTTGCAGACAGTGTGCATTGCAAACTTTCGTGCAGAGTATACCAAAAAAAGGGCGGTGGACGGGTGGATCGCCAAATCCGGCGTTTTCCGCCGGCCGCGTTTTGCGCTATGCGTTTTCCGCGCGTGTTTGGTAGACTTGCAGAATCACCAACCGCGGCCGGCGGCCGCACACCGGTAAAAGGATTTCGGGAAAGATGAAGACAAGCGCGTGCATATTCGACATGGACGGCGTCCTTTGCGACACCATACCGTTCCACGTCGAGGCGTGGCACACATATTCCCGCGAGCGGGGCCGCGAGCTTGCCGACGGCGAGATCATCGCATGGATGGGGGCGGACAACCGCTTCTACCTCGAGCGCATACTCGGCAGGGAGCCGGCGGAGCGCGAAGTGGAAGAATGCGTGGCGCGCAAGGAATCGCTGTTCCGCGAACTGAGCCGCGGGCGCCTGCGCCCGCCCCCCGGCCTGCACGCGTTCATGGACGGCCTGCGCACTGAGGGCATGAAGCTGGCGGTGGCGACCGGCGCGCCGCCGGACAACGTGGAGTTCATCCTCGGCGGGCTCGGCCTTGCGGAATTTTTTCCGGTGGTCGTGGACAGCGCGGCGGGCCTGCGCTGCAAGCCGGCGCCGGACTGCTACCTGAAGGCGGCCGAGCTGCTGGGCGCGCCGCCGGAAGAGTGCATGGTGTTCGAGGACGCGACGGGCGGGATCGCGGCGGCCAAGGCGGCGGGCATGCGCGTGGCGGCGATCGTCGGCACGAACACGCGCGAAACGCTCGAGGCCGCCGCGCCGGACTGGATATTCGATTCGTTCGAGGAGGCCGGCGCCGCCGGAGCGTTCGCGCGGTAGCGCGCCGCGCCTCCCCTCCCCCGGCGCGGGCCGCGCGCAAGGGGCGCGTCAGCCGTTCTTCAGCGGACGGAACTTTATGCGCGACGGGCGGTCGGCCCTGTCGCCGAGCTTCTTGCGCCGCCATTCGCTGTATTCCGAGTAGCCGCCCTCGAACCAGGTGGTCTTCGAGTCGCCCTCGAACGCCAGGATGTGCGTCGCCACGCGGTCCAGGAACCAGCGGTCGTGCGAGACTACCATCACGCATCCGCCGAAGTCGGACAGGCCGTCCTCGAGCGAGCGCAGCGTGGCGACGTCGAGGTCGTTCGTGGGTTCGTCGAGCAGGAGCAGGTTGCCGCCGCTCCTGAGAAGCTTCGCGAGGTGCACGCGGTTGCGCTCGCCGCCGGACAGCGTGCCAACCTTCTTCTGCTGGTCGGTGCCGCGGAAGTTGAAGCGCGAGCAGTAGGCGCGGCCGTTCATCAGCTGGTCGCCCGCGAGCGACACGTACTCGCCGCCGCCGGTGATCTCCTCGTACACGGTGGCGTCGGGTTTCAGCTCGCCGCGCAGCTGGTCCACGTACGAAAGCTTCACCGTGTCGCCCACCGTCAGCGTACCCGAAAGGGGCTTCTCCTCGCCGGTGATGAGCTTGAAGAGCGTGGTCTTGCCGGCGCCGTTCGCGCCGATCACGCCCACGATGCCGCCGCGCGGAAGGTCGAAGTTCAGGTCTTCGTACAGCAGCTTGCCGTCGAACCCCATGGCGACGTGTTCGGCGCGCACGACCACGTCGCCCAGCCGCGGCCCCGGCGGGATGCGGATGCGGAGTTCGTCCTCGCGCGTCTCGGCCTGCTTCGAGGCCAGCTCCTCGTAGCGCTTCACGCGCGCCTGGGCCTTGGCGTGGCGTCCGGACGGGTTGGTGCGGATCCACTGGAGCTCGTTCTCGATCAGCTTCTGGCGGGACTTCTCGGCCTTGGCCTCGCGGGCGAGCATGGCCTGCTTCTGCGCCAGCCACGATTCGTAGTTGCCCTTGTACGGGTAGCTGACGCCGCGGTCGAGCTCGAGGATCCACTCGGTGACGTCCGAAAGGAAGTAGCGGTCGTGCGTGACCACGATCAGCGTGCCCTTGAAGCCCTTCAGGTATTCTTCGAGCCACTGCACCGTTCCGGCGTCGAGGTGGTTCGTGGGCTCGTCCAGCAGCAGGACGTCGGGGTTCGATATCAGCAGCCTGCACAGCGCCACGCGGCGGCGTTCGCCGCCGGACAGCACGCGCACCGGGGTTTCGGGATCCGGGCAGCGCAGGGCCTCCATCGCCATTTCCACGTGGTGGTCCAGGTTCCACAGGTCGTTGGCGTCGATGGTCTCCTGGAGCTTCTCCATCTCGGCGGCGGCCTTTGGGTCGTCGAGGTTGCAGCAAAGGTCGTCGTAGCGTTCGAGCATGGCCCGCGAGGCGGCCACGCCTTCCTCCACGGTCTCGCCCACCGTCTTGTCCATGTCGAGCACGGGCTCCTGCGGAAGGTAGCCGGTCTTCGTGCCCTTCGCCACGAGGCACTGCCCCATGAAGTCCCTGTCCTCCCCCGCGAGGATGCGCAGGAGCGTGGATTTGCCGGCGCCGTTGGCGCCTATGACGCCTATGTGGGCGCCGTAGAAGAACGAAAGGTTCACGTCCTTCAGTATCGTCTTGCCGTTGTGTTCCTTCGTCACGTCGACGAGCGAGAACTGGTATTCGCCTGCCATGTGTCTGTTCCTTGTTTTCCTGCCAAAGCCCTGCCGCGCCGGTCAAGCCATGCGCGCCGAAGCGTACCTGTCGTGCCCCGCGTAGTCCTTTTCCACGCGGATTTCCGTGAATCCGTACATGTTCATCATCTTTTCCAGGGCGGGGCCCTGGTCGTGGCCGATCTCGAAGAAGACGTGCCCGCCCGGCTTCAGGATGTTTATGGCGTCCTGCAGGTACCGGTCGTAGAACGCCAGTCCGTCCGGCCCGCCGTCGAGCGCTATGCGCGGCTCGAAGAGCCTGACGTTCGGCGGAAGCGTGTCGCACGCGGCGGACGGGATGTATGGCGGGTTGCTCACGAGCACGTCCACAGACTCCGGGTCGAAGTCGTCCAGTCCGTCGGCCACGGCGAACCTGACGCGCCCGGACAGGCCCAGCGCCTTCGCGTTCTCCGACGCGAGCGCCACGGCCTCGGGCGAGACGTCCGTGCCCACGAACACGGGGTCGCTTCCGGCGGGCCATTCGCTCGCGAGGGCGAGCGGTATGCATCCCGTCCCGGTCCCGGCGTCCACCACGAGCGGGCGCGGCAGGCGCGTGCACGGGCTTTTCAGCACGCGCTCGACAAGGCCCTCCGTCTCTGGGCGCGGCACGAGCGCGCGCCGGTCGGTCTTGAGCGTGATCGTGCGGAAGTCCCATTCGCCCAGCACGTACTGCACCGGCTCGTTCTTCGCGAGGCGGGCGATGCCGCGGCGCATGGCCTCCACGTGCGCGGGGCGCGGGGCTTCCGCGAGGCGGCCCGCCAGCGTGCCGCGGCCGCAGCGCAGAAGCCGCGCGGCGAGAAGCTCGCTCGCGGTCTGGGCGTCCTCCACGCCCTTCTCCGCCAGGTAGCGCGCGGAAAGCGCGATCGCGTCGCGCCACGTCCCGGGACCGGATGCGTTCCCCACCCGTCAGCCCTCCACCGGCACGGCGCCGGGCGGCACGGCGTCGGGGTTGTCCTCGCTTCTGTCGCGGTCGCCGAAGCGCGTGATGTCGGAATAGAAGTTCATGCGCACGTTGCCTATCGGGCCGTTGCGGTTTTTCGCCACGTTCACGATGGCCAGGTTCTCCTTGTCGTGCTCGGGGTCGGAAGGCGTGCGCGCGGGGCGGCGCAGGAGCATCACCACGTCGGCGTCCTGCTCGATGGCGCCGGAGTCGCGCAGGTCGGAAAGCTTCGGCTCCTCGCGCTTGTCGCCGCGCTGCTCCGAGCCGCGCGTCAGCTGCGACAGCACGATCACCGGCACCTTCAGCTCCTTGGCCATGGCCTTTATCTGGCCCGATATCTGCGAAGTCTCGATCTGGCGGCCCTGGCGCGAGAACTCGCGGCAGTTGCAGAGCTGCAGGTAGTCGATCACGATCAGCTCGATGCCCTTCGAGCGCTTCATGCGGCGGGCGCGCGCGCGGATGTCGGTGACGTCCAGCGCGCCCGAATCGTCCACGTACAGCGGCGCCGGGCCGAGCTGGCCGGCGGCGGCGAAGAGCTGCGACGTCGCCCTGTTGCGCTCGTCGCGCGACATCACGCCGTGCTGGATGCGCCAGGCGGACACGCCGGCGCGCCCGCACAGCATGCGGCTCGCAAGCGATTCGGTGGACATTTCGAGCGAGAACACCAGCGTGGGGTGCGGCCGGCCGTTCTCGTCCTTCATCGGCATCCCCGAGATCGTCTGGCCCATCGCGGCGCATTCGGCGATGTTCATGGCGAGCGAGGTCTTGCCCACGGACGGGCGCGCGGCTATCACGATCATCGCGCCCGGCTGCATTCCCTGCAGGGTGATGTCCAGGTCGCGGAAGCCCGTGGGCAGGCCGCTGAACGAGCCCAGGCCGCGGTCGAACGTGCGTTCGATGGTGCGCAGCGACTCGTCCACGGCCTTTTTCCATCCGATGCCGCCGGACGCGGTCTCGCCGATGTCGAGGAACTTCTTCTCGGTCTCGCCCAGCAGGATGTCGGCGTTCGCGGCGCCCTGGTCCTCGAAGCATTTCCGCTCCGTTTCGCGGGCGGTTTCGATCAGCCGGCGCAGCAGGCGCTTCTGGCGTACGATGTCGATGTAGTATTCGGCGTGTGCCGCGGTGGGCGTGTTCTCGATGAGGCTCTGGATGTAGCCCACGCCGCCGGCGGCCTCCAGGCGGCCGAGCGAGCGCAGGCGCGCGTTCAGCGTGATCGCGTCGGCGGGCAGCGTGGCGCGCGACATGTCGAGCAGCGTCTCGTATATGATCCTGTTGCGCGGCTCGTAGAACGAATCCGGCGTTATGCCCTTCGACGAGCACAGGTCGAATACGCGCCCGTCGTCGTCCGGCGCCGCGGTGTCGAGCAGTATCGAGCCCAGGACGCCGCGCTCCGCCTCGGCGTCGTGCGGCAGGGTGTTGAAGTCTTCCGGCATTTCCTTTTTCCAGTTCGTGCCCGCGCGGCGGCGCGCCGCCGCGCGCGGATGTTCATAGAAGCGTCATCTGCCCCGGCAGGTCGGACAGCCTTGCGCGCGGCCGGCGCAGGAATTTCGGCGCGTCGACGTCGAGCTCGTTCGCCTCGAGGTTGCGCAGTATCTGCGCCGCGCGCTCGGTCACCGGGCGCGGCAGGCCGGCCATCGCCGCCACGTGTATCCCGTACGACTTGTCCGCCACGCCGGGCTGTATCCGCCGCAGGAACGCCACGCGGCCGCCGGATTCGCGCACGGCCACCGTGTAGTTCTTCACGCCGGGCAGGCGCTGCGCCAGGTCGGCGAGTTCGTGGTAGTGCGTGGCGAAGAGCGTCTTCGCCTTGCATTTCTCGCAGCCGTGCAGATACTCCGCCACGCTCCACGCTATCGACACGCCGTCGAACGTCGAAGTCCCGCGCCCGATCTCGTCGAGCACGATCAGCGACGCCGGGGTGGCGTTGTTCAGTATGTTGGCGGTCTCCTGCATCTCCACGAGGAACGTGGACCTGCCGCGCGAAAGGTCGTCTGCCGCGCCGAGCCGCGTGAAGATCCGGTCGATCGTCCCCATGCGGCATCTGGCCGCCGGCACGAACGACCCCGCGTGGGCCATCAGCGCTATCGTGGCCACCTGGCGCAGGTACGTGGACTTTCCGGCCATGTTCGGCCCGGTAATCAGGTGTATCTGGTTTTCCGTGCAGTCCATGCGCGTGGAGTTCGGCACGAATGGCTCGGACTCCGGCAGCTGCTCAACTATCGGGTGGCGCCCGTCTTCGATCTCCAGGTCCCGCGAGGTGTCGATCGCCGGGCGCGCGTACCCCAGCGCGAGCGCCCTGTCGGCGAGCGAGAGCGTGGCGTCGAGCGCGCCCAGCGCGCCGGCCGTGCGCTGGATCGACGCGATGCGCCCGCATGCCTCCGCCGCGATTCCGCGGAAAAGCTCGGCTTCGAGCGCGACCGCGCGCTCGTTCGCGCCCGTGACCTTGCTTTCGTACTCCTTCAGCGCGGGCGTGGTGAAGCGTTCGGCGTTCGCCACGGTCTGCCGCCTTTCGTATTCCGGCGGGACGGACGCGGCGGCGGCCTTCGATATCTCCACGTAGAAGCCGAAAACGGAATTGTGCCTGATGCGCAGGGTCTTGATGCCGGTGCGCTGCTGCTCGGCGGTCTGGTAGTCGGCGATCCAGCGGCGGCCGTCCGCCGCCGCCGCCCGCAGTCCGTCGAGCTCCGCGGAGTATCCGGCCCGGATCATGTCGCCTTCCGTGGTCAGCGCGGGGGGCTGGTCGGCTATCGCGCGGTCCACGAGCTCCACGAGGGCGTCTTCGGGGCACATCGCCTCCGCCGCGGCGGCGAGCGCGGCTGGGGGCCGGCGCGCCTCGAGCGCGGACTTCACCGCCGGCACGGGGCGCAGCGACTGCGCGAGCGCCTGCAGGTCGCGCGCGTTCGCGCGGCCGGAGGATATCTTCGCCGATATCCGCTCCATGTCCCTCACCCCGCCCAGCAGGCCGCGCAGGTCGTGCAGCGACTGCCGGTCCGCGGTGAAGAACTCCACGGCGTCGAGCTGCGCCTCGATGTCCTCCGCGCGGCCGTACGGGCGCGTCAGCCTGTTGCGGAGCGCGCGCGCGCCCATCGGCGTGCGCGTGGCGTCGAGCACGCCCAGCAGGCATGCGTTGCGCGGCACGCCCGGCGCCGGCAGCACGGAAAGGTTCCTCAGCGCGTCGGCGTCGAGCGCCATGCAGTCGCCGTTCATGCGCCGCCGCAGGGTCCGCACGTGGTCCACGCGGTGGCGCAGCGTGGTATTCACGTAGTAGAGCAGCGCGCCGGCCGCGCAGGCCTGCTCCGGCTCGTCCTGCAGGCCGAAGCCGTCGAGCGACGTCACGCCGAAGTGGCGGAAAAGCTCTTCGCGCGCCGCCCCCGGGGAGAACGTCCACGCGTCGGCGTATGTGACGCCGCGCGGCGGGGTGGCGTGGAAATCGTCCGGCCGCGGCATCAGCGTCTCGGCCGGGGCGTAGCGCGACATCGCCTCGCGCAGCCGCGCTTCGTCGGGGAAGCCTTCCGTGAAGAACTCCCCGGTGGAAAGGTCCAGGAACGCGGTGCCGAGCCCGCACACCGCCGCCGCCCAGTTGTTCGCCGTCTCGTCCACGAGGCCTTCCTCGGTGACGGTCCCCGGCGTGACGATGCGCGTGATTTCGCGCTTCACGAGCTTTTTGGCGGCCTTCGGGTCTTCGGCCTGGTCGCACAGCGCGGCGGTCCGCCCGGCGCGTATGAGCTTGGCCAGGTACGTGTCCACCGCCATCCACGGCACGCCGCACATCGGCATGCCGGCGCGCTGCGTCAGCGTCACGCCCAGTATCGGCGCCGCCTCCACGGCGTCGCGCCCGAACATTTCGTAGAAGTCGCCCAGGCGGAACATCAGGATCGAGCCGGGGGGCGTCTCGGACTTTATCCTGGCGTACTGCGCCATCATGGGCGTCGGCGTGGCGCGCTGCGATGATTCCGTCATGCTTGCCTCGGATTGGCCGGAAGGAGGGGGCGCGCCGTCAGGGCAGGCGCAGCACCATCGCCTTTTCCGGGCAGGTGAACGGGTCTGCGTGCTTCGTGCAGTTTATGCACCCGGTGTAGAGCTTGTGCATCACTTCGGTCTTCGGGATCTCGCGGAAGCCGAGCCGCCCGAAGAACTCCGGCGCGAAGGTGAGCACCAGCGCCTCTTTCACGCCCGTCGCGCGGATGCGCTCGAGCAGCTCCCCCACCAGCCGCGCGCCTATTCCGCGCCTGCGCATCGGCGCCAGCACGGCCACGCTCTGTATCTCGGCCGCCGCGCGCACGGGCGAGCCGAATTCGGGGAGTATGGCGAATGCGGCGCACGCCACGGTGCGTCCGCCGCATTCCGCCACCAGGAAGCGGTCCGTGTTCTTCACGATGTCGCCCATCGGGCGCACGATAAGCTCGTCGCGGTGGAGATGCACCAGCGCGAATATCTTCTCGGCGTCGTCTATCCGGGCGGGCCGTATCGTCAGGCCGCTGTCCATGCCGCAGGGTCCCGCGGGATCACTTGCCGCCCTTGCGGCCCTGCACTCCGGCCGCGGTCTCCGCGTCGGCGCGCGCCTTCTCCGCCGGACGGAGCTGGCGCACGGCCGCGCCGGCGCGCCACATCTCGGCGTTCGTGAGGTCGGCGAGCTTCGCCGCCATCTTCTCCTTGTAGTCGGGGCAGCCCGTGTCGCGGATGACTTCCTTCGCCTCTTTCATCGACACTACGGACGCGTAGAGGCGCTTGAAGACCGGCTCCACCGCCTTGCGGAAGATCGGGCGCCACTTCAGCGCGCCGTGCTGCGCCGTCTGCGAGCAGTTGGTGTACATCCAGTCCATGCCTTTTTCGTCCACGAGGCGGATGAGCGACTGCGTGAGCTCTTCGCACGTCTCGTTGAACGCCTCGGACGGGCTGTGGCCGTTCGCGCGCAGCGTGTTGAACTGCGCCTCCATCACGCCCGCGAGCGCGCCCATCAGGATGCCGCGTTCGCCCACCAGGTCGCTCGTCACTTCGCGCTCGAACGTGGTGGGGAACAGATAGCCGGAGCCGACCGCTATGCCGATCGCCTTCGTCATGTCTTCCACGTCTTTCGCCTTCATGCCGTTCGGCACGAACGCGTAGGAGGAGTTGATGCCGGCGCCCGAGAGGAAGTTGCGGCGGACGCTCGTGCCGGAGCCTTTGGGCGCCACCATGATCACGCCGACGCCCTTCGGGGGCTTCACGCCGGTGAGCTTGTTGTACACGTACGCGAAGCCGTGCGAGAAATAGAGGTACTTGCCGGGCGTCACGTGCTTGGCGACCTGCTTCCACACCTGGCCGACGCTGCCGTCGGACACGAGCATCATCACGACGTCGCCTTTGGCCGCCGCCTCCTCGAGCGAGAAGAGCGTCTTGCCCTCGACCCATCCGTCGCGGATCGCACGCTTCCAGGACGAGCCCGCCTTCGTGCTCTTGCGCTGGCCGACGATGACCTTCACGCCGTTGTCCAGCATGTTCAGCGCCTGCCCCGGCCCCTGGACCCCGTAGCCCAGTACCGCGACTGTCTTCCCTTTCAGGACGGACAGCGCCTTTTTCAGGGGGAACTCTTTGCGCGTGACGATGTTTTCCACGACATCGCCGAATTTGATCTTAGCCATACTTTGTGATACTCCGTTTTTTGTCCCGCCGACGGCGGATTGGTGTAAATGATACCGCATTCGCCCGGCGAAATCAACGATTCAAAGCCGGCGGACGGATTTTTTCGCGCGTTCCCCGGCCGGCGGAGCCGCGCTTTTCCGCAATGCCGCCGGCCCCGCGCGCCGCCGGAAGGCAGGAATTCGCCCCGGCGAAGCCGCGGTATTGTCGCTTCTCCGTGAAATATATGCTACAATACGCGGCATGAGTAAACCATTGAAGAGCTTGTGCGGCGAAAATCCGCGGATCGATGCCGCTCCGGGCGATCGCGATACGGCGATCCTGGATATCGTGCATCTCAAGGACGCGCTGGCCAGCGACGGTCTGCAGGGTCTTATCGACCTTGTGCTGCACCGTCTGCTCGAGATGACCGACAGCGATTACATAGCGCTCCATTCCGTCGACGGGCACCATCTGATGCTCCAGCAGGACGGCGAACTGGCAAGCTGTCCGGGGCGCTGCACGGCGTGTTCGTTCTACAAGCTGCTGATTCCCCATGTCGAGGAGTCGGCGCCTTTCGTCGAGCTGCCCGATGCAAAAGGCCAGTGCGTCGCGCCGATCCCGCGCGACTGCCCGGCGAATTCGCTGGAGGTCGCGGTCGTGCACTGCGACGGAAAGCCCTGGGGCGGGCTTGCGCTGCACTACGTGGACCGCAGGAACGCGATACCCGACCGCGACAGGACCGCCCTGAAGATTTCCGCAGACGTGCTGACGCTGGCTCTCGAACGCCGCTCCGCCATGGCCCGCCTCAAGGCCGAGCGCGACCGCGCGATAGAGGCCGAAAAGACGAGAAGCTACTTCTTCTCCGTCGTTTCCCACGACATCCGCACGCCGCTCAACGCCATAATAGGGTTCTCGGAGCTTCTGCTCGCGGGCAACGTCCCGCCTGCGGATGTCGAGCGGAATCTCGGTCTCATAGCGTCCAGCGGCAAGGCCCTTCTGCAGCTCGTGAACGACGCGCTCGATCTCTCGCAGATGGATCTCGGAAAGCTGAAATTCGACCTCGAGGCGTGCGACGTGGGGGAGATCGTGCGGGAGACGGCGATGATGTTTCTTCTCCAGGCGCGTGACAGGAACCAGACGCTGACGACCGAGATACCCCCGATGCCGCGCCTGATGGTCGATCCATACCGCTTCCGCCAGGTCCTCTTCAATTTCATCGGCAATGCGGTCAAATACGCCGGACCGTGCACGATACGCGTGTCGGTCGTCTACGAGGGAGGGATTTTCAAGACGACGGTCTCGGATAACGGGCGGGGCGTTCCGGAGGAGAAGGCGAAGCTCCTCATGGAGCCTTTCGTCCAGGCCGACATCAAAAACCACGCAAATGGCAGCGGACTCGGGCTGGCGATCTGCAAACGGCTCGTCGAGCTCGCGAACGGAACGATTTCGGTCGATACGGCTCCGGGCAAAGGGTTTACGGTCCGCACCGAAGTCCCTGTCTCGCTTGCGCCCAGAGAGGACGATTCGGCCGGGAAGGACGCTGCGGCGTCCGCGCCGGCGGTCTCCGGGATCCCGAAGCGCGTCCTTGTCGTGGACGATTCGCCCGTGAACCGCATGGTGCTCAAGGCGATGCTTGCGAAGGTAGGCGTCGCGGATGTGGAACTGGCGCCGGACGGCGCGGCGGCGCTCGAACTGCTGGAGACGGATACGCTCTTCGACTGGGTCCTTTCCGACATGTGGATGCCGGCCATGGACGGCACCGAACTCGTAAAGCGCATCCGCGCCGACGCCCGCCTTTCGCGGCTCAAGGTGTGTTCCGTCACGGCCGATGTCGAGGCGCGCGCGAGCTACAGGGAGCAGGGCTTCGACGCGCTGGTGCTGAAGCCCGTTACGATCGACAGCCTCAAGGAGCTTTTCGCGAGGGGAAGCGAACGGCCGTAGCCGGCGCGTCTCCTTGCCGGGCGGGACGGCCGCATCGCCACCCTTGAACAGAAGGTCGATTTCTTCGTCCAGACCAAGGAGTCGCCGTTGCAGAGCATCTTCCGCCAGAACAGGTTCCGGGACGCGAAACCGCTCTTGATCAAGTTCATCCGCCGGGCGAAGAAGGCGCTGGTCGCGATCGACGCCTATCCGGGCGTGGCGAATGGGGAATGTTGCCAGTGTGTAAACGTTGCCAGTGGCCAATTCCAATTCCCAATGAAGGAGGCGGCATGATGGAACAATTGGAAACTGGCAACATTGGAATTGGCAACACTTCCACATTGGCAACATTAAACAGCGACCGCTTCATCATCGTCGACCAGAAGGAAATCTTCTGGACCGGTGCGTCGCTGAAGGACGCAGGCCGCCTCACCTTCGCCGCGGCGAAGATGGGTGCCGAGGTCATCCCCGGGCTTCTCGAATCAATCCGCAAGGCAACGTCTGAACGACGGGAATACGGCAAAGGCAAGAAGACGCAAAATTTGCGACAACTGCGATGCAAGTAATGGAGAAAGATTTGGTATAATATGCGCATGAAAGGCAACGCCGAATGACCGCGAACGAGAACCAGATTGTCGTCTATCAGCCGAACGAGACCGTCCGGTTAGACGTGCGTCTTGAAAACGAGACCGTGTGGCTGACGCAAAGTCAGATGGCGACTTTGTTTGGATGTAGTTCAGACAACGTAGGTTTACATCTGAAGAATGTCTATGATGCTGGAGAATTGGTACGAGGGGCAACTACCGAGGAATTCTCGGTAGTTCGCATAGAAGGTTCGCGGCAAGTAAGACGCAAGGTCACTTGCTACAACCTTGATGCCATAATCTCTGTGGGGTATCGCGTCAATTCCATATTGGGAGTCAAGTTCCGGCAATGGGCTACGAGCGTATTGAAGGAATATCTGCTGCGGGGGTATTCCTTCAATGCCCGCATGACTCAGCTGGAAGACAAGGTGGATCGCCGTCTCGCCCAACATGATCAGGCAATCGTTGACTTGAAGGAGAAGGTCGATTTCTTCGTGCAGACCAAGGAGCCGCCGTTGCAGGGCGTGTTCTACGACGGGCAGCTGTGGGATGCACGGGCGCTGGTGCTGAAACTGATCCAGAGCGCAAAGAGGTCGCTGGTCCTCATCGACAACTGGGCAACGGCGGAAACGCTCGACCTTTTCGCGAAGAAGCGCAAGGGCGTGAAGGTGACGGTCTTCACATCGGAGCACTACGACAAGAAGCACGTGCCTCACCGCAAGATTTCCGATGCCGACGCCGCGACCTTCAACGCGCAGTACCAGAAACTCGCCGTGCGCTACAACGAAACCTTCCACGACCGCTTTCTCATCGTCGACGACAAGGATATCTATCTGATAGGTGCGTCGCTAAAAGACTTGGGCCGCAAATGCTTTGCGTTCACGAAACTTGACGCTGGTGAAATCCGCCGCATCAAGAGGTCGGCGTTTGGTGAGGGCCGGAGAACGGGAGCGTAAAGATGAGAATACGGCTTGATGAAGTGCATTACGAGATGACATACCGTTATGAGGTAAATAGCGGCGCGTGTTGTTTATTGCCTAGTGGATTGAGTTTTGACGAGAGCATTAACGCCTATTACGAGAACGAACATGGCTATCGCCTCATGGTCGCGCGAACAATGGACGGCAAGATGTCGTTCACAAGTGATTTCCCAAGACCCGCGGGAGAGTTTTACACTTCATTGGACGAAGCGAAGGATAGCGAGAGTTACAAGGGGTTTGTCGCACTGGTAAGGCGGATGAACAAATACAAACGCGAAGCGATGGCTGCTTTTGCAAATCCATCGAATGCGAAGCGCAAAGTTGATTTGGCGGAGGTCTTTGCGAAGATTGGAGAAATTGGCGAATCCCTGCAAGGTGACAAGTGAAATATTGGTATAATATGCGCATGAAAGGCAACGCCGAATGACCGCGAACGAAAACCAGATTGTCGTGTATCAGCCGAACGAGACCGTCCGGTTAGACGTGCGTCTTGAAAACGAGACCGTGTGGCTGACGCAGCTGAAGATTGCCGAGTTGTTTGGGGTTCAGAAGGCTGCAATCAGCAAGCACGTCAAAAACATATTTGCTTCTGGTGAACT
>CADCBS010000008.1 GCA_902799715.1 uncultured bacterium | reverse complement strand
CCGCGGGCGGGCGGGGATTCTTCCGCGCGGTCAGGCTTATGCGCTTGCGCGCGAGATCGACGGAAAGCACCCTCACCTTGATGCGGTCGCCCGCCTTCACGACTTCGGAGGGATCGCGCACGAACCTGTCGGCGATCTCCGAGACGTGCACGAGCCCGTCCTGGTGCACGCCGATGTCCACGAACGCGCCGAACGCCGTGACGTTCGTGACCACGCCCTCGAGCTCCATGCCCTCGCGCACGTCCTCGATCGACATTATGTCGTCGCGGAACGCCGGCTTCTCGAAAACCGCGCGCGGGTCGCGGCCGGGCTTCTTCAGCTCCTCCACGATGTCGCGCAGCGTGGGTTCGCCGATGTCGTTGGAGATGTACTTGCGTATGTCGATCTTCGCGGCGAGCGAAGCGTCGCCCGCGAGGCGCGACGCCGGCACGCCCATGTCGGCCGCCATCCGCTCCACGAGCGCGTATCTTTCAGGGTGCACCGCGGACGCGTCGAGCGGATTCTCCGCCCCGCGTATGCGCAGGAAGCCCGCGCACTGCTCGAAAGCCTTGGGGCCGAGCCCGGGGACGTCGAGAAGCTCCTTGCGCGACTTGAACGCGCCGTGTCCGTCGCGCCATTCGACTATCTTGCGCGCGGTGGACGCGCCGAGGCCGGAGACGCGGGTGAGGAGCGACGCCGACGCCGTGTTCAGCTCCACGCCGACACGGTTCACGCACGACACCACCACTTCGTCGAGCTTCGCGCCGAGCAGGGGCTGGTGCACGTCGTGCTGGTACTGGCCCACGCCTATCGCCTTGGGGTCTATCTTCACAAGCTCCGCGAGCGGGTCCTGCAGGCGGCGGCCGATGGATATCGCGCCGCGCACGGTGAGGTCCAGCTTCGGGAATTCCGCGCGCGCCACCTCCGAGGCCGAATACACCGACGCGCCGGACTCGGAGACGGAGACCACGATGACGTCGTTCTCCCTGCCCATCAGCTTGAGGGTGGTGCGCACGAACGCCTCCGTCTCGCGGCCTGCGGTTCCGTTGCCCACCGCTATCGCCTCGGGCTTGTACTTCTCCACGATCTTCGCGAGAGCGCTCTGCGCCTCGGCCGTGCGCTGCTGCGGGTAGATGACCGTGCTGCCGACGTATTTGCCGGTGGCGTCGAGAAGCGCGCACTTGCATCCGGTCCTTATGCCGGGGTCGATAGCGAGCACCGTCTTTTCCCCGAGCGGCGCGGCGAGCAGCAGGTGGCGCAGGTTCTCCGCGAATATCTCCACGGCGGCGCGGTCGGCCGCGAGTTTCTTCTCCACCATCGCGTCCAGCTCGCAGGAAGGCGCCACGAGCCTTTCGTATGCGTCGCGCACGGCGGAGCGCAGCTCGCCCGCCCACGGGGAGCCGTCGCGGACCCCTGCCATGCCTTCGATTTCGCGCACGTACGGCTCCGCCTCCAGGGACAGATGCACCCAAAGGACGTTCTCCTGCTGCCCGCGCCTGATCGCGAGGAACCGGTGCGACGGGATGTCGGCGATGCTTTCGGAGAAATCGTAGTACTGCTCGAACTTCGTGGGCTGCGCCGGCGGAGGCTGCACCACGGTGGAGACGACCTTGGACTTCGTCATGTACGCCTCGCGCACGAGGCCGCGCACGTCGGCGCGCTCGGATATGCGCTCGGCCACGATGTCGCGCGCCCCGGCGAGCGCCGCCGCGGCGTCCGGCACGCCCTTCTCCGCGTCCGCGAAGGCGGCGGCGTCCGCCGCCGGGTCGCCGGCGCCCTGCGCGGCGATCAGGTCCGCCAGCGGCTCCAGGCCGCGCTCGCGCGCTATCATCGCGCGCGTCCTGCGCTTGGGCTTGTAGGGGAGGTACAGGTCCTCCAGCTCGGACTTCACGAAGCAGTTCTCTATCTTTCCGCGCAGCTCGTCCGTGAGCTTGCCTTGCGAATCGATCGATTTCAGTATCGTGGCGCGGCGGTCTTCCAGTTCGGCGTAGTACTCCGCCCTCTCGCCGATCTGCGATATCTGCACTTCGTCCAGGTTGCCGTGCGCCTCCTTGCGGTAGCGCGCTATGAACGGGATCGTGTTGCCTTCGGAAAGGAGTTTCGCGACCGCGAGTATCTGCGGGCCGGAAACGCCTATCTCCTTCACGAGCCTCGGTAGCGCGGCCTCGGCGGCCGCGAAAACGTTCTTCTCTGCCATGTCTTGCCTTGTGTGGTTCCGTGTTGTATGGAAAAAATACGCTGGACTCCCCGGCCGCGCCGGCGCGTGCCGGCCGTCAAACCCCGGCGAACTCCCGCACCAGCCGCACGACTTCCTCCGCGGCGCGCTCCGGCGGCACGGGGTCGCCCGGTATCATCTCCCCGCGCACGAACGCCCTGAAGAACCCCGCGCCTCCGCAAAGCGCTATGTCGGCGTGCTTCGCCTCGCCGGGGCCGTTCACCACGCATCCCATCACCGCGACGCGCGGCAGGCTGACGCCTGGGTTTTCGCGCGCGAAAGCCTCGAGCGCCTCCTCCGTCTCCGTAGCGGCCTTTACGAGATCGACCTTCGTGCGCCCGCACGTGGGGCAGGACGTCACGGACGGCCCGGGGCCGCGCAGGCCCGTCGCGCGCAGTATCTCCAGCCCGGCCTTCACTTCGCGGGAGGGGAGATCGGTCAGCGAAACGCGTATCGTGTCGCCGATCCCCTCCGCAAGCAGCGTGCCTATGGCGTACGCCGAACGCACGAGCCCGGGTATCAGCGTTCCGGCCTCGGTCACGCCGACGTGGAGCGGATAGGCGGTTTTCGATGAAAGTAGCCTGTATGCGGCCAGCGTGCGCGGGACGTCCGACGCCTTGACCGATATCACGATGTCCCTGAAATCCTCCGCCTCCAGGAGCGCGGCGTGCCGCAGGGCGGATTCCACCAGCGCGGGTGCGGACGCCCCGCCGTATTTCTCCATCAGGTCTTTTTCGAGCGAGCCGCCGTTCACGCCGATGCGGATCGGAACGCCCCGCGCCGAAGCCGCGCGCGCCACCGCGCGCACGTTCTCCGCGCCGCCGATGTTGCCGGGGTTCAGCCGCAGCGCGTCGGCGCCGTTTTCGAGCGCCGCGACCGCCAGCCGCCAGTCGAAATGTATGTCGGCCACGAGCGGCACGGGCGAATCCTTCCGCACAAGCCCGAAAACGCGCGCGGCCTCTTCGTCGGGGACCGTTAGCCGCACGATGTCCGCGCCTGCGGCGGCGGACTGCCGCACCTGCGCGAGAAGGGCCTCGCGGTCGTGCGGATCGGCGTTCGCCATCGTCTGCACCGAAACGGGCGCGCCTCCGCCCACCGCCACGCCGCCTACGTCCACGCGGCGCGTTTCACGGCGTTTCGCGCCGTGGAAGGATGATTCTTCCATCTCGGAAAGCTCCCGGTTCATTTCGCAACGGCGTCCGCAGGCACGATCCTGCCGACTGGCGCTTCCGCGCTTTCCGCCGCGCCGGAGTCGATCCAGCGCTTCGAGTCCGTGAACACGAGCAGAAGCATCAGGCCTATCACGAGGAACGCGAACGCCGTCGTGGTCCATTCCACGAGCTTGCGGTTCGGCTTGCGGCGCGTGGCCATCTCGAAAAGCGCGAACACGATGTGCCCGCCGTCGAGGACAGGTATCGGAAGCAGGTTTATCAGCGCGAGGTTCATGCAGAGGAAGCGGAGGAACCCGATCGCGCCCCAGAAGTCGGAGCGCACGGTCTTGTAGAGGACGCGGCCTATGCCGACAGGCCCAGACACCGCCTTGGCGGTGTTGCCTGCGGTCTTGGGCGTGACGAGCGCCCCGAGCACGCGCCCCATGCTCTGGCAGTCCAGCGCGAGCTGGTCGAGCGGGCCGTCCACCGCCATCCAAACGGGGCTTTTCTTTTCGGCGGACAAAACGCCGACCACGTAGCCGCCGAGGGGATTCTCCGCCGGCACGACTTCGAACGAAAGCCTTTGCACGCCGGCGCCCGGGCTGGAGTTGTCGAGATAGAACGTCCTGCCGTCCCAGACGGGCATCGGGAACGGGTTGTCCTCGAACTCCACCATGTCGCAGCCGCCGCTTCCGTAAAGAGCCTTCGAGACGCCGCCAGACGCTCCGAAGTCGGCCTTTATGGAATTGTCTGCCGTGCGCGGGGGGAGCGCATCGCCGTTTCCGGCGTCGCCCGGCGCGGGCAGCATCGCAACCGAGGCGACTGCCACTTCCTGCGTCGACGACGCGCCGCCTGCGGCCTCGGACACCACCGCGAAGCTGTTCGTGCCGATTCCGACGCGCGGGACCGCGCCGCGCTCGACTTCGAAGCGCATCGGCGCGGCGCCTGCTATCGCCGTTTCGGTCACTATGTCGGAGAAATACTTGATTTCGCGCCCGCCGATGGAAACGATCCTGTCGCCGGGCCAGATGCCCGCCTTGTCGGCGGGCGAACCGAGCACCACGCCGTGCACCGTGGCGTCGTTCGCGCCGAACTCCGCCCCGGTGAAGGGGAGGATGCAGGCTATCGCCACGGCCAGCACGATGTTCCCGAACGGGCCGGCGGCCGCCACTATGATGCGCTTCCAGGCCGGAGCGTCCGGCACGGGCTCCGCGGCTTCTTCTTCCCTGTCTTCGCCGTCTTTGCCTTTCCCGCCGTCCTTCTTCCCATCCCCGTTGCCGCCCTGAATGTTCTCCATGCCGGCCGGATCGAGCTGCGGAAGGGCCACGTAGCCGCCGAAAAGGAACCACGACACCTTGTATTCGATGCCGCCGATCTTCTTTTTCCAGATGGCCGGGCCGAAGCCGATGGAAAACGCGGTCACCTTCATCCCCAGCATCCGGGCGGCGAGGTAGTGGCCGAACTCGTGTATGAAAATGGCGAGGGAGAACAGAAGCACCACCGCCACGATGGCGCCTGCCGTGCCCAAAGTCTGCATCAATTGTTCCATGTGGACGCTCCTCGGAAAACAGCGCGACTGCGCGGGGAATGGCCGGTCAGAACACCGACACTTCGTAGTCCAGCGCGAAGGAGTCCCCGGGCTTCAGGTCGAGCGGCTTTTCGTAAATCGGCATCGGGTTCACGTAGCGGTGGTCGCTCCATGTGTAGATGCGCTCCGTTTCGAGAGGCGCGAGGATCTTGAATTCCACGCCGTGGCCGGTCTTGGGATCGACGTACCTGATGGCGTTCATTCCCTTCGGGCCGCCGACGTTTTTCTTGTGGTCCGGATTGCCGCCGACGCCGGTCATCTTGAACTTGCCCATGAAGCCGGCCATGCGGCACGAGAAGCCGCCGTAGCCGACGGGGCGGCGGCAGTCGAGATGCACTTCGCCCTTCGCGGTGAACTTGTGCGTGGAGCGGATCTTGTAGCATCCCTTTTCGTCAGGCTCCGAGAACTGCACCGTGCGCTCTTCTTCGAGAAGGACATTGCCCGGCTCCGCGCGCGGGCCGTACCAGAGCGAGAGATCGACCTTTGCCGCGCCGCCAACGGTCTGGATGTTGAAATCCTTCACGATAGTCATCCCTTCGGGGAAGAGGTTTTCCTGCGCCGGAGTGCGCGGCTCCCAGTAGTTTAGCCCGTTCATATACTTCCACGCGAACCAGAGCCCGAGGTGCCACGGGTGGTCTTTCGGGCGGGCGTCGGTGAAGCATCTTCCGTCGGGGAGGCAGAGGGGGTGGACGAAAGGCTTGGATTCGCGGTTTGCGATATTGAACTTCCAGACGGTCTTTCCGTCCTTCACGCATTCGACACCGTCGATCGTGGCGCGGGCCGTCGCCTTCGCCGTCTTGGCGCCGACCTTGTCGGGACGCTCTTTCATCGCCCAGCGGGCCGCTTCGAGAAGGTGCAGCTGCCATTCCATCTTGCCCCAGTCCGCGGCGTTGTGGCCGAGCGCGGTGTAGTAGATGCGGCCCTTGCCGAAAGTCTTGCACCATTCAAGGACGTGTCCGCCGCAGGCCGGGCAGCCGTACTTGTCCGTCTTTTTCGAATTGCGCAGGACGTCCTTCCACATGAGAGTAAGGACGGGGCGGACGTTTCCGTCGGGATGGTTGAGGTACACTTCGTCGTCGGCCCACACGTAGTCTTTGTCCATGCAGGCCATCGCGGGATGCGAGCGGTCAACATTGGAGAAGGGAATCTTTTGATGCGCGGCGTAGTGGCGCTCGAATGCGCCGCCGAGGAAATCGCGGAAGCGCTTTGAGCCGCGCTCGTTCGCGCTTGCGCAGTGCGTGGCGAGAAGCCCGCCGCCGTTTTCCACGAACCGGTAGAAAGCCTCGCGCTGGGCGGCGGTGTCGAAAAGCTCGTGGTTCGTGTTGCACAGCATCACGAGCTTGAAAGTCTTCATCGCGTCCGAGACGAACACCGCGGGATCGTCCGTGACGAGGCACGAGTATCCGTTCGCCGTGAAGTAGCGGCGGACCTCCTCGGCGCCCTGTTCGGTGGACTCGTGGTGGTAGGGCCGCGTCTTGGCGTCGAAGCCGCCTTTCTTCACTTCGCCGGTCTTCTGGTTTTTCACATGGTCCCAGCGCGTGTACACAAGGACGTCCGCCGGCTTGAAGTCCGCGGCGCACATTCCTAGGGAAGCGGCGGCCGCAGCCGCGAAAACGATGTATCTTGCTTTCATGTCATGCTTTCCTGCTTAGACGTTCGTACGCGCGCTTCGCGCCGTAGGGGGCGCGTTCCGTGCGCTCGAGCATCGCGTCCGCCTCGGGGTCGGCCACGAAGCGTTCCGCCTTCCAGTCCCACTCCAGCCTGCGGCCGAGCTTCATGCCGATCCACGACAGCAGGCAGGCCGAGCAGGAGCGGTGCGCGGTCTCCGCCGGGACGATGCTCGGGACGCCGGCCTTGATGGAGTCGATGAAATTCTGGTGGTGGCGGTTCTGGTCGCGGATCGCGTTCCTGTACAGGACGATCGACGGCGTTCCGGCGACGAGCTTCGGGTCGCTCGCGTCGAGCGCCTTCAGCGGCTTGCCGGCGGCGACGGGGTCGCTCTTCGACACCTTCGCGGAGCCACGGCTGGCGAATATCCATCCCTTCTCGCCGATGAAGCGCACGCCGTTCGGGAACTTGTCCCACACCCTCACGGGCGTCCCGTCCGGATAGACGAGCGTGATGTCGTATTCGCCGTGCACGTCCCAAAGACCGCCCGTGTGGAAGCGGCCCTTGCCTTCGATGTATTTCGGGCCGATCTTCTCCCAGCCCATCGCCCAGTGCACGATGTCGAGATGGTGCGACCCCCAGCCGGTGATCATGCCCGCGCCGAACTGCTCGCAGCGGAGCCATCCGGGGCGCGAGTTGACGGCCTTCGAGATGTTGGCGTTCTGGCTGTGCACGCGGTCTTCGGTGTAGTAGACCTCGGGCGTGGAGCCGAGCCAGAAGCCGTAGTCGAGATTCGCGGGGACGGGCATTTTCTTCGTCGACCCGCCGGCGGGATCGCCCGGCAGGCCCACTTCGATGCGGAGGACCTTGCCGATGCGCCCTTCGCGCACGAAGGCGCAGGCGTCCTGGAAATGGCCCCACGAGCGCTGCTGCGAGCCGAGGAGGAAAGTGCGGCCGGTCTCGGCTATCGCGTCGGCGAAACAGCGCCCCTCGCGGATCGTCAGCGAGGCGGGCTTCTGCATGTAGACGTCCTTGCCGGCGAACGCGGCCTCGACCGCGATCTGGGCGTGCCAGTGGTCGGGCGTCGATATCGAGACGGCGTCGATATCCTTGCGCGCGAGGATTTCGCGGTAGTCGCGCGCGGCGGGGACGGAGCCTGCGGATTTTCCGCCCTGCCTTTTCGCGACGAAGGAGCGCATGAACGCCAGGCGGCGCGAATCGAGGTCGCAGACCGCGGCGACGCGCGCGCAGGAGGCGCGCAGGAAGCCCGGCACGTCCATCGTCAGCCCGATGCGCCCGCATCCTATCTGCGCCACGTTTATCGTATTGCTCGGCGCAGCCGCCCCGAACACGCGAGCCGGCACTATCGCCGGAAACGCGAACGCCGCGCCGGCGGACGCCGCGCCGCGCAGGAAATCCCTTCTCGTTCCGTACATCATCTGTCCATCTCCTCTTGTTTTCCTTCTTCCACGTCTTTCCCGCCGGCGTCTCCGGCGGGCGGCGTCCTGAAGCATTCCATTTCCGCAAGCGCGTCCGGCGACAGTGCCAGGCGGCACCACAGCCTGTACGCCGAGCGGCGGTACGCGTCAAGCGAATTCTCGCGCCCGGCCATCGCCGCGGGCGGCTCGTCGCGGCCGCAGTCTATCGCGGCGAGGGCCAGGCCGTGCGTCCACACGCCCGCCGCGGCCGCGAACGCGCACGACACGGCGAACGCTATCCGCGAAACCATGCGGTTCTTCGCGGCGATGCGCCGCGCGGCGGCGTTCGCCTCCATGTCCGCCGCTGCCGCGGCGGGGCCGTTGTCTGCATGATCATTCATAGCGCAGGCAGTCTATCGGGTTCAGGCGCGAAGCCCTCCATGCGGGGTAGAAGCCGAAAAACATCCCGACCACGGCCGAGAACAGGAAGGCGAGCACCGTGGAAGGAACCTGTATCAGGATCGGCCAGTGGTTGACGGCGCCTATCGTGTGCGCGAAACCGATGCCCAGAGCCACGCCAACCGCGCCGCCGACCGTGGACAGCACTATGGACTCCAGCAGGAACTGTATCAGGATGTCGCCGGGCGTGGCGCCGATCGCCATTCGCAGGCCGATCTCCTTTATGCGCTCCGTGACCGACACGAGCATGATGTTCATTATGCCGATGCCGCCCACGAGAAGCGATATCGCCGCCACCGCGGTCAGCAGCACGGTCATCAGCCCGGTCACCGATCCTATGGTGTTCATGATCTCTGTGGTGTCGCGAGTCTCGAAATCGTTGTCCTGGTAGTCGGCCAGGTGGTGGCGCTGGCGCAGGAGCGACGTTATCTCGCGCTTCGCCTCGTCCAGGTCGTCCATCGAAATCAGCGACACGTTCATCATGTTGATCGTGTTGAACTTGGACCGCTGCAGATACCGCTGCACGCTGGTGTACGGGGCCATGATCACGTCGTCCTGGTCCTGTCCCCAGTTGTTCGCGCCCTTCGGCGCCAGCACGCCTATCACCTTGAACGTGACGTTCTTCAGGCGGATGGTCTTGCCCACGGGGTCTTCGTCGCCGAAAAGGTTCGCCTTCACCGTGGCCCCCACAGCGCAGACGCGCGAGCAACGGCGCTGTTCGTCCTCCGTGAAGAACCGTCCGCCGGCGACCGTCCAGTTGCTTATCGAAAGGATGTCGGTGGACACGCCCTGCACGTTGCCCGCCCAGTTCTTGGCGGAGTACATCATCTGGACCGACGCGCGCACCTGCGGGCTGACGCCCTTCACGAGGTGCGGCAGCTCCCTCTTCACCGCCTCGGCGTCGCCCGCCGTCATCGTCTGGCCCTGGCCCATGCCCATCGACACCGGACCTTGGTTGCGGCGCTCCGGGAAGACCATCAGCAGGTTGTCGCCCATCGACGAAATCTGCTGCACCATCATCGTCTGCGCGCCCTGGCCGATGGCCATCACCGCTATCACGGCGGCGATGCCCACGATTATGCCGAGGCACGTCAGCAGCGAGCGCGTCTTGTTGCGCATTATCGCGCGCACGGCCACGCGGAATATCATGCCGAAGTTCACGCCAGCGCCTCCTTCACGAGGCGCGACACGTCCTCGGCGGACATCGCGCCGCCCTTGCCGGCGTCGTCGCGCATGACCTTGCCGTCGCGCATCACTATGTGGCGTTTCGCGTAGGCGGCGATGTCGTCTTCGTGCGTCACCATCACCACCGTTATGCCGCTCTTGGAAAGATCCGTGAAAAGCCCCATTATCTCTATCGAGCTTTTCGTGTCGAGGTTCCCGGTAGGCTCGTCGGCGAACACCACGGGCGGGTCGTTCATCAGCGCGCGGGCTATGGCCACGCGCTGCTGCTGCCCGCCGGAAAGCTGCGCCGGGGTGTGCATCTCGCGGCCGCGCAGGCCGACTTTCGCGAGCAGCTCCATCGCGCGCGCGCGACGCTCCCTGCGCGAGAGCCGGCCCATGTACAGGTCGGGCAGCTCCACGTTCTCCAGCGCGGACGTGCGCGGAAGCAGGTTGAAGTTCTGGAACACGAAGCCGAGCTTGGCGTTCCGGATCTTCGCCAGCTGCGCCGCCGAGCGCTCCGCCACCTCCGTGCCGTCGAGCAGGTACGAGCCGGACGTCGGCGCGTCGAGGCAGCCGAGGATGTTCAGCATCGTGGATTTGCCCGATCCCGACGATCCCATGATGGCCACGAACTCGCCGTAGTCTATCGAAAGCGACACGCCGTCGAGGGCGTGCACCGGCTCGTCGCCGATGACGTACGTCTTTCGAAGGTCCTGTATCTGTATCAGATGTGCCATTTCGGTATGCAGGCGGTTGCGCGATTTTTCTGGCAGTATACCATCTTTGGCCCGCGCCAGGAAGCGGAAACGGGATGCGGCCGCGGCGCTCAGAACGGCGGCTCCACGCCGAAGACGAATATCGCGAGGATCCAGTTCACCGCGAGCGAATACAGGTTCGCGGCGAAATCGTCGGCCACGACCCCCAGCCCGCCCGGAAGCGCCTGCAGCCTGTCGGCGGGCGGCGGCTTGGCGATGTCGACGGCGCGGACGACTGCGAACGCCGCCACGGCGAGCCACGGCATGTCCCACAGCGGCAGGCCGATGACGGCCAGGGGGAACAGCATCCATTCGTCGGCGACGATCCGCCCGTCGTCCTTCACCTTGAACACCCGCTCCGCCACGCCGCACACGGGGACTGCCGCGACGGCGAGCGCGAGCGCGACCGCCGCCTGCACGGACAACGACGCGCTCCATCCCGCGTGCGACATCCATATCGCCAGCGCGACGCCGGGCAGGGAACCGAAGGTTCCGGGGGCGAACGGCGCGAGGATGCCGAGCGAGAATCCGGTCGCGGCGAACGTCGCGGCCTTCTGTGCGAAGCCCTTGCCGGGGAGGAGGTTCACTTCGCCCCCCTTGCGCCGGCGCGCCACTCCGGGGGGAGGGCGGCGAGAACGGCGGCGACCACTTCGTCGAGCGTCATTCCGGTGGAATCGATTTCGACCACGCCGTCGGCCTTGCGCAGCGGGGCGCACTTGCGCGTGGAGTCGATCCTGTCGCGTTCGAGCAGCGACGCCTTCACCTCCTCGCGCGACTGCGTGGAAATGCCTTTGTCGGCCTCTTCCTTCTGGCGGCGCGCGGCGCGGGCCTCGGGCGAGGCCGTGAGGAAAAAGCGCGCCGGGGTGTCGGGGAACACGGCGGTCGTTATGTCGCGGCCTTCCACGATGATGTCGCCGTATTCCGCGAGGGAGCGGAGGATCGAGGTGATCTTCTCGCGCACCTCGCGCACGGCGGACACGCGGGAGGCGCTTGCGTTGATCGCGGGCGTGCGGATGCGGTCGCCCGGCTCCTCGCCGTCCACGAGGAACGCGATGCGCCCGCCTTCGCGGCGGCTTTCGATCTCCGTGCGCGCGGCGGCCGCGGCCACGGCCGCCGGATCGGACACGTCCACGCCGCCTTCCACGCACTTGAGCGTCATTATGCGGTACAGCGCGCCCGAATCCACGTGGAGGAACCCCGTGGCTTCGCCCACGCGGCGGGACGTGGAGCTTTTGCCTGCGCCCGACGGGCCGTCGACCGCTATGACCCTGACCTGTCTTTCCATCATTGCATCTCCTGGAATGCCATCAAAGCGATGTAGCCGGCGTAGAGCGCCAGCCAGACCGCGCCCAGCGGCCGCGCCACGCGTCCGCGCCCCGGCAGGGCGAAAAGCGCTATCGAGACCGACAGCGCGACCATGGCCGGCATGTCGCGCGCGAGTATGTGGCGCGATACGCCCTTGAACGGCGAAATAGCCCCGGCGAGGCCTACGACCGCAAGGGTGTTGAAGAGGTTGGAGCCTATTATGTTGCCCAGCACCATGTCGTGCTCGCCGCGGCGCGCGGAGATGACGGCGCTCGCGAGCTCAGGCAGGGACGTGCCCACGGCGAGCACCGTGAGGCCTATCACGAGTTCCGGCACTCCGAGCAGGCGGGCGGTCTCCACCGCCCCCCACACCAGGATGTGCGACGAGCCGAGAAGGAACGCCAGCCCGCCGAGCAGCAGCGCCCAGTCGCGCCACACCGGGGAGTCCGGGCGCCCGGCAGGCGCCTCCTGCGCCTGCCCGCCGCCGGAGAACCTGCAGTACAGCGGCAGCACCACGGCGAAGACGCCGAGCGACACGAAGGCGTCCGCCCTCGAAAAACCGGACCCCGACGCCACGAGCAGGCAGGACATGACCGATATAGCGACGAGCGCCGGCACGCCGAACAGCGATACGGACCGCGACACCTTGAGCGGCTTTATCAATGTCGCCACGCCGAGGATGAGCGCGATGTTGCAGATGCACGAGCCGTATGCGTTGCCCAGCGACAGGCTCGACCTTCCGCCCAGGCCGGAAAACACCGAAACGCAAAGCTCCGGCGCGGAGGTGCCGAAGCCGACCACCACCATGCCCACCACGAACGGCGAAAGCCCGATGCGGCGCGACACGCCCGCCGCGCCGTCGATGAACTTCTCCGCGGAAAGCTTGAGCGCCACAAGGCCGCCGGCCACGAAAAGGACGGCAAGCCACCATGGTATCGGACCGTATTCCACCGCAAGCCTTCTTTCAGGACGCCGCGAGCATGGCGTCGATCGCGCGCCGCGCCTTCCGCGCCGTCTCTTCCGGAACTTCCACGCGCACGGTGCCGGTCTCCAGCGACTCGAGCATCTTCTGCGGCGTGGTCTTCTTCATGTTGGGGCAGACCAGGCAGCCGTCCGCCGGATGGAACGTCTTGCCGGGGTTTTCGCGCCGCAGCCTGTGCAGGATGCCGGTCTCGGTGCCTACGATGAACTCCGCGGCGGGGGAGGTGCGCGCGTATGCGCACATGGCGCCAGTGGCGAGAACCTGGTCCGCCGCGGCGCGCACGTCCGCCGGGCATTCGGGATGGACCATGACGACGGCGCCCGGATGCGCGGCGCGCGCGCGGGCGATGGCGTCCGCCGTCAGGCGCGCGTGCGTGGGGCAGTACCCCGGCCACAGCACGTAGCGCCGGCCGAGCAGCCCGGCTACGTGCGAGCCGAGATGCCTGTCGGGCACGAATATCGTCTCGCGGTCCGCGGGGAACCTGGCCATCACGCGCTCGGCGTTGCCGGAAGTCACGCAGATGTCGCACTCGGCCTTCACTTCCGCCGTGGAGTTCACGTAGCATACGCACAGCGCGCCGGGATGCTCCGCCTTCAGGGCGCGCAGGGCCGCGGCGTCTATCATGTCCGCCATCGGGCATCCGGCCGACTCGTCCGGCATCAGCACCGTGCGGCCGGGGTTGAGTATCGCGGCGGTCTCGGCCATGAACCGCACGCCGCAGAAAAGGATTTCGCGCGCGTCGACGCCCGCGGCCTTGCGGGCCAGCTCGAGCGAGTCCCCCGTGAAGTCCGCCAGGTCCTGGATCTCGGGCGGCTGGTAGTTGTGGGCGAGTATCACCGTGCCGCGCTCTTTCGCCAATGCGGCGATGCGCGCTGCGGTTTCGCGTTCATCCATTTGCGGAATCCTTCCTTCCGCCGGCCGGCGCCGGCGGATCCAGAGGCGTCTCCCTGCACGACCACAGGGAAACGTTCACTCCAAGCCGCGACAGACGGCGCACCGCCGCGGCAAGGCGGTGCTCCGGCATTTCCGCGGCTATCACCACGGACTGCACGCGGAAATCGCGTATTATGGACGCTGCCGAGGCGATGGACCCCAGCACAGGGATGCCCGACACCATCCTGCGGCGCAGCGCCGGGGCGTCGTCGATCAGCCCTACGATGATGCGCCTGTTGCGCCCGAAGCTGCGCACCAGCTCGCGGCGGAACGCCCGGAAGCGCAGGCCGGCGCCGTAGACGAGTATGCGCTCGGCCGACTTGTCGCCCGAAAGCCGCATGCGCTCGAGCGCGAAGAACGAGTCGCGCGCTATCGCGCGGAACACGCGCATCCCGGCCATCGGGAAGAACGCCAGCCCCGCGTACAGGAACGACAGCGTGGCGAGATGCGGCACGAAATGGTTGCATATTATCGACACCGACGCCGAAACGCCCGTGCCGCCCAGGACCGAGAAAAGGAGCCGCGCGAAGTCGGTGGACTGCGCGCGCGGCCACACTATCCTGTACACGCCGGCGGCCGCCATCGCCAGGAACGTCGGCATCACGAAGAGCGGCATCTTGCGCATCATCGCCACGTCCATCGGCAGGTGCACGAGTTTGTTGGCCAGCATCCACGCGCCGCACATCGCCGCGAGGTCGAACGCCACGGAAAGCGGCGTTTCGAGGATCATCCGCATGCGGCTGCGCCGTGAGTTGCGCGAAAACACTATGTCCGTGACGAGCCGCCCGGTGTCGAACAGCTCCACGCGCATGAGGTCGCGCACCACCACCACCACCGCCACTAAGAACGCCACGATGAACAGCGCCGACGCGCGGTCTTTCAGCCATATCCCGCCCATCGCCACGGCCACCAGGAATATCGCGAAGCCGTACAGCACGCGCGCCGCCGCCTTCTGCGAGCCGTGGAACCGGCGCAGGATGCGGTGGTGCAGATGGTCGGAGTCGGCCTTCATTATGCCGTCCCCGGCGGCGCCGCACTCTTCCCTGTGTATCAGCGCGCGGAGCGAACGGCGCACCACGGCGAGGAACGTGTCGAAGAACGGAACCCCCATAAGAAGCACCGGCACGCCGAGCGACACGAAAAGCGATTCGCCAGACGCCGTGGCGAGCGGCAGCCCGCCCAGCATGTAGCCTATGAACATCGACCCCGAATCGCCCAGGAACACCGACGCCGGGTTGAAATTGTACCGCAGGAAGCCGATGCACGCGCCGGCGAGCGCCAGATACGGGAGCATCGTGGCGGGATTGCCGGCGGAAAACAGGATTGCGCCCGCCATGCCGAGCGACGCTATCGCGCCAAGCCCGCTCGCGAGCCCGTCCAGCCCGTCGATCAGGTTGAACGCGTTCACCGCCCCGTCTATCCAGAACACGGTCAGGAAGGCGTCGGCCGCCGTGATCCACAGCGACGACGAGATTTCCGCCGCCGGGACGTGGAAGAACCCGCCCAGCAGGGATAATCCCGCAAAGCGCCAGGACAGGAACGCCACGGCCGTCTGCCCGAGGAACTTCAGCCACGGCGGCAGGCTCCATTTGTCGTCGGCGTAGCCTATCGCCACCAGCGCCGCCGCAAGCGCGAAGATCGCCGCCGCGCGCTCCGCGTAAGGTTCGGAGGAAAGGCCGGCCGGCACGGATAACGCCATCAGCGCGGCCGCGGAAAGCGCCACGGCGAAAAACACCGCCAGCCCGCCGCCGCGGGGTATCGGGCACTTGTTTATGCGGCGCGGCCCCGGCATGTCCACCATGCCCAGCCGGCGCGAAAGCGCCCTGCACAGCGGCGTGAGCGCGAGCGACAGCCCCAGCGAGCAAAGGAATATCCCCCAGTACGGCCACGCCGCCGCCACCGCGTTGAACGCGGAAGCGCACACGCTGGAAATCGCGTCTGCATAGCTACTGTCCACTTGGCGCCTCCTTGCCTCCTATCGAGGGAATCAGCTTGCGCAGGAACTCTTTCAGGACCTCCATGTCCGAAGGGCCGGAATTCGCATCCAGCCCGCCGGGGCCGGGACCGTACCCGGCCACCGTAACCATGGCCCACCCGTCGAGCCTGCCGCGGAAAGTCCTGTCGCACACGTCGCGCCAGATGCGCGCCGCGTGCGACGACGTGCGGTAGCCGTCCTGGTTGAAGAACGTGTACGCGAATGTCCCAGGCGGGTTCGACCCGTGCGAAAGGGTCAGCACGCGGAACGGAACGCCGTCCACGACGATGTCCGCCGGGCCGGAAAGCAGGAACCCTTGCGTGGGCAGGCACATTTCGGGACGGTGTATCGAACCTTTGGACTCGCCCCCGCGGACGGTGGAGACGGAAAAGACGGCGCGCCGGGACGAATACACCCTTTTCTCCTGCTTCGTGTCTTTCGGCAGCTTCCGTATTTCCGCCGGGCTCGCCGGCAGCATCCTGGCGCCGCATTCCACGCACCGCGGCGGCAGCGCACCGGCCTGCATCGCGCCGCGCACTTCGCTGAAGCCGCACTGCTCGTTCTGGCAGTAGACGGGCACGCCGGATTCGTACCCGGCGATGTCCGCGGGCAGCGAGAAATCGGGCACGGGCATGTATTCCGGCTTCGGCCGCGACTCCAGCACGCCAAGCACGATGGCGCAGAGCGCCAGCACGCACAGCGGCAGACACCGCCGCGCGGCCGTCGGCACGACATCGCCGGAATCCGCCGCAACCGGCGCGGGGGAGGGCGCCTGCGGCGCGGGCTTTTCCCTGCGCCGCCGGGCCGCGGCACCCGCGATGCGCGTGATCGCGTCGCCGGCGGCGACCATCAGCAGAATCGCCACTATGAAAATCACGTACCCGGAATAGTCGTGGTAGAACCCTGTGGCGAACTCGCCGCCGGCGAACCTGCCTACGGCGCAGATCGACACGATCCTGGCTATGTTCCCCGCGACGGCGATAGGCACCGCGAAGGCGAACAGCGCGGCGCGCCGCAGGAGCGTCGGCTGCGTCGTCCATGCATACGCCGCCGTGAGCGTGGCGAGCGCGAAGAGGGACCTCAGCCCAGAACATCCTTCCACGATGTCCACCGACACCACGCCGGGGACCGAAAGCACCGTGCCGGTGCGCGCGACTTCCATCCCCACGCCGGAAAGAAGCGCGGCGGCGGACTTCACGGCAAGCAGCCTGAGCGGCACGGTCGCCACGCTCAAGTAGTTCCCGAGGGGCACCGTGAAGAGCAGGAAGAGCGCCGACGGCGCGGCCAGCCGCGCCATCCGCCGCCCGTACACCGCCCACGGCACCGCCACGCAGAGTCCGATGAAGCCGAGCTGCTCGAAGCGCACCTGCAGGCCGCACCGTCCGAGCCACGCCAGAAACAGGCAGGGGACGGCCAGGGCCAGCCCGGCGGCGGAAGGCTGCGGATCGGCAGCCACGGAGCGGATGGACGCCCGCTTGGTCCAGAGCAGCCACAGCGAGAACGGCGGAACGAACCAGGCGTAGCCCATCTCCTCCACTCCGTCCGCGTCGAACATGTCGGCGAGATACGCGAACATCCCGCGGAACGAGCACAGCATCGCCGCGAAGCACAGAATCGTGCATACGCACGAATACGCCGCATATTTTTTCCTGTCCATTTGCGCCGCTCCCCGGCCGGTGGAACCTTATGCCGCGTCAGAAGCCGTCGTCGTCCGAAGCGGCCGCCGGTGCCGCCGGGGCCGCGGCGGGCTGCGCCGGCGCCTCTGCGTCGCCGCCGGGCGCTTCGCCGGGGAACAGCGCCTTCACGTCCGGCTCGCATTCCGGGAACTCTTTCACCGCGCTCTTCAGGAATTCGCCCGCCAGCTTCTGCGCCGACTGGTTGTCGGCGAAGAACATGCGGTACGTCAGCGCGGCGCCTATCAGGTTGGACGCCTGCTCCTTGGGCGAAAGCGCGAAGCGGTACGGGTTTTCCTTGCCGTCGATCTCCTCCGCCCGGACCTGCACCACGCGGTAGTGCAGAAGCTGGTTCAGCCATCCCTTGTAGTCCCTGTCGGGCGACTGCGGCTTGTACACCCTGAGCCAGCTTATCTTGCCGGGCATGTCTTCCACCACCGTCTCGCCGCGGGCGTTGCGGAACCTGAACCTCACGACGATGTTTTCAGGGTCGGACGCATGGACGAAATATTCACCGGCCTGCCCCTGCCTCCATTTGCGCATCAAGCTCTTCAGGCGCGATTCCGTCGTCTGGTTGGGCGGGCGGAGCGCCGTGCCGCGCGACGACTTCACGAGCCATTCGTGCAGGCCGCGCATGTAGGCCACGCGCCTTATCTCGATGTCGAGCGCCGCAGCGCCTTCCGGCGTCTTGAAGTCGCGCTTCGCGCGCTCCAGCTGGTCCGCCGCCTGCTTCCAGCTCAGGGACTCGAGCAGCCCCTTGATCTCGTCGTACTTGGCGGCGGCCGCCGCGATTTCGCGCTGGCGCAACTCTTCCTTCTCCTTGGCTTCCCTCTCCCTGCGCTTCGCCGTCTCTTCGTCGTACTTGCGCTTGTCGTCGTCGATCTTCTTCATGTACCGGCGGCGCTCCGCCTTGTCCTCGATGGAGACGTTGATGGTCTTGGCCGCGCCCGACACCTTCGCGGCGGCGGTAAAGACGTCCTTGGCAACGACGGCGGCGGCCATCTCCTGCACCTTCACGGCGGCTTCGCCGGTGCGCGTGGCCATGGCTTCGCTCACGCCGCCGGCGGAAACCTCCTCGAACGCGTCGAGCGCCTCCTTCAGTTTCGCATGCTTGTTCCGCAGTTCGATCATCGCGACGTGCATGGCGCACCTCGCCGTCCACGCCTGGCGGACGCGGTCGACGATGTCGCGCATTTCGGTGCTCGGCTCGGCGGCTTCCTGCGCGGGGGCGGCCGCATCCTGCGCCGGCGCTTCAGCCTGCCCGGCGCCTTCCTTGCCTTCCTTCGCGGCCTTCTCTTTCGCCTCTTTCGCCAGGCGGTCCTGGACGTCCGGGTCCTTGAGGTCTATTTCGACCGGCGGCCTGGCGGGCTTTGCCGGCTTCGCCGCCGGCTTGGCCTGCGCGGACGCGGCGGCGGCCCGCTCTCCGCCAGCGGCGGAGCCGGACTCGCTGCGCAGGCGCAGAAGCTCTTTGGTTTCCGGGAACGTCAGGAATTTCGCGTCCGCCGGCGAGAACTTCACGGCGGCGGCGATGCATTCCTTGTAGAGCTTCTCCGTCTCCGCGACTTTCTCCTCGGCCTTGCCGAGTTCGTCGGCGGCCCTTTCGCGCTCGGCCGCCACGACCGTCCTGTTCTTGTCCACGCTGATGCGCGCGTTTTCGAGCGTCTCCTGGGTGTTGTCCTTCGGCCAGAGCGCCCACGTCATGATTCCGCCGAACAGGACGAGCCCGCCTAATATGGAGGCCGCGACGATCGCCGCCTTCTTTCCGAGGCTCATCCCCGGCTTCGGCGGCTCCGCGAGCGGCGCCAGCCCTTCCGGCGCGAACGCGTCGTCGCCCGGCTGCGCGGCGGCCCCCATGCGCGGCGCCAGCCCGACCGGCGCGCGGCGCGACGCGCCTTTCAGGACAAGTTTCTTGCCCCCGGCGAGGCCGGGATGCGCAGTCTTGGCGGCGGACGGCAGGTAGCGGTTTATGTCGCCGATCAGGGAATCGTAGGTAGGATAGCGGCGCGCGGGATCCTCCTCGAGCATGCGCATGATTATCTTGT
Organism: uncultured bacterium; assembly: GCA_902799715.1. Taxonomy (GTDB): domain Bacteria; phylum Verrucomicrobiota; class Kiritimatiellia; order RFP12; family UBA1067; genus CADCBS01. Next base: position 15,065 of record CADCBS010000008.1, on the reverse strand, counting down.
CGATCTCCTCGGGCAGGCCGGGCCGCACCTCTGACGGCGGCCGCGGAACGCCGCCTATGCGGGCCTTCACCACGGCGGTGGCGTCCTCGCCGTCGAACGGCGGCTGGCCCGTGAGCGCGTGGTACAGCGTTCCGCCCAGCGAGTAGATGTCGGCCTTGAAGTCGATCTTCTGCCGCTTCACCTTTTCGGGGGAGATGTAATAGGGCGTGCCCCATATCTCGCTGGAGTCGCCCTGCATGGCGGCAAGGCCGAAATCGACGAGCTTGGCGTTGCCGTCGGCGTCGAACAGTATGTTTTCGGGCTTCACGTCGCCGTGGACGAGCGACGACGCCGCGGCGTTCGAAAGGCCTTGCGCGATCTGCAGGCCCACGCGCATGGTCCACGCCGGATCGAGCCCGCCCGGCTCTTTCTCCATCTTCTTGTCGAGCGACCCGTTTGGCACCAGCTCCATGGCGATGTACGGCTGGCCCTTTTCCGTGCCGAACGAGTATATCTGCGCGATGTTGGGGTGGTTCAGCTTCGCCGCCGCCTGCGCCTCGCGCTGGAAGCGCGCGGTGAATTCGGGGTCGTCGCCGAGCGACTTCAGCATCACCTTAATCGCGACCTGCCTGTCCAGCATCTCGTCGCGCCCCAGGAACACGCCGCCCATGCCGCCGTGCCCCAGCATCTTCAGCAGCCGGAACTGCCCGAACTGCGCCGGTATCTCGAAATCGGCCCCGCAGGCGGGGCACTGCACGGGCGTGAAGGGCGGTATGCCCTCCACGTCCATCTCGGCTCCGCAGGCCGGGCACTTGGCCACGGCCACGGACCCTGTGGCGATCGGAACTTCTTCTGCGGTCTCGGACATTTCTTGCGCCTCCTACTTTATGAAACCCCAACGCGGCGACGTGAACGGCCAGAACACGAACGACGCCCTGCCGACCAGGTTGGCGCCCGGCACCGGGCCCCAGAACCGCGAGTCGTAGCTGTTCGCCTGGTTGTCGCCGCACGCGAAATATTCGTCCGCCCCCAGCGTCAGGCTCGAACCTGGCGCGCCGAGGACTTCGCCTTCGTTCAGGTACCCCGCGTACGGCGGGGCCCAGTCCGCGAACTTCTCGCGGCGGGAAATCTGCCCTATGCGCTCCGGCTCGCGCACCGGCAGGCCGTCCACGATGAGATCCGGCTGGTCGATCGCGATGTTCTCGCCCGGCAGGCCTGTCATGCGCTTTATGTAGTGCGTCTTCGGCATCAGCCCCGCCACGCCGGTCGTGTTGAACACCATCACCTCGCCGCGGCGGGGACGCGCGAAGTTCCAGGCGAAGCGGTTCACGAACAGGAAGTCGCCCGGCTCCACCACGCCGCACCAAAGCACCTGGCCCTCTTTCACGCGGTCGCCGGCCGCCGCGCTGAATCCGCCGTCCGGGCCGCGCAGCGCCCCGGGCACGCGGCGCACGTATTCCACCGGCGCGCCGTCCGATCCGAAGACCGTCTCCTTGCGGCCGGCCGTCGCCACGGCGTCCATCGGCACTTCCCCGGCGAGCCTGCCGGAAACGCTCACGGCGCACATCCCCGTGTTCAGCGGCTCCAGCCGCATCTGCCCGGAGCACGGCGCCTTCACCGTGACGAACCTGCGCCCGGTGACTGCCCACTTGAAGAACCTGAACGGCTGCATGTCGAACACCGTGGCGTCCTCGGGGCGCGCCGGCGTGGAGTGTATCCCGTAGAGCGTGGGCTGCATCGAGCCCGTGGGGATGTTGAACGGCTCGAACCAGTAGGCGCGGAACGCCATCGCCACGGAAATCGCCACCACGAAGACGTCCAGCATCTCGCGCACGGCCGGGAACGGCTTCGGCGGGTTCAGCCGCGACATCAGCTCCCCGGCCGCCGCCGCGTCGCGCCCGTCTATCGCCCCGCGCAGCGCGGCCGCGTCGTCCGCGGCCAGCACGTCCGCGTTCGTGTACAGGAACACGCGCGCCGACGCGATGCAGGCCTTCGCGCGCTTCCTCTCCGCGCGGCGCGCCATGAATCCGCGTATGGTCTCGAATGCACGCATGGTCCCTTCAGCCCTCCTTCGCCGTGCCTTTCAGGACGGCTATGAACGCCGACTGCGGCACGTTCACGTGTCCGAACTCTTTCATGCGCTTCTTGCCTTCCTTCTGCTTCTTGAGCACCTTCATCTTGCGCGTCACGTCGCCGCCGTACAGTTTCGCCAGCACGTCCTTGCGGAACGGGCGGATGTCTTCGCGCGCTATGATCGTCTTGCCCAGCGCCGCCTGCACCGGTATCTTGAACTGGTGCGGCGGGATCGCCGCGGCCAGCGCCTTGCACATCTGCAGGCCGCGGGCGCGCGCCCTGTCGCGGTGCACCATCGTGGCGAAGGCGTCCACCGTCTCGCCGTTCAGCAGTATGTCCATCTTCACGATGTCGCTCTTCTGCATCCCGGCCGGCTCGTAGTCCATCGACGCGTAGCCGTGCGACACCGATTTCAGCGTGTCGTGGAAGTCCACCAGTATCTCGTTCAGCGGCAGCAGGCAGCTCACCATCACGCGCCGGGAGTCGAGCGTCTCCGTGCCCTCCAGCGTCCCGCGCCTGTCCATCACGATGCGCATCACGTCGCCTATCGTGTCGCCCGTCGTTATTATGCGCGCGCGCAGCACCGGCTCGTATATCGCCTCCACCTGCGTCACGTCCGGCATCAGCACCGGATTGTCCAGCTCGCGCTCCGTGCCGTCGCTCATCTCGAGCTTGTACACCACTCCGGGGTGCGTCGAGATTATGTCCAGACCGAACTCGCGGCGCAGGCGCTCCTGCACTATCTCCATGTGCAGCAGGCCCAGGAAGCCGCAGCGGTAGCCGAATCCGAGCGCCGCCGACGATTCGGGGTGGAACGTGAACGCCGCGTCGTTCAGGTGCAGCTTCTCCAGCCCCGCCTGCACTTTCGGGAATTCGTCCGTCGACACCGGGTATATCCCGCAGAACACGGTCGGCCGCACGTCCCGGAAGCCCGGCAGCGGCTCCGGCGCGCCGTTGCGCGCAAGCGTCACCGTGTCGCCGATCTTGATCTCCGACGGATCCTTCACCGTGGACACGAGATAGCCCACGTCGCCCGCCTCGAGCGCGGGCACCGGCTTCTGCGACGGCGAAAACACCCCGGTCTCGTGGATGTTCGCCGAAAGCCCGGTGCCCATGAACTTTATCGCGTCGCCCGCCTTTATCCGCCCGTCCACCACGCGCACGTACGTTATCACGCCCCTGAAGGCGTCGAACACCGAATCGAACACCAGCGCCCTCAGCGGCGCGTCGCGCCCTTCCGTCTCCGGCGGCGGGATGCGCTCCACTATCGCCTCCAGCACGCCGTCCACGCCCTCCCCGGTCTTCGCCGAGATCGTGAGCGGCGCGTCCATCGGTATCGCAAGCACGTCTTCTATCTGGCGCGACACGCCGGGCACGTCCGACCCGGGCAGGTCGATCTTGTTCAGCACCGGCACGATCTCCAGCTTCGCGTCCTGCGCCAGATACGTGTTGGCCACCGTCTGCGCCTCCACGCCCTGCGAGGCGTCCACCACAAGCACCGCCCCTTCGCAGGCGCCCATCGAACGCGACACTTCGTACGCGAAGTCCACATGTCCGGGCGTGTCTATCAGGTTGAACTTGTAGCGCTTCCCGTTCCGCGCCTCGTACGACATCGTCACCGGATGGCTCTTGATGGTTATCCCGCGCTCCCGCTCCAGGTCCATCGCGTCGAGCGTCTGCTCCTTTATCTCGCGCGCGGACAGCGTCTTCGTCAACTCCAGCATCCTGTCCGACAGCGTGGTCTTGCCGTGGTCGATGTGGGCTATGATGCAAAAATTGCGGATGTCTTCAAGCTTCTGCCGCATGGCTTTTCCTGCATGTCTCGCGCAGCTCCGCGACCGCCGCCTTCATGTCGCCACGCCCGAAAAGGTACGACCCCGCCACGAACGCGTTCGCGCCGGCCGCCGCCGCGAGCGCCGCCGTGGAGGCGTTCACGCCGCCGTCTACCATCACCGTGGCCCCGTCGCCCGCCATCCTGCGCACGGCCGCGATCTTCGGCAGGCACTCTTCGATGAACTTCTGCCCGCCGCGGCCGGGATGGACGGTCATCACAAGTATCTCGTCCGTCTCGCCGATGTACGGCGCGGCGGCGTGCGCCGGCGTCTCCGGGTTCAGGACTATGGCCGGCTTCGCCCCGGCCGCCGCGATCTGCGCGATCGTCGCGTGCACGTCCGCGTCGGCCTCCACGTGCACCTGGATGGTCTGCGCACCGGCCGCCGCGAACGCGTCCACATAGCGGTCCGGCCGCGTCATCATCAGATGGACGTGGCGGTACAGCCCCGGGACCGTGGCGCGCGAAAGCGCCACGACGTCCGGCCCGTACGACAGGTTGGGCACGAAGTGCGCGTCCATCACGTCAAGGTGCACGGCATCGGCGCCGCTCGCCTCCGTGCGTCGCAGTTCGTCGCCCAGCCGGCCGAGGTCGGCCGCAAGCAGCGATGGCAGAATCTGTATTTGCATACAGGGAAGAGTATAGGGAAAAGCCCCCCGCATGACAAGCGAAAAGGCGCCCCGCCCCGGGGCCCCCGGCCCGCAGGTACGCACGCCCGCCACCGCCGGCATCCCCCCGGCAAACCACAAATTTTCGCCCGGCGGCCGATTCGCCTTGACTAATCGCGGGCCAAAACCTATAATTCCCCCATGTTCAACCTGCTTGAAAGGACGCTACAAAAATGAGAAAGACGCTTTTCGCAATTGCCGTCGCGACAGCCGCATTCTGCCACGGACAGGAAACCGCGGCCCCGGCCCCGCCCGCGCAGCAGCAGCCTGCGGCCCCGGTGCGCGAGGTCAAGGCCCCCTGGCCGGTGTGGGTGCAGCTGAACTCCACCGACAACATGGACGTCGTCGGCCTGCGCTTTACCATCCCCTACGGCAAATGCGACGAAGTGACCGGTCTCGACCTCGGCTTCTTCAGCCACACGCGGAACATGTACGGCGTGCAGGTCAACATACTGCGCAGCGACGCGTCCGACACGCTCGCCGGCGTGCAGGCCGGCATCTGGAACAGCGCCGGGCGCGCGGACATGGTTTCCGTGCAGGCCGGACTCTGGAACGAAGCCGGCAACATCACCGGCGCGCAGATAGGCGGCATAAACGTGGCCGGCGGGGTCGAGGGCTTCCAGGTGGGCCTGATCAACCGCGCGGAGACGCTCCACGGCTACCAGATAGGCGCGATAAACATCATCCGCTCCGCCGCCGTGCAGTTCATGCCGATCGTGAACGTCGGCTTCTGACGGCGCCGCCGCGCATCAGGCGAAAAACCGCTCCGCCCCCGTCTATGCTGTAGGCGGAGCGTTTCTTTTCCCGTTCCATCTCCGCCCGGCACCGCCGCCATGACATTCAGACGCTGGCTCAGGAAAAAACGGATCTGGCTGTATTCCAGGATCGTGCGCGACCGCGGCACGCCGCAGTCGGTCGCGCGCGGCTGGGCCATCGGCATGGCCATAGGCTGCATCGTTCCGTTCGGCCTGCAGCTCATAGTGTCCGTTCCGCTTGCGATTGCCACGAAGTCGAGCAAGGTCGGCTCGGTCGTCGGCACGTTCGTGACGAACCACTTCACGATTTTCCTGATCTACCCCGTCCAGGTGTGGGCCGGAAGCCGCATCCTCGGCGGACGGCTCGGCTACGCGCAGATCAAGGAATCGATGCAGGCCGTGATCGAGAACCAGACGTTCGATTCGCTTTTCGCGCTCGGCGGGGAAATGGCCGCAGCATTCTTCGCCGGCGGATTCCTGCTGGCGCTGGCGCTCACGCCGCCGACATACTTCCTCGTCCTGCGCAGCGTCGTGCGCTTCCGCGCCAAGCGCGCGGAAAAGCGCGCCCGGCGCCTCAAGGCTTGATTGGGGCTGCGCCCGCACGCCCCGTTTTCCCCGCCAGCGTTCAGCCGCGGATTCCGTCGCGTCCGCGCATGGCCACGAACCGTTCGCCGCCCGTCGCCGTTATCACGGCGCCCGCCTCGCCGGCAAGCGCCAGGACGTCCCGTTCGGACAGGCCTGTAGCGGCGGCGAGCGCCCGCACCGAAACCGGATGGCGCGACACGAGTTCCGCCACGGCCTGCGGCGTCGGCTCCACTGCGCCTGGAACGCTGCCGCCCTGCGGCTCCGCCCCCGCTTCCGCCGCGCGCGGGCCGAATATCCCCCGCAGGGCGTCGAGCCGATCCTTCGGGACCGGCCGCAGCCAGTCTTCCGCGCCAGGACGCACCGCGGTGTTCAGCGAAACGGTGTCGGGCGAGAACGTCTCGATCTTCCCGGCGATGCGCCGGCAGGCGTCTTCGCTGTCGTTGATCCCCGGCACGAGGAACACTTCGCAGTCGAGCCGCCCGGCGAACGATTCGCGGAACGCGCGGTAGCCTTCGAGTATCTTCTCGAACGGCGCCACGCCTGGCGCCGGACGCACGAGCCGCCCGAACGATTCGCCGTCCCATGCGCCTAAAGACACTTTCACCACGTCGGCCAGCGCCGCTTCGGCGCGCACTTCCGGCCTGTCGAACAGCGAGCCGTTTGAAAGCAGCAGCGACGAACATCCCGTCTCGCCGCGGACGTACCGGAAAACGTCGCCGAAATCGCGGTGGAGCGTAGGTTCGCCGCTTCCGCCGGCGGTTATGAAATCCGGCGCGTCGTGCGCCGCCATCCACGAGCGGAGCGACGCGAGGATTTCCGGCATGGGCGGATCGCCCGTCCGCTCCGCCACGTGCCCTTCCGGCGGCGTCGGCCCGAGCTGGCAGAAAACGCACGAAAACGTGCATGTCTTCATGCGCACAAGGTCCACGCCGAGCGACTTGCCGTAGCGGCGCGAGGCGACCGGACCGAAAACGTATCCGCGGGGCTGCGGCATCAGAGGACCTGCATCATGTATGGATTCGTCGCGCGTTCGCGGCCGATCGTCGTCTCTTCCCCGTGCCCGGGGATCACCCGCGTCTCCGGGGGGAGGGAGGCGAGCCGGCGCAGCGATTCGCGCATGGCGGCCATGTCGCCGCCGGGGAAGTCGGTGCGCCCGCACGATCCGGCGAAGAGCGTGTCGCCCGTCGCCAGCACGGCCGCGGCCCGGAAATGGAAGCATACGGATCCGGGCGTGTGCCCGGGCGTGGAGACGGTTTCCGCCGAAAGTCCGCCGCATTCCAGGACCGCTCCGGGCGCGAGGTCTTCGACGAGCGTCCCGGGGCGCCCTATCGCTCCGTAGTACGGCTCCCAGCGGTTCCGGGGATCGAACGCCACCTGTACGTCCGCCGGCGAAATGTGCACCGGCAGGCCGGGATGCGCGGCGAGCAGTCCGGGAATCGCGCCTATGTGGTCGAAGTGCGCGTGCGTCAGCGCCACGAGCGCAGGCTTCAAGCCCAGCCGTTCCAGCTCCGCGGATATCTTTTCCGGTTCGGCGCCGGGGTCGATTATCCACGCGCGCGCCGGGTCTTCCCAGGCGATGATGCAATTGGCTTCGAGCGAGCCGGCCGGGATTGTCCGTGTTTCCATTTTCAGTACTCCTCTCTGTCCGGGCAATAGCGCAGAAGTTCGCGCATGGAAGAAATGGATATGTTGTAGCGCTCGTCCCGCGCGGAGCCGAAACCCCAGGTGCAGTACGCCGCACGTATGCCGGCGCCCGCCGCCGCGGCCAGGTCGGTCCAGTTGTCGCCGGCCATCCAGTCCGTGCGCTTTGGCGGCGAACGCATCGCGGCCGCCGCCGCGCGGATCGTTTCGGGGGAGGGCTTTAGATGCGGCGTGGTGCCGCCCGCCACAAGCGCCTTGAAGTACCGCGCGATCCCCAGTCCTTCCAGTATCGCCGCCGAGTCCGCCTCCGGCTTGTTGGTCACCACCGCAAGGTTCCAGCCGCGGCGGGACAGCTCCTGCAGCGTTTCGCGCACCCCGGGATAGAGCGTCGTCGCGTCGAGACGGCACGTGGAATAGTTGCGCGCCTGCACCGGGACGAGCGCTTCCACGTCGCCGGCGCGTTCGGGGATCGCGCGGGCGAGGAGGTTGCGCACGCCGTCGCCCACGCATTCCACCACGCGTTCCTGCGGGATTTCAGCCAGCCCGCAGTCGCGGCGGGTCATGTTCACGGCCTTGGCCAGGTCGGCCCTCGTGTCGGCCAGGGTTCCGTCGAGATCGAAAAAAACGTTCATCGCGGTCTCACTTCGCCTTGCGGACAGCCTTCCGCGGCGCCGCGGACGCCGCGCCGCGCGGAACCGTGCGGTCCGGCGCGTCGCAGTAGTCCGACAGCGGGCAGCCTGCGCAGCGCGGACGGCGCGGCAGGCACCGGGACTGTCCGAAGGACACTATGTTGGAGTTCCATGTTTTCCAGTATTTGCGGGGGAGGCGCCCGCGGAGCGCCATCTCCGTCTCGTATGGCGTTCCGGTATCGACCAGCTTCCACCTGTTCGATATGCGGTGCACGTGCACGTCCACGCATATCGCAGGCTTGCCGAAGCCCACGGCCACGGTGAGGTTCGCCGTCTTGCGCCCCACTCCGGGGAGTTCGCACAGCGCCTCCACCGTGTCCGGCAGCACGCCGCCGAACTTCTCCTGCAGGACCGCCGGCAGCTTGTGCAGGTGGCGCGCCTTTTCGCGGTAGAAGCCCACGGGATAGACGAGCCGCTCGATTTCGTCCTGCGGGATCGCCGCAAGCCGCTCCGGGGTGAGGGGCGGGCCGGACGCTCCGCCCGCCGCCTCCGCCGCGCGCGCGAATAGCCGGCGCACCGCGCCTGCGGTGCAGGCGTCTTTCGTGCGCGCGGAAAGTATGGTGCCTACGAGCACGCAGAACGGATCGTGCGTCTGCGCCTCTATCAGTTCTATTATCGGCGACGTCCGCGCGTCGAATTCCCTTTTCAGGATGCGCACCGCCGCGGGGATGTCAGAATACAACATTCAAATCGAGTTCCGAAAGGTCGTCCACCAGCCATTCGCACCCGGAAAGGTCCTGGGGCGCGGCATCCTGCCTGCGCAGGCCCACCACACGCATTCCGGCCGCGCGCCCGGCGCGCACGCCCGCGGAGGAATCCTCCACCACGACGCATTCCGACGCGTCCACGTCCATCATCGACGCCGCCTTCAGGTAGCCGTCTGGCGCCGGCTTGCCGCGCCCGTAGTCTTCCGCGCCCAGCACGAAAGAAAGCAGATGGGCGATTCCGCACGTCTCCGCCGCGGCCTGCACGTCGGCGTGCGGCGAGCCGGAGACGATCGCGCAGGGCGCGATCTTCGCCGCGCGCTTCAGGAACTCCACGCTCGAGCGTATCACCACGCTTTGGGGATCGGAGGTCAGGCGCAGATAGTACGGACGCAGGATTTCGGCCGCTTTCGTCGCGGGAACGCGCTCTATCGAGGGAAACTCGTCCTGCAGCGTTGCGTGTATGTCTATCCACGACCTGCCCAGCACGAGCGAAAGCATCGCCTCGCGCGTCACGGACACGCCGCGGTCGGCGAGCGCGTCGGCTATGGCCTGCGCCCACAGACCCTCGGTGTCGACGAGCGTGCCGTCCAGATCGAAGAAGAATGCGGCCGGCTTCATGCGTCGTTCCGTCCGCAGCACTTCTTGTACTTGCGGCCGGAGCCGCACGGGCAGGGATCGTTGCGGCCGATCTTCGGGGTTTCGCGCCTGATCGGGGTCTGGCCCTCGATGTCGCCGTCGATGAACCGCCACTCGCCGTCGATGCGGGCGAACTTGGCGCGCTCCCTGTGCACGCACTCCTTGCCGTTCACAGCGTACTTGGCCGTGAACTCGACGACTCCTTCCTCGTCGTCCTTGCCGCCGGCTTCGGTCCGCGTCACTTCGAGCCCGTGCCATTCTGCGGACTCCGACCACTCCATGCACGTCTTGCGGTCGAACTCCGCCCGCGTCTCCGGGCCGGCGGATTCATACAGGAAATCCACGTTGTGCGTGGCGTATGCGGAGTATCTGGCCCGCATCAGCGCTTCCGCCGTTTCGGCTTTCACGGCGCCGGACAGCACCGGCCCGCAGCATGCGCCATAATTCCTGCCCGAGGCGCACGGGCAAAGTTCCGTAGCATTCATGTCAAAGAGTCTACCATATCGGACGCCCCCGTCCCAACATTTTAAACCATGCCCAGACGGGGCGTCCGCCGCGCCTTTCTCCCATCGGGCGATTCCTTCCGCATCCCGGCTGGCGCCACCCGCCCGTGCCGTCCGGGCGGCTCCGCCGGTGTCGCCGGGTCCTTTGCGGTCGAATGCGGCCGGCCATGCCGGCGTCGATGGTGTCGTTCGTTCCCGCCGTCCCCCTTCCATCCTTTTCAGAAACTGATTGCGCCCATATCTTGGTTCCAGCGGAAGTAGATGTACTTTGCTTCTCCATCCGCTTTCTTGATGATGGCGGCGGCTTCGAGATAGTCCGGCCATGTCTCGTCCGTGAAGGATTCCACGACGCCGCGTGCCGCGAGGAACGCCGCGACGTTGATGTCGTGCGTGACTGCCACGACGAGCGGCCAGTCCTTGTCGTGCAGGCCGTCCAGATGCCGCTCCATGAGATCGGCTGCGGGCTTCAAAGGCTTGAATCCCTGCTGTGTCCCGGTGCGGAAGTAATCGTTCAGGCGCTCGCGGTAGCATCCTTCCGCCGCGAGTGCCATCCGCTCTTCAACTGCGCCGAAGAACGGCGACTCGCCTCCGAGAATCGGATCAAGCCGCACCTTGCGCTCGATTGACTGGCCTGTTCCGACGAGGTCAAGTCCCATTGCCATCGCACATGCCGTCTGCAGTGTGCGGAACGTCTCGCTTGCATAGAAAGCGACAGACTTTGGCAGGAGGTTGTTCGCCAGCATCAAGCCGAAGCAGCGCGCCCAGCGCCAGCCGTTTCCCGTGAGCGACAGGCTCGCTCCGAAAGTCCTGTCGCCCGGATCGAGCGGCGGACGCTCCGCGTGGCGTATCAGCAACGTGACGCGCCCCCCGTTGTCGAGCGTGTCCTTCATTTCAACCAGCGGCATCTTCTCAACCCGGCACCCGCCGCATGATTCCATCCGCACCGTAATCTCATTCTCTGTTTTCATACACAATTACAATAGCAATCTCCGTGCCAAAACACCTCAAGCCCCGAAACCTTGCGATTTAGGGGCTTGGCAGTGGTCAAAGTTTGAATGGATGGTCAGGGATTGCCATTCCCCACGCGGACACACGACTCAAAAGAATATACATCTTTATCCTGCATCAACAGAAAAATGTCGTTATAATCTCTCCTTTTTAGGTCGGCAAAACGTTTTCCAACATCAGAGTCATTCGACGGCAACTTAACTTCAGTCAATATGACATGGAAAGCGATTGGAAGTTCCCTTTCATCGGCCGGCTCAAACATCATTGAAAACCATTCCCCGAGTTTATTCTTATAATTATTACTCATAGCGGATTCTGTTCCACCTTTACCAGAATCATAAAACAGGTGATACACAACAACCGCAGTTGCCTTGTTCCCTTCGTTTGCGGCATGACACGCGGATGCGACCCTGTGCAATAACTGATACGGTATCTCTTTTATCGCTTCGGCATTTTTCATTTTCAGCTTACACCCCCGATCTTTAAGATATTCATCAATGTATGCAATCCACCCATTCAAAACCTTTTTGTGATTTACTGCGTCGCCAGAGTTTTCCCAATCCCCGATAAACTCGTACTTATGTTTACATTCCGTCCACTTTGCCTCTATCGCTATTGCATAGTTATCGGCAAGTATCATCAAATCCGTCATTGAAGCCTTTCCCTTACCACCATTTACGGGCACAGGATATTCAAAGCAAAACTTTGGTTCGCCTAAATTTAATGGTAGCCCGCACTTTTCAAGAAAAACCTCTGCCATTTTTGACAAGCCTCTCGTGCTACGATTTGGCTTCCAAAATTGTACTAATGGCAATGACGATGTCTTCTTGCTATTAACCGACGCATGGGCCGCGAAAATGCTTGTCGCATGTTCCCATGAAGCAGAATTGTTGGGATTTCCATAATGGTATGAATTCACTTTCTCATCCTCTCTTTTGTTGTTATCATTACTTTCTTTCTCTGCGTCTCTGCGTGAGACACAAAATCACCATTCCTCTTCCTCCCCAGTCGCCATTCTGCACAACGCCTCGTTCCTTGCGTTCATCAGATGGCAGTTGTCGTAGTTTACGGGGAATACCGGTACATCGCTTGGGAACGAGCTGAGAATCAACTGGCGGCCGTCTGCAAGGAACCGCGAATCCTCGACCGTCGGATCAAACCGTTGCGGAAGACCGTGCGCGACAGTCTTGATCCATCGGGCGAACGGCTCTTGCCGCAGGCGTCGCTCTAGCTCTTTCTCGCCTGGCGAAAGGAATCCGCATACGGGCAGCATTCCGCGGCGGGCCTTTTCGATCATCCGCTCTATCTCCGGCAGATGCTGCTCGACCGTCATCTTGCGCGTCAGCCGGACGGGGAACATAAACGGATTCGCCAGCAATGTCAAGTTGCCAATGGCGGTCCACGAAATCGACGGATCGAGCACCGCATGTCTCAACCCGCTTCTGCGGACAAAGCGATCCGGATTGAGAGTCTTCCACATCTTCCGCGCCGGATTCATCTTGATATACTTGCGGACAGCCGCCAGCGGCCGCCCGGCGTTGACGAGCAACAGCCAAAAATGATCCTCCCAAACGAGAGGTGCCCTTTCGCCGATCAAGGGGGCAAGCAAATCTTCCCCTTCTCGCCTGAAATGCTGAAACCAGTCGAGGATGTCAAATTCACGCGTCTTGCTGTAATCGACTATCAACAGCAAATGCAGATGGTCGGGCATGATGATGAAATTGCCCGCAGTCAGAAACGGCCATCTGGCATGGATGCCGCGCCACAGGGCGGCCATGGCCTCGCCAGCCGGCGTCAGTTCAACGGCGTAGCCTGGCTCGCCGTCGCGCTCGATCTTCTTCACGATGCGCGAGAGCACCGCCTTTCTGCCCCTCACGCAGAAGGTGAGAAAGAAGAAACGCCGTCCGCCTTTGTCGAATTGCAATCTCATGCGCCGCGCCTCCTGCCGGCATCGACGGTGGAACGGCTTCCTGCGCCTACAAGGCGGGGTTCGGGGCGAAGCCCCGGTTGTTGTCCAAACTCCGCAATCCTCGCCGCCAGCTCGCGAAACGACCGCCCGCAGCCATCCAGCAACTTGTGTACACGTTCGCGGATGGGGACGAGCCACGGCTCATCCGGGCCATCGAACACGAGCGAGGCAGGGTTGGGATCGTAAAGTTCGATTGCATCGCGGAAGTCTGCCGACAGTTTCTTGTAGCGCATGAGCGTCTTGTACACGGCGAGCAAATCGGGCGCATCCTTGAGAAAGCCGCGAATTCCCGTTTGCCACTGTGCATCAATTTCATCTATGAAGTAACTGTCCTCGGTTCCGCTATCGTCGTACTTGTCAAACTTGTAGCCGACTCCGTGCGCTGCTTCGATGTCTTCAATCATCGAACCAAGCCGGATCATCGCCTCGCACGATTCGTTGCGCCGCTGGTAGGTATCGCGCAATACGTCCAGCGACGGCGGCGGCATGGCGGATGTGCGTGGGGGCGATTTGTGCTGTTTGCCCCACGCGATCCGCCGAGCCCTGGCATGAGACATCTTCGACAATTCCAGCCTGAAATCGTGTCGTTCCGCCTCCGTCATGTTCTTTCTTGGTCTGCCGCGCATGGTTGATATTATACCATAACCCGGTCTCCGCGAGGTTTCCGCGATAAGACAACGACTTGGAGATACCGTTCGTATGCCATCTGAGCAAGGCGGTACAGGATGGACGCATCCTTGTCAGCCTTATTCGCAGATCGCTCACCTTCAATCGTTGCCAATTGAAGACAATCTACTATCACCAGACCAACACGCACAAAGCGCTTTCGATCCTTACTATGCTTATGCCAACATTTTCCAAGAATGGAGTTTTGATCATCGACCACATCGCACAACCTGTTGACTTCTATTGCAGGTGTATCATTGAAGTTGAGATATTGTCCATCTGCGACAGCATCTTTCACGATCTCATCTCGGCATTTGCGCATTGAGTAGTACGAGACGATTTTTGTGCCGTTTCGCTTTTTCGCCCATTCATAAGCTCCGCGCAAAACACCTCGCCAAGAATTATCGTCGTCATCACACGGCATTTCCAAAACAGTTAACCCACCCGTTTTATCAAGGCGGCTCCAATCAATCTTATCACAATCAACCGTAGAGTATAATCTGATACCTTTGGCTCGTGCCTCGCTTATGTAGTCGCGGATTTTTATTCCATTCGCATATTCACTCTCCATCAAGGCGACCATGAACTCCTCTGGATAATGCGCCTTGAGATAGGCCTGGTTGGCGAGACAGCCTTCTACGAACTTGACCTTCATCTCTTCCATGATGTCGAGTCGCTTCTTGCCCATCGCCTTGCGCAGCTTGTCCGACTCGCTACGCGTGAAACCGGCCAGCTTCCGTGAGAGTATCATGATCTGCTCCTGATAGATGGTAACGCCGTATGTCTCGCGCAGATCATCCTCCATGAGAGGATGGTCGTATGTGACTAGCTCCTCGCCGTTCTTGCGCCGCACGAACGTAGGGATGCATGCTATTGGCCCCGGACGGTACAGAGCGTTCATGGCCACGAGGTCATCAACGCATTTCGGCTTGAGCGCCTTGAGCCAGCGTTTCATTCCGTCGGACTCGAACTGGAAAATATGCTCAGTATCGCCCCTTGCAAAGACCTCCATCGTTTCAGGTTCGTCATACGGGATCTTGTCGAGATCGACCACCCATCCTTTCCGCTCCTTGATCAGGTTCACGCAGTACTTCTGGACGGCCAATGTCTTCAATCCAAGAATATCAAACCTTACGAGTCCTATCGGCTCGACATAATGTCCGTCATATTGCGTGATGAGCTCAGGCTCGCCAGCCCTCCGAGCATTCTCCTCACGCGACATTACAGGCAATGTCTCAGAAAGCGGACGGCGCGATATGACGATCCCGGAGGCGTGGAGACCGGGCTGCCTGACGCATCCCTCAAGCCTCTCGGCTATGCGAAGAATCTTCTTCTGCGTCTCGTCGCCATTCTCA
>CADCBS010000007.1 GCA_902799715.1 uncultured bacterium | reverse complement strand
GGAGGGGACGGGGATTCGGAGGGATGGGACGGGGGAAGGCGGGGGCTTCCGTCGGCGGTTCATGGGGGGGGAGAGGAGGTGCGGGGCAAAGCGGCAAGTTGCGGGGAGGCTTCAAGCCGGGGCGTATTTTTGGTACAATGGCGTTGCATCGAGAACGGAGCATATCATGACAGGACGCCTTGAATCCATGGCCGCCGGACGGGGTGCGGTTTTCGCCGTTTCGGCCGTGCTTTGCATCGCAGCGGCAACCGGATCGCGGGCGGACTGCATAGACGAACTGATGCCGCGCCCGCGAATCGTACACCGCGGCGCGGACGGCATCGCCGCTACGCACATCTCGCACGAGGGCGGCTACACGCTTGCCGTGCGCGGGGGGAAGCCCGGATTCGAGGGCGACGCCGAGGGACTGCGCTACGCCCGCGCGACATGGGCGCAGCTGGAGAAGCTCGCCGGGGCGGAACCCGTGCCGGACTGCACTATAGTCGACTGGCCGGAGTTCAAGTACCGCGGGCTGATGCTCGACTGCGGACGCAACTACCAGAGCGTACAGTCGATAAAAGACGCGATCGCCATGCTCGCCGCCTACAAATACAACGTGTTCCACTGGCATCTTACGGACAACTACGGCTGGCGGCTCGAATCGAAGAGGCATCCGGAGCTACAGAGGCGCGAAGCGTTTTCTCGCAACGCCGGAAAGTTCTACACGCAGGCCGAATTCAAGGACGTCCTCGCCTTCGCGAAGGCGCGCGGCGTGACCGTGGTCCCGGAACTCGACATGCCGGGCCACACGCTGGCGTTCAGGAAGGCGACGGGGATCGGAGACCTTTCGTGCGAAAAGGCCAAGACCGTGCTGGGCGAGCTGATCGACGAGCTATGCTCGCTCGCGCCGCCCGAAGACATGCCGATAATCCACCTCGGCACGGACGAGGCGCGCGAGCGCGGGGAGAAGGTTCCGCAAAGCCACCTCGACTTCTGGGCGGGGAAAGCCGCCGGCAACGGGCGCGCGCTCATGGGCTGGTCGCCGGGGCTGCGGCTGCCCGGACAGGCGATCAAGCATCTCTGGATGGGGGCGAAGGATCCGCGCGGCGACAAGACGCCATACATCGACTCGCAGAACAGCTACTACATCAACCACGTCGACCCCGAGGAGCTTCTTTCGGTGGCCGCCTACCAGCAGCCGTGCCGGTGGGGCGGAAAAGGGGAGAAGCTGGGCGCGACGATCTGCGTGTGGCACGACGACGCGATAGCCGACACCGAAGACGTCGCGAGGATGAACGCCGTCTATCCCGCGATCGTGCTCCTTTCCGACAATTTCTGGCGCGGGCGCGAAAAGGACGAACCGTCGCTCTACGCGCGCCTGCCGCGGCCGGACGACCCGCGTTTCGCGCTGGCGGCGGACCTCGAACGGCGCACGGTCGCGCAGCGCGACAAAGTGCTGAAAGACCTGCGGCATCCTTTCCCGTACGTCGCGCAGACGCAGATGCGCTGGCGCATGACAGACGCGGACGGCGCGGTTCTGGGCGAGGACATTCCGCAGGCCACGGTCTATCCGCGGCATTTCTGGTTCCCCGCAAGCGCGTTCGCGCCGGGCCGCGACGGCGTGGCGACGCTCGAGACGTGGATAACGAGCGAACGCGAGATCGACTGCGGCGCGTGGATCGGCATGACGGGGTTTTCGCGGTCGGACGGGCGCAGCCGCGACGCACCCACGCCGAAGCGCGGCGAGTGGAACAAGCACGGCGCGACGGTAGAGCTGAACGGCCGCAGGATCGAGCCGCCGGAATGGGCGCATCCGGGGACCGGAGGCAATCCGAAGGAGACGCCGCTCGTCGACGAAGACTACTGGTACCGCGAACCGACGCCCATACACCTGAAGAAAGGCGTGAACCACGTCAAGATGACGCTCCCGAAAAAAGGCGGCTGGAAGTGGATAGGCTCGTTCGCGCCGGTGCTCGGGACGAGCGACCGGCCGCGCGAAGTCCCGGGGCTTGCATACTCCGCCCGGCCGCCCGGCGCGGGGAAGTGACCCGCCGGAGGCCCGCGGCGCCGCGCCGCGGGGCCGGGCGCGGCGGCCAAATCGTATTTGCGGACGCAGGCCGCGTATGGTAGAATAATACATCTTCAACCAACAGCAAAAACCGGAATCCAAATGTTCGGAAACATTTTCTCGAAAAAAGGCGGGGACGGCGCGCCGTCGCGTCCCTGCGGGCCGTTTTTCAGCAAGACGGACTGGCTTTCGTTCTGGGGCGCCACGGCGGTGTCGATGCTTGTGTACTTCTTCACGCTCGGGCCGAGCGTGGGCATGGAAGACTCCGGCGAGCTGGCGACGGCCGGCGACTGGCTGGGGGTGCCGCACCCGCCGGGATATCCGCTGTGGACGATGTGCGCGTGGGTATTCTGCCGCGTGTTCGGCTGGGTGACGTACCAGGGGCATCCTACGCCGGCGTGGGCGATTTCGCTGATGAGCGCGGTATTCGGCGCGCTGGCGGCGGGATGCACTGCGATGCTGATAACAAGCTCCGCGCGCGACATGCTGCGCGGCGAGGCGGGGGAGGGGGCGTCCGACAGGCACCGCGACATGATGGCGCTGGCCGGCGGCCTGGGCGGCTCGCTGGTGTTCGCGTTCTCGCCGGTCATGTGGTCGCAGGCGACGATAGTCGAGATATACTCGCTGAACGCGCTGTTCCTGATGTGGGTCCTGCTGCTGACGTACCGCTGGATGCGCAGGCCGTCCGACAAGATCCTGTGGCTCACGGCGTTCGTGTTCGGGCTCGGCCTGACGAACTACCAGGTGCTTCTTTTCGCCGCGGTGCCGCTCGTGCTGGTGATACTGACGACGGAGATCAGGCTCTTCCGCGACTTCACGCTGCTGCTGGTCCCGATCGGACTCACGGCGCACCTCCTTTCCGTCGTTTCGCGGGAAGACGTGGCGAACATGCCCGGGAAGAGATGGATCTTCGGGCAGGCGCAGAACAGTTCCATATTCGCCTCCGCGACGGCCAGGCCGCAGACGCTGCCCTACGAAGTGGCGAAGTTCAACCATCTGGGCGACGTAGCGCTGCAGGGCGTGCCCGACAGCACCCTGCTGTGGACCGGCGCGATCCTCGTCGTGGCGGCGGCGGCAGTCGCGGCCGCGATGCGGCGCAGGGCGGAGGCGAATCCTGGCAGGTGGCGCGCCGACATGCCGGCGCTGGCGGGGGCCTGCACGGCGCTCGCGGGCGTGGCGGCCATGCTGCTGTCGCGCGTATTCTCCGTGACGGAGGTGTGGTTCGGGGCGGGTCCGGCCGGAACATTTGTATACGGCAGGTCGGCGCCGCGCACGTGGCCCGAATCGCAGCTGGCGGGCGCGCCGCTCGCCAGCCCGGACCTGTACCTGGCGGTAGGCGTGCTGCTGTCGCTTTCCATCGCGTGCGCGCTGTACGTGGCGTTCAGGCGCGACAAGACGCTCCGCGAGATCGTCCGCGACGCGCTCGACGGGACGGGCGGCCCGTCCGGCAGGATCGCGGGATTCGCGGCGGCGGGGATGGCGCTCTTCGCGGCGGCGGCGGCCGTCGCGCCGCTCGTGGCGCTCGACGCCGCGGGCGTGCACGGCGCGGGCAAGGAGTTTTCGTGGCTCGTCCCCGGCCTTGTGCTGGCGGCGGGCATCGCCGTCGTGTGGGCGCTGACATGGAAGATACCGCGCGGCGCGGCGTACGCGATACCCGTGACGGGCGCGCAGCTGGCGTTCTTCGCGCTGGCCGTGCGCGGCGCGCTCAACGGCCTGACGGATCCGAACACGTGGTGGTTCTTCTGGCCGGTGCTCTGGAACTTCGCGGCGCTGGGGCTTGCGTGGGCGGCGCTGCCCAACGGCAGGCGCGTGGCGTTCGCGGCGTTCTTCGCGGAACTGGGCGTTTCGTTCTACGCGTACATGCCGATAGTCTCGGACCTGCGCAACCCGCCGATGAACTGGGCGTACCCGCGCACGTGGAAAGGGTTCAAGCACGCCATCACGCGCGGGCAGTACGAGGCGATAGGGTTCCTCGACGGCGGGTTCGAGAAGCTGGGCGACCAGTTCGGCTCGTATCTTTCCGACCTGCGCATGCAGTTCACGCTCGTGGCGGCCACGCTGGCGCTGCTGCCGTTCGCAGCGTGGAAGTGGCGCAACGCCAAAGGCCGCGCGCGCAGCGCGCTCAACCTGGCCGCCGCGCTGTACATAGCGGTGGCCGCGCTCGTGGTGGCGTCCGAAATCTACGGCGGCGAGCCGCCGTGGCGCGTGGACAAGCTGCTGATCGCCGCCCTGGGCGCGCTGGCGGCCACGGGCGCCGTGGCGATACTGTGCCGCCAGACGGCGAAGCTGCTCGCGGGCGGGGCGGACGCCGGCGCGACGGTGCGCAAAGCGGACGCCGCCGGAGACGCGGCGGAGGGAGAAGGGCGGGACGCCGCGAAGCCGGCGGACCTTTCGCACCCGCCGCGCTTCTGCGCCGACGACATTTCGCAACGCTGGCTTCTGTGCACCGGCGCGGGGTTCGTGATGATGAGCTTCGTCCTGATCATGCTGGCCAACACGCGCGGCGACATACAGGACGGCTTCATACAGAAGGTGAAGTTCATATCGTCGCACGGCATATTCTCGCTGTGGATCGGCTGCGGGCTCGCCTTCGGCCTGGCTGTGGCGAACAGGTGGCTGGCGCCGGTCCTGCGCGACAGCCCGTTCAGGCGGCCGGTGCTCGGCGCGCTCCTCGCCGCGGCCTCGCTCACGTTCCTGATACCGGTATACGAAAACTACACGAACGACGACCTGATAATGCGCATGGGAAGCGCAGAGCAGAACGGCCACACGTTCGGCTGGCAGTTCGGCGCGTACCAGCTCGAAGGCAACCGCGCCATAGCGCCGGAGCTTTCGCCGGACGAAGAGCCGCTACCGAATCCCGACTGGCCGCCGCCGATGACGAAAGACGCGTTCTTCTTCGGCGGCTCCGATCCGGGGCGCTTCGTGCCGACGTACATGATCTACTCGGCGGACTACAGGCCCGACGTGCATCTGATCACCCAGAACGCGCTGGCCGACGGCACCTACATGTCGGTGGAGCGCGACCTGTACGGCGACGACATCTGGATTCCCGACACGGCTGACTCGCAGCTCGCCTTCGAGCAGTACGACAAGGAGAACCCCGGCTCGTCCGCGCACGGCAAGATAGAAGTGCAGGGCGCGCTGGAGGTGATGAAGATCAACGCCATCCTGGCGCGGCAGATGTTCGACCGCGAGCGCCTGCGCCGCGACTTCTACATCGAAGAAAGCTACCCGATCCAGTGGATGTACCCGTACCTCACGCCGCACGGCTTGATAATGAAGATCGAAGGCGACCCGTCGATCGACGGCAAGAGCCCGTTCGCCGTCAGGATGCCGCCCGCGACCGTTCGGTCCGACATGGACTTCTGGGACTGGTACACGCGCCGGCTGCTGCGCGACCCGGCGTTCCGCCGGGACTTCGCCGCGCAGAAGAACTTCTCCAAGCTGCGCAGCGCCATAGCGATGCTGTACTACAACCGCGGGATGGACCGCGAGTTCGCGGAAGCCGCGCGCGAAGCATGCCACCTGTATCCGATCTCGACGGAGTCGGTGATACGCTACTTCCAGACCAGCCAGCTGCGCGGCATACGCCTGCACGCCGACCCCAAGACGCCGCCAGACGCCATGCCCGACCTCGTGTTCCTGGCCGACGGCATCGACAGGGCGCATTCGGGCATGGCCTACCTGAGCGCAATCGACCAGAAGCACGAAGTGGCGCGGATGTACACGGAAAGGGCCCGCGAAACGGTGGAAATCCTGATGGAGGCGGCCCGCGAAAAAAGAAATCCGTCGACGCGGGAATGCGTCAAGATCGCGACGGCGCTGTGCGGCATGAACCGTCCCGACCTTACGCTGCCGTTCCTGCGCACCGTGCTGGCCGACAGCGCTTACACCGACTTCCAGGGCCTGAGCGACTGCACGGCCTGCGCCGCGATGCTGCGGCTCATGGACATTCCGTGCGCGTTCGCGCAGAAGCTGATGACGTCGCTCGCGGCGCGGGGCGGCGAAGGCGAAAGATGGCTGCGCGACCCCGCCAACGCCGACGGCGTGAAGCGCGCCGCGCTGGTGTCGCTCGAAGGCGCGATCCAGATAGCCGGACGCAGATCCGCCGGGGCGGAGGCGGACCGGGCGGTCGAGATGCGCCTGCTGTGCTCGGAGTTCTTCTTCAAGGCGTACGCGAAGGCCGCGGGCGAACCGGCGAGGGACCAGTCCGGCGCCGGCAAGGGCGGCGAGCGGTTCGGCACGCTCGTGCCGGTGCTCGCCAGCCTGCGCTCCGCCTACGGAGACCTCCTCCGCTCGGACGGCGACAAGCGCATAATGGACAGCATATCCAGATCTGCGCGCGCCTGCGCCGCATTCGTCACCAGGCGGGACACGCGCAAAGAGCGCATAGACGCTGTCAAGCAGCTGGCCGCCACGATCGAGAGCGACGAACGCGCCGCGCTGGCCGCCGCCGCCAAGGCCGGCAGGCCGCCCGAAAAGGCACCCGGCGGCGTGGCCGACTGGCGCGCCATGCTGGGCGACTCCACCGTGAACGCGATATTCCGCGAACCGCGGCAGGCGCTCCCCGCGCCCGGCGGCGCAAGGCGGCTTCTTTTCTGAACTGCATACACACCGGAAAGACGACAATATGGCTAAAATACATCCAACCGCATTCGTAGACCCCGCGGCGAAACTGGCGGACGACGTGGAGATAGGTCCGCTCGCGAGCGTGGGCCCCGACGTGACCATCGGCGAAGGCTCCACCGTGCAGCAGGGCGCGATACTGCGCGGCCACACCACGATCGGCCGCAACTGCCGCGTGTACCCGTACGCCTGCGTGGGCATGAAGACGCAGGACCTGAAGTACATCGACGGCTCCGTGTCGTACGTGGAAATCGGCGACGGCACGGTGCTGCGCGAATTCTCCACAGTGCATCTTGGGACCTTCGACGGCGAAAAGACCATAGTCGGCAAGAACTGCCTGATCATGGCCTACTGCCACGTGGCCCACGGCTGCGTGCTGGGCGACCACGTGATAACGTCCAACTGCGTGCAGCTGGCCGGCAGCGTGACGATCGAAGACTTCGGCATCATCGGCGGCGTGACGGGCGTGCACCAGTTCTGCCGCATCGGCGCGCATTCGATGGTCGGCGGCGCCGGCAAGGTCCGCCGCGACATCCCGCCGTACATGATGTGCGACGAAGTGGACGGCGACATGCGCGCCATCGGCCCGAACACCGTGGGGCTTTCCCGCCGCGGCTTCCCGAAGAACGTGTGCGCCGCGCTGAAGGACGCCTACCGCATCATCTACCGCGAAAAGCTGAACCGCTCGCAGGCGATGGAGAAGATAGAGGCCGAGATCGAGCCGCTGCCCGAAATCGCGCACCTCGTGAAATTCTACCGCGAATCCACGCGCGGCGTCTGCTGAAGGGCGCCGCGCCATGCCGGTTTCCATAGAAGAGCTTTTGGAATGGACGGGCGGCGAACCGCACGGCGCGCCGCCGGACTCCTTCGAAGGCGCAGCCATAGATTCCCGCAAGACCGCGCCGGGCTCGCTGTACGCGGCCCTGCAGGGCGAACACGCGCACGGGCGCGAATTCGCCGCACAGGCCATCGCCGCAGGCGCCGCGCTCGTGATGACCGACGGCGACCCGGTGTACGCGCCGGACGGCACCCCGCTGCCGTGCGTGACGGTGCGCGATTCGCGGCGCGCGCTGGCCGACGCCGCGCGTGGCTACAGAAAGACCCTCCGCGCCGCGGTGGCCGGCGTGACCGGCTCAGCCGGCAAGACGTCCACCAAGGAGTTCCTCGCCGCGTTCCTGCGCTCCGCGGGGAAGACTTCCGCCACCGAAGGCAATTTCAACAACGACCTGGGCCTGCCGCTGTCGATACTGAACGCCGCGCGCGACAGCGCGTTCTGCGTGTTCGAGTGCGGCTCGAACCATCCCGGCGAAATAGCCGCGCTGGCCGGCATCCTGCAGCCGGACTGCGCCGCGATATCGTCGATAGGCGAAGCGCACATCGAACATTTCGGATCGCTCGACGGCACGGCGCGCGAGAAGGGCGCGCTGTTCGAGGCCGTCCCGGAATCCGGATTCTGCGTGCTGTCGCGCGAAAACCTGCGCTTCGGCGCGCTGAAGGCGATGTCGAAGGCGCGCGTCGTGGAAGTGTCGATGCGCGACGCCTCGGCGCCTTTCCACACCGTCTCGGCCGACCCGGCGGCGGGCCGGTTCACGGTGGCGGGGCCGGACGGCGAAACCACCGCGCTCGACATCGGCGTTCCGGGCGAATACAACATCTCGAACGCGCTGATAGCGTTCGCGGCGGCGCGCACGCTGGGCGCGGACGCGGACGCGTGCGCCAAGGCGCTGGAAGGATTCTCCCTGCCGGGCCGCCGCTGGCGCAAGACGGTACGCGACGGCGTGACGTGGATCGACGACGCCTACAACGCGAACCCCGCGTCGATGCAGGCCGCGCTGCGGAATTTCGCGAAATGGCCGTGCAAAGGGCGGCGGATCGCCGTGCTGGGCGACATGTTCGAGCTGGGGCCGCGCGCGGGCGAGCTCCACGCCGCCACCGCGCGCGCCGCCGCGGAATGCGGAATAGACATCGTGGTGGCCGCGGGCGGGCTGATGGAAAGCGCGTTCGCCCCCGCCTACCACGCCGCCGCGCCGGGCGCGACGATCGTCACGGTCGCCGACGCCGCCACCGCGCGCGCGCTGATGCCGGCCATCCTGCGCGAGGGCGACACGGTGCTCCTGAAAGGCTCGCGCGGAATGAAGATGGAACAGGTTTACGAATGACGGAAAGCCCGGCCGCGCGCGGCGCGGACGGGCGGCTTCCGCCGCAGACACCACGAGGAAACGAAATGCAGACTTGCGAATCAGAACTGTCGGCATGGCTTGCCGGCGCTTTTGCCAAGGCGTTCCCGGACGCCGGAATCCCCGCCCCGCGCGTACTGCCCGCGACCGACGCGAAGTTCGGCGACTTCCAGTGCAACGACGCGATGGGGCTGGCGAAGATCCTGCACAAGCCGCCGCGCACTATCGCCGAAGCCGCGCTCGCCGCCGCGCCGCTCCCGGAATTCGTCGAAAAGGCCGAAATCGCCGGCCCGGGATTCATAAACATCTCCGTATCGCCCGCATGGACGGCGGAACGCATAGAAGAAATGGCGGCGAGCCCGTCGCTGGGGATTCCGCAGTCCGGCGAAGGCAAGTGCGTGGTGATGGACTACTCTTCGCCCAACGCCGCCAAGCAGATGCACATCGGCCACATCCGCTCCACCGTGATAGGCAACGCCATAGACAGGCTGTACCGGGCGCTGGGCTACCGCGTGGTCGCCGACAACCACCTGGGCGACTGGGGAACGCAGTTCGGGATACTGATAAAAGGCTACCGCGAGTGCCTTTCGCCGGCCGAAAGGGAATCCGCCGCCGTGGCGGACCTCGAGCGCGCGTACGTGGAATCGTCCGCCCGCGCGAAGACCGACGAGGAATGGAAGAACGCCTGCCGCGCCGAGCTGGTGAAGCTCCAGCAGGGCGACCCGGAGAACCTTGCGCTGTGGAAGCGGTTCATCGACGTTTCGATAGCGGAGTTCACGCGCATATACGACCTTCTGGGCGTGAAGTTCGACATGTGGCGCGGCGAGTCGCACTACAACGACCGCCTGCCGGGCGTGATAGAGGAGCTGCAGAAGGCCGGGCTCGCCGAAGAGTCCGAAGGCGCGCTCATCGTGAGGTTCGAGGAGGAGAAGCTGCCGGTTGCGATAGTGCGCAAGTCCGACGGCGGCTACAACTACACCACGACCGACATCGCCTGCGCCGAGGCCCGCACCGAGGAATTCGCGCCCGACCGCATCGTGTACGTGACGGACGACCGCCAGCAGCTGCACTTCAAGCAGCTGTTCGCCATCTGCGCGCGGCTCGGGATGAAGACGAAACTCGTGCACGTGCCGTTCGGGCTGATGTCTTTCCAGGGCAAGGCCATATCGACGCGCGAAGGCAACCTCATAAAGCTGGACGAGCTGCTGGCGGAGGCGGAGCGCCGCGCGCTTGCCGTGATACGCGGCGAAAACGCGCAGGGCGAACCGTCGGAGGCGGAACTCAGGCTCGCGCGCCAGATCGGGTTCGGCGCCGTGAAGTACACGGACCTCTCGCACGACCCGGCCACGGCGATAGACTTCGACTGGGACAAGGCGCTGGCGCTGGAAGGGAACTCCGGCCCGTATCTGCAGTACGCGCACGCGCGCGTCTGCTCGCTAATCGACCGCTACTCGGCGGCGGAAGGCGCCGATCCGCGCGCGGCGGCGTGCGGAATCCCGCCTGCGGTCTCCACGCCTGCGGAAAAGGCGCTGGCGCTGAAGATGCTCCAGTTCCCGGCGGCTGTCGCGCGCGCGGCGGACATCTGCAAGCCGTCCGTGCTGGCCGACTACCTTTTCGGCCTTTCGCAGCTGTATTCGTCGTTCTACCAGTCGTCGCCGGTCCTGAAATCGGAGCCTGCGGTGCGCGACGCGCGCATCGCGCTGTGCGCGGCGTTCGGGAAGATCCTGGCGAAAGGCCTGGAGCTGCTGGGGATCGAGGCGCCGGAGCGCATCTGACGCGCCGGGCGGGCCGCGCGCCGCGCGCGGCCGGGGCCGGGAAAACGGAGCGCCGGGCGGTGTGGAACCGCCCGGCGCTTTCGTCCATGCACTGGATCCGGCCGCGTCACTTCGCGGCGTCGAACTTGTAGACGTCGCGCTTGTGGTAGCGGGTGTGGAGCAGGTGCTCCGCCTTCTCGCCGCCCTGGGCGCCGGTCTTGCCGAGGTAGGTGTCGTACAGCTCCTTGACCTCGGGGTTCAGGTGCGACATGCGGAGCGTGCTCTTCTCGTCGTCGGTGTAGATGCCGGCCGTGCGGAGGGCGCGGATCTCGTCCGTGGCGCCGCAAGGCTGACCGCCGCCGCCGATGCAGCCGCCGCGGCAGGCCATGACCTCGATGAAGTCGTAGCGCGGCTTCACGCCGTTCCTGCGGTCCTCGCGGATCTGGTCGAGCACCTTTTCGACGTTGCCCATCTGGTGCGCGACGGCGATGTTCACCTTCACGCCCTTGATGTCGATCGTGGCGGACTTGACGCCCTCCATGCCGCGGACTTCCTTGAAGTCGATGCTGGGCGGCTGCGCGTCGCCGGTGATCAGGCAGTAGGCGGTGCGGAGGGCGGCCTCCATCACGCCGCCGGTCACGCCGAATATCGTGCCGGCGCCGGTGTACGCGCCGAGCAGCTTGTCGGCGGGCGCTTCGGGCAGGTTGGCGAAATCGATGCCGGCGGCCTTGATCATGCGCGCGAGTTCGCGTGTGGTCAGGACGACGTCGGTATCCTGCGTGCCGGTCGCGCTCATGTATTCGTCGCGGCCGATTTCGTACTTCTTGGCCGTGCAAGGCATGATCGAAGTGACGTGGATCTTCGTGTGGTCCACGCCGTTCTTCTCGGCCCAGTAGGACTTGGCGAGGGCGGAGAGCATCTGCTGCGGGGACTTGGCGGAGGAGAAGTTCTCCGTGAAGTCGGGCGCGTACTTCTCCATCCAGTCGGTCCACGCGGGGCAGCAGCTGGTGATCAGCGGCAGTTCGCCCTTTTCGGTGAAGCGCTTGATGAACTCGGTGCCTTCCTCCATGATCGTGACGTCGGCGGAGAAGTTGGTGTCGAACACCTTGTCGAACCCGAGCATCTTCAGCGCGGCGTAGATCTTGCCGGTGGAAAGCTCGCCGGGCTTCATGCCGAACGCCTCGCCGACGGCGACGCGGACGGCGGGCGCGATCTGCACGATGCAGGTCTTTTCAGGGTCGCGCAGGGCGTCCCACACCTTGGCGGTCTGGTCGTTCTCGTAGATGGCGCCCACGGGGCAGTGCGCGGAGCACTGGCCGCACTTGATGCAGGGCGATTCGGCGAGCTTGAGTCCGGCGGCGGGGGCCATGACGGTCTTTTCGCCGCGGCCGATGTATTCGAGGGCCCAGACGTTCTGCATTTCCTGGCAGACTTCGGCGCAGCGGCCGCACTTCACGCACTTCATCGGGTTGAGCACGATGGAGCCGGTGGAGTCGTCGACGGGCGCCGCGACCACTTCCTTCTGGAAGGGGTTCTCGCGGATCCCGAAGTCGGCGGCGAGGGTCTGGAGCTCGCAGTTGCCCGAACGGAGGCACTGCAGGCAGTCGTTCGGGTGGTTGGCGAGGATGAGTTCTAGCACCGTGCGGCGGACCGACACGATGTCGGCGTCGTGGGTGGCGATCTTCATGCCTTCGGCGACCTCGGTGCAGCAGGCGCGGAGGAGCTTCGGCGACGGGACCCACTTGCCCGGCTCGGTGCGGGAAGGCACCAGCTGGCGCACCACGCAGATGCCGCACGAAGCCGACGCGCGGAGGTCGGGGTGGTAGCACAGCGTGGGGATGCGGATGTGGGCGGCGCGGGCGGCCTGCAGGATCGTGGAGCCTGCGGGCGCCGTGAGCGCGATGCCGTTGATTTCAAGATTCACGAGAGCTTTGTCGGACATTTCCTGGATTCCTTTCGTGTCAGGCGATCTTGACGGCGCCGAACTTGCACTTGGCCGCGCACAGGCCGCACTTGATGCACTTCTTCTTGTCTATCGAGTGTGGCTTGCGCACCTCGCCGTCGATGGCCTTCGCGGGGCAGTTGCGGGCGCAGAGCGTGCAGCCCTTGCACTTTTCGGCGTCGATTTCGTAGGAGACGAGCTTCGAGCACTTGTGCGCGCGGCACTTGTGTTCGTTGATGTGCTCCAGATATTCGTCCATGAAGTAGTTCAGCGACGACTTCACGGGGTTGGAGGCGGTCTGGCCCAGGCCGCAGAGCGAGGCGGTGCACATGGCCTGCGAAATCGCCTTCATGCGGTCGATGTCGGCGAGCTCGCCGCGGCCGTCGGAGATCTTCTTCAGCAGGCCGAGCAGCTTGCGGCCGCCGATGCGGCAGGGCGCGCACTTGCCGCAGGACTCGTCCACCGTGAAGTCCAGGTAGAACTTGGCGATGTCGACGATGCAGTCGGAGTCGTCCATGACGATCAAGCCGCCGGAGCCCATGATCGAGCCGATCTTGGCGAGGGACTCGTAGTCGATCGGGGTGTCGAGGAACTGGGGCGGGATGATGCCGCCGGACGGGCCGCCGGTCTGGGCCGCCTTGAAGGAGTGTCCTTCGCGGATGCCGCCGCCGATCTCGAAGATGATCTCGCGCAGGGTGGTGCCCATGGGGACTTCGATGAGGCCGGAGTTGTTGACCTTGCCGGTGAGCGCGAACACCTTCGTGCCCTTGGTGGTGGCGGTGCCGATGTTCGAGAACCACTGCCAGCCCTTCATGATGATGACGGGGATGTTGGCGAGGGTCTCGACGTTGTTGATGACGGTCGGGCGGCCCCACAGGCCCTTGACGGCCGGGAACGGCGGGCGCGGGCGCGGCATGCCGCGGTTGCCTTCGATGGACTGCAGGAGGGCGGTCTCCTCGCCGCACACGAACGCGCCGGCGCCGAAGCGAAGCTCGATGTCGAAGCTGAAGCCGGAGCCGAGTATGTCGTCGCCCAGCAGGCCGAGGTCGTGCGCCTGGGCGATGGCCACTTCGAGGCGGTGGATCGCGAGCGGGTATTCCGCGCGGATGTATATGAAGCCCTTGGAGGCGCCGATCGCGTAGCCGGCGATCGTCATGGCCTCGAGCACGGAGTGGGGGTCGCCCTCGAGGGTGGAGCGGTCCATGTACGCGCCGGGGTCGCCCTCGTCGGCGTTGCACACCATGTACTTCTGGCCCTTGGGCTGGGCGGCGGCGAACTGCCACTTGCGCCCGGTGGGGAAGCCCGCGCCGCCGCGGCCGCGCAGGCCGGACTTGAGGATTTCGTCGACCACGTCTTCGGGCTTCATCTCGAAAAGGACCTTTTCGAGGGCCTTGTAGCCGTCGCGCGCGATGTAGTCCTCGATCTTTTCGGGGTCGATCACGCCGCAGTTCCTGAGCACGATGCGGAACTGCTTCTGGTAGAACGGGATGTTCTCTTCGCCCACGAGGGTCTTGGCCTGCTTTTCGTCGTAGAGCAGGCGCGGGACCACGCGGCCCTTCACCACGTGCTCCTTGACGATTTCGTCTGCGTCTTCGGGCTTCACGCACACGTAGAAGGTGCCTTCGGGGAGGACTTTGACGATCGGGCCTTTTTCGCAGAAGCCCAGGCAGCCGGTGCGGACCACCTGGACGCGGTCGGACAGGCCGGCCTCGGCGATGCCCTTTTCAAGGTTCTCCGCGAGTTCGAGCGAACGTCCGGACGTGCACGCCGTGCCGCCGCAGACGAGAAGGTATTGCTGGTAAGCCATTTGTGCGGTTCTCCGTCGCTTATGACTGTTTACTTGTTCGTGATGATGTCGATCGACGGGCGGTCGCAGATGTGGCCGTCGAGGAGCTTGCGGCCCACGATGTGCGTGTCCACGATCTCGCGCGCCACGGCGGCGTCCACGTTTCCGTAGATCACGGCCGGCATGTCGGGCGCGACCACCTCCACCGTCGGCTCCGAGTGGCAGAGGCCCATGCAGCCCGTCTGCCGCACGAGGACGTTCGTGAGGCCCTTCTCGGCGATCGCGTCGACGATCGCGCCGAAGGTGTCCTTGGCGCCGGCGGCGATGCCGCACGTGCCCATCCCCACTATCACCTGGATGTCTTTCTTTGACGAGTCGCGCATGGACATCGCCTGCTGGGTCTTGTCGCGCATCTTGCGCAGGTCGTCGAGTGTGAGTTTAGCCATTTTGTTTTACTCCTGTGTGCAAACCGTTTTCCGGGGAGCGGCGGCCGTCATGCGGCCGGAAGGGACTCTTCCTGCGCGCGGAGGAACTGCGACGCCAGGGCGAGCCCCTGCGCGTCCTGCAGCGATCCCGCCGCGTCCGCCAGCTCCGATCTCGAGATTTCGTATTCTCCGCCGCCGCGCGCGTGCCTGAACACGAGCTCGAAGGCGCCTTCGTAGTTGAACAGCGTCAGCACCGTCCCCGCTATGTCGCCCATCGGCGGCGTGTCCACGTTGTCCGCCGCGAACGAGTACGCAAGGTCGGTGCCTCTGCCTTTTTCGCTTTTCAGCGACACCCCGCCGCCGGTCGATTCCGCGATCTGGCGGAGAAGCGGCAGCCCCAGGCCCACGCGCCTCGCGGCGTGCTTGCCCGGCTCGGTGTAGAACGGGTCCCACACCCTCGCGAGCGTGGCTTCGTCCATGCCTTTGCCGTCGTCTTTTATCTCCACGCGGATCATGCGTCCGTCTTCCGTCAGCGCAAGTTCTATGTTACGGGCGCCCGCCTCGATGGAGTTCTGCACGGTGTCGCAGATCACGTCCGATATCGTGGCGTGCATCCCGTCGCCCCCGTCAGGCGTTGCGGCACTTTTCGATCAGGCCCGCCACGTCCTTCGCGGCGAGCTTGCCGTGCACCTCGCCGTTCACGACGACGACCGGCGCCAGGCCGCAGCAGCCCAGGCAGCGCACCGCCTCGACCGAGAACAGCCCGTCCGGCGTGGTGACGTTCAGCCCCACGCCGAGCTGCTTCTCGAACTCTTTCACGAGGTCGTCGCCGCCGCGCAGGTAGCACGCCGTGCCAAGGCACACCTGGACCAGATACTTGCCGGCCTTCTGCAATTTGAAGAAATTGTAGAAGGTTATGACGCCGTATATCTTCGCCAGCGGAACGTCGAGCAGCTTCGCCGTCTCGATCGCTATGTTGCGCGGAATGTACCCGTAGACCTGCTGGACCCTGTGCAGGACCATGATCAGGTTGCCGGGCTTGGATTTCCAGTCTTTGATGAACGCCTCGAGCTCGGGCGTCATCTTCTCGGTGGTGTCGCTCACTTTGGAACTCCGTTGTGGTGTGTGAATCGGTGTAGAGTATCCCAAAAAACCGTCTTGTTAGGCAATGGTTATTTTATTGTATCCGAAACGGCCTCCAAAAGGGCCTTCCGGGCCTTGCGGTATTCCGGGCAGGTTTTCGCGTAATCGGCGAAGCCGCGCACCGCCATCCGCGTCACCGCGTCGGCCCGCGCCGGGTCTTTCCCGCGCAGCGCCAGCAGCAGGTCGGCGTCCTCCATCCCGGAGCGCGTGGACTCCAGCCGGACGCTCGGCCACGGGCCGTCCGGCCCCGGATACACTATGTGCGTGTCGCCCGGCGGCAGCGAGTTTCCGTTGTTCGCCCCGCCCCACTTCTTCGGGTACGGCTCCTTGAACGGGTCCTGGTCCCGCTGCCAGCAGTTGAAGCCCCAGTGCAGGAAGCCGTCGATTCCGTACATCGTCGCGCCCCACGGTATCAGCGCCGGGCGCAGCAGCTCGCCGTCCAGCGTGCGGTTCATCCACTTCCCGCCGGGTACGCAGCACGTGTAGCACCACACCGAATCGCCGAAGTCCCTGCGGTAGACGTCGTACTTCGCGCGGTTGCGCTCGAAGGAGTCGACCTTCGGGCACCACACGTCCATCGCGCCGGCGAACGAAGGCTCCTCCACCGCGTCCACCGTCCGCACGCCCGGCATGTACCTGCGCACTATCCCGGCGGTGATGCGGTACTCCGACACGTTCTTCCCGCCCGGCTCGTCGGCCACGTGCTGGTACCAGCGGTCGCGCAGGCCGTACTTCTCTATGGCGGCGTGCAGCTGGCGCGCCGCCCGCGCTATCGCGAGCGCGCCGGCGTCGGTCGTCGTCACGTTCGTCGTGCCGCGCGCGTAGAACGTCGGCGAGCCCCATCCGTTCGAGAATCCCGCGAGGTGCGGCCCGCACAGATACCAGAAGCCGTGCCTGCCGCAGAGCGCGAGCAGCCGCTCCATGCGCGCGCCGTCCAGCCGGGACCGCCCGTCCGCGTCCATTTCGAGCACTTGCAGCCGCAGCATGTTCTGCCTTCCCGACGCCGCCAGGGCGAAGTACTTGTCCAGCATCGCCCAGAACTCTTCGCTCCAGATTTCCAGCCCGTGCGTCCGCGCTATGCACGCTTCGCTGATCCAGTTCACGTACTTGAAGCTGTCCTTGCCGACCGGCGGGAGCTTCGCCTTCCACACGTTCACCTTCAGCGCGAGTTCGCGCTCCGCGCCGCGGTGCGACACCTTGAAGCGCAGCGTGTACGGCGCCGCCCCGGCCGGGCGCGCCGACCGGAACCTGAACGCCGCCATGCGGCCCGGCGCCGCCACCGCCGCCGCGCCCGGCGCCGCCGGCTTCAGCGGCTCCAGGATGTCGAACACCTCGAACGGCGCGCGCCGCGCCACGTGCGGGTTCTGACCCGGCTTGGCCTCCAGGAAGCCGCGCACCCCGGTGTTGCGCTTCACGGGAATCGCGCGCATGGCGTACCATTCCGCGCCCGCGGCCGGCTCCGCGGAGACTTTCACCTCCGCGCCCGGCTCGAGCCCTTCCACCAGGATGTTGGCGTCCACCACGCCGTTCGCCGGAACGTCGATTTCCGCCATGCGCACCGCGCCCGCGACTGTCGAGTCGGCATACAGCCACTCCATCGGATCGGCCACCGCCGCCTCGAAACCCGCCGCCGGAACCCCCGCCGCGCAGAAAAGCGCCGCCGCGACTGCGGCCTTCGCCCTTCCCGCGGCCCTGCAGAACACCGTGCGCGCCATCAATCCGCTTCCTTTCCTGCGCGCGCCTTCTTCGCGCCAGCCTTCTTCTTGCCGGCCGCGCCTTTCGCCTTTTTCAGCGCCTTGTATTCGCGCAGCTGCTTGCGGGCGCAGTTGGTCGTCACGGTCTGCGCGCCGCGCTTGAACGCCTCGAGCGTCCGCGGAAGGCTGTCCACCGTCCACACGTGGAACTCGTACCCCGCGGCCTTCACTTCGTCCACGAGCTCTTTCGTCACGCAGTCGTCGCCGTAGTGGCAGTCCACGCCGTCCACGCCCATGTCCTTCAGGTTGTCTATGATGTATCTGGCCGTCACCGGCGCGACGTCGCCGTCCGGCGTCTTCACGCGCGAGCCGGTCAGCCAGTACACTTTGTATTCGGGCATCTGCTTCTTCAGCTCTCTGCACGTGTCGTTGTTGAACGTGATGAAAAGCGCGTTGGCGGGCGTAGCCTTCGACTGCTTCGCGAAAACCCGCTTTATATACGGCACGATCTCCGGGCCGACCTTCACTTCCACGTAGATGTAGCGGCCGTCGCGGGCGAGTTCCAGCACTTCCTCCAGCAGCGCCGGGCGCGTGCCCTCGAACTTGCTTCCTTTCCACGGGCCCCATCCGCCCACGTCGAGGTCCTTGAGGTCTTCCTCCCAGCTCGCCTCGCGGCAGGGCTTCTTGTTCTTGCCGCCGGACGTCCTGTTCAGGTTCCCGTCGTGGAAGGTGAACACCCTGCCGTCGGTCGACAGGTACACGTCGCACTCGAATCCGAATCCGCGCTCGACCGCGGTCTTGAACGCCGGAAGCGTGTTCTCCGGCGCGTCCACCGACTCGCCGCGGTGCGATATGAGAGTCTTGTACGATGGCTTCGCCGCCGCGGCCGCCGCGCCGGCAAGCACTGCCGCCGCCACGGCGGCGCATGTCTTGACGTTCATTGCATAACCCTTTCTTTTTCCGCCACGCGATGCTCCGCGCGGGATTCTGGCCGTGATTCTACCAAACCGGCCGCGGCAGGTCAAACCGCCGTTTCGCGGAAAAAGCGAGGCGGCCGCGCCGGACGCCATCGCCGGTCCCTTCCTGCGGAATCACGGCCAGATGATCGAAAACGGCTCGCGGCCGTCGCCGGCTTCCGCCGCGAAGCGCTTGACGAGCGGCGCCCAGTCCGTGCCGGAATCTTCCAGCTCCCCGTCCGGCGCATAGACCGCATACGCCGCGCCGCGCTCGTTGCACGAGACCTCTATCCTGGTCCCCGGCGGCTCCACGCGCCCGGCCGCCGTCAAGAGGAGCATGGCCATGCGGATCGCCGCGCATATCTCCTCGTCGTCGGCTTTCTGCGACGCCTCGTCCGAAAGTATCCGGGCGCAGGGGAGGCGGAAGGATATCTCGAGCGCCGGATCGCTCCACGAGAACTCGAACACCCTGCTCTGGATGCCGTGTCCTCCGGCGAAGCGCGTCAGCCCCTCGCCCGATTCGATTCCGGCGGAAGCGGCCCTGAGATCCTCCACCGCCTCCGCGCGTCTCGCTTCGATGTCGTCTTCCATGTGGGACTCCATGCCCGTGCCGTCACTTGGGCGGAGCGAACATCATGTGGAAGTATTCGCGCTTGAAGTACGACGGGCACCGCCGCTCGTTGTAATCTCTCACGCATTCGATGTCGTTTCCCGCCTTGACCGTGCCGCCTTTCGACGTGGCGATCGTCACGCTCGCCTTGAAGCCGGTCATCGCGGCGATCTTTCCGCCGTTGCGCCACTGTTCCGCCGAGTATACCTTGCCGAAGGTCTTGAGCGTCTTGGCGTGGCTTATGGCCTCGTCCAGGCGGGCCTTGGCCGCGTCCAGCGCCTCAGGGGATATCCGCGACGCGATGGAATCGAAGTACGCCTGCTTCTTGGCGGGGTCCATGTCCATCTCCATCAGCCTGTCGTAGACCTCCTGGTCGATCTCCTCCGGAAGCGCGATGCTCTGCAGCCCCAGCGTGTGGATGATCGCCATCCTAGCCTCGTGCGATCTGGCTTTCGCGAGATCGATTGTCGCGGTCTCGCCGCTGCGCACGATGGAGGGGTCGTTCTGCACCCGGTTCTTGTATTCCGTCTCCCAGCCTTTGCCGTGGATCTTCTTGCAGACGTTCTTCAGCTCCTGCTCGTAGAGCGCGGTCTGGAGCTTGTCGAGCGCGAACTTCCGCAGGCCGATGCGCGTCGCGCCGAACGACGCGTCGTTGTCGATCCCCTTGACCGTGACTTCGTGGGTCGCCTCGTCCACGTGGACGAAGTAGTTGCCCCAGTGCCGGTCTCCCTGCCCGGTGATCAGGTCCAGCCACATGAGCTTGTTGAGCTTCTGCGCGATGGCGCCCTTGATTTTCGCCTGTTCGGCGGGATCTTCGATCTTGTGCATCTCGGCGGGCGGCACGCCGCCGCCGCCCGACGCGCTGCCTTTCACGTATCCGGCGCCGGAGACGCCCTTCGCCTTCTCCATGAAAATGCCGAACTGTCCGTCGTGGCTTCCCACGGAATATTTCACCACCACGTCCTGGCAGCCGAGCGCCTTGGCGGCGTCCTGCGTGGCGAGGTTCAGGTTCGCCGTCTTCTGCTCGTCCTTGTATGCGCCGCCCATGCCGAGAAGCAAGTGGGACAGGCCTATGCGGCTGTCCATCTCCGGCTTGAACACAAGCTCCTCCCCGGACTTCGTCGTCAGCAGATACGTCTTCCCCGCCGCGCCGGCGCCGAGCGTCTTCGAGCCGGCGATGTTCGACTCCTCAGCGGCGGGATCGATGTCGCCGGGCTTGAACCCGCGTATCTTCGCCTCGACCACGTTGGAAAGCCCCGTCTCGCCGAGCATGATCCTGCGGACGTCGCCCGTCGCGATGCCCTCGCCGCCGCCGTTCTTCAGCAGCTCTCCGGTCGACTTCATCAGCTCCTTGAACTGCGCCTTCACGAGATGCAGCCCGTCCACCGTCTTGGCCACGGTCTTCGCGGACTCCGGATCGTAGTTGAAATGCAGCAGCACGTTTTCGAGGCCCGCGAACCTGGAGCTGCACAGCATCTCGATGCACGCGTCGCACTTCTCGTCGAACTGCGCCTCCCGCAGTTCGCCCCGCGCGAAAGCGTAGAGCGTCAGCACGAACTCGTTCCTGCAGTGGATGAAATCGAGCATCAGGGAGTCCGTTGCGTTCCCGGCGAAGCCGGGCTTGCTTTCCGGGCAGAGGTTCGCCTTGACCTCGCACAGGAACGCTTCGCGCGCCCTTTTCACGGAGACGTTCTTCGCGTCGGATATCTGGCGCGCGGCGTCGGCGAGTATCTTCTCCATCCCGTCGAGCAGCGACTTGTCGACTTCGATGCGCGCGACGCGCTTTTCGCCGTCCGGCCCGGCCTGCCCGGCCTCGATTCCGTTCTTGCGGACTTTGCGGACGGCGTTTTCCATCGTCTCCATGTCGCGCTGGAGGGCGCGGATCTCGTCGTCCCCCAGCACCTTGCCTCCGTCCGCCGCAAAGGCGTCCAGCTTCTCGGCGAGGGGGCGCATCTTCTCGCGGATGTTCGCATCGATCTTCTCGAACGCCTCGGCCGTGCCGTGCATCAGGATCGTCTCGCGCGGCATCAGCTCTTTGAACGTCGCGTCGAGGAGCGCCGCGGTCTCCGGATCGGCCGCGGCCCCGTCCACGGCGTCCTTCTGGACGAGCATGTGCATCTTGAAGACGATGGAGTCGATCTCCGACGCGCGTCTGTCGCACTGGAACTGCAGCTCCGTGAACGCGTCCTGCAAGTCTGCGTCCACCTCCTTGCTCGCGGCGAGGCGGCCGTTGAACCTGCCCAGCTCCGCCGAAAGCTTCTGCTGCGCCTCGATCGCCGACTTCACCGCGTCCGCGATGCCGTTCAGCCCGAAGAAGCCCTTGCTCCAGACGGTTTCGCCCGTCTTCCTGTCCCGCATCAGCGCGCGCGCGAGTTCGCGGCCCTGGAACCTGTCCAGCGCCCTGAGTTTCTCCGTAGCGTCTTCGGCGAGGCTGACGAGTCTCGACGCCTCCTTCCGGGTGAGAACGCCCTTGTCGACAAGCGACTTGCCGGCGGCGTCCACGTTCTTGGCGGCGTCCGCGGACACGGACTTCCCGGCGGCGTTCAGCAGTAGCACGTCTATCTGGCGGACCAGGCTCTTCGCCTCGGCCCTCTCCGCCTTCGGCGCCTCCCCGGGCGCGGCGTCCGGGCCGGGACGGACGATGTCCTGGTCCGCCGCGCCCGTTTTCTGCGCGTCTGTGTCCAACACGGGCTGAAAGTCCACATTCAGCTTGTTGAGCCCGCTCAAAGAATTTATTCCGCCCATCTTGTCAGCCTCCTTCTTTCCCTGCCGGAGAACTCTACACGCGAAACCGCAAAAGGTTGCAGCCGCGGCCGCCCGCCGCTACACCTGCTCGAAGCCGCGCGCGACCGGGTCCGGCGTCCTCTCTTCGAGGATCTTCTTCCAGGCGAGCGCGACTTCCACGAACCGGTCGAGCTCCGTCGCGGCCTTCTCCGCGTCCAAGCGCTCCATCCAGTTGTATTTCTGGATGTGCATGCGTCCGTCCTGCCGGTTGACGGCGAGCGTGGCCCCTCCCGTCGCCTGGTACAGGTAGTTCGCCTCGAGCGCGGCGGCGCTTATCTCCTCGCGGCCCTCCGGCGCGATTTCGCCGAGATCGGCGTGCATGAGCAGAATGTCGTCCCCCGCCGCATGCAGGATGACGGGCAGCCCGTCGGCCTCTACGGCGGTGGCGCCGCCTTCGTCCCCGAGTTCCACGCCGAGATGCTTCCCCAGCGCTTCCACCAGTTCTCCGAATGTCATTTCATCTCCTTGTTTTACCGGCTGACAGCGTTTTGCAGACCTCCGGCCGCTGTAAAGTCCATTCTCCGTCCCTGCGATTTCCCGTTCCACGGCAACAAGGCGCATATACATGTACATGCCATCCGCCTTGGCGAAAAGTGTTTATCTTGCGACAAGCAACATCTCCTTCGTCGTCTTGTTGCTCAAAACGTATTTCATGCTATCGCTCTCGAAGATCGTTACGTCTTTTCCGTATGATTCAAGAGCAGATGCTATCCAGTCTATGCTCGGTATGCCATCGTTTCTGTAAGAAATCGCGAGGATTGAGTCTCTGAAATGTTCTAAAAGGGAGGAAAAAGCGATGGTGATGGTCGAAGGGGATGTCCACGGCGATGGAGATGTCTGCAATTTCCTGTGAGGCGTGGAATAATCAATGTTGTTTTTCCATTGGTCGTAGTCAATCATGCCGTTTAAAAAATGGTAGAACCCGGCATAATCAGTTCCTTTACCGTCGCCGCTGACATAGGGAGTGTCAATGTACACCAAATCATAGGAGCTGGGAAGAGACATCGCATCGGCGCATGAGGCTTGGCACAACTTGTTGTTGTCGAAAGCCGATCTGTTGGCCTCTGCCACGAATTTCCGGAAATGCGTCTCGAATGGCGTATCCCACGTCTTTTTGTTCCCGAAAGACCGTTTTACGTCCTGCATACGCACATAGAGATTCTTTCTATGGAACAGGTTATACGGTCTCTTTGCGATACAGGCCTGGAACACGGCGAAATAGGCAAGCGACCGCTTGTATTCGTCCTCCATAGAGCGAATATTGTATAGAATGTCATCAAGCCACCGGTTCTCGTCGTCGGTATAGTATATGTCATGGAATGTGTCGCTGATGAATGTCGGGATATTCTCATGATGCGAGAAATCGAGAACATACGCAATGTCGCTTTCGTTCAGCGTCTCGCCCTGGTTTTCTATAAGAGCCTTTCCAATTACGGCGTTGAAGCCAAGAATGTCGTTGTACTGAACGGACTTCCAATGCTTCTTCGCCGTGTATGAGAAGCATCCTGTTCCTCCGAATGCATCAAGAACCGTCTCGAATTCAAGGCCAGAAAGGCAACTCCATATCCAGTTTATGAACTTTTGCTTGCTTCCCTGATAGCGCGTTGAGGGGAACTCGCAGACTGGATTCCCGAAAAGATCTGTCTGTGAGGGCGCTATCACTTGTCAAGCCCCCTGAATTTCCTGTATTCTCGCAAATTCTTATAGTAAGGAGATTGAAGTTCTACGCTCTTCGCCATGTCGGTGGTAAGATAATTCATCCAGTAATCGTCAAATACCTTCTCGCCAAGTTTGGCGAATGGCCCGGTGCCATTGACGAGTTGGGAAATCTTGCTTACGCTTCCTATGTTCTTCGTATTGCCGCTCCCCGGCCTGTCGATGGCTATCCGCCATTTCTCCTGGACGAAAAACTGAAAATCCTTCAACACCGATTGAATGCTGTCAAGGTCATCAAGCGGATGGACACGCACCTCGTCAACGCCATCCACGGTAGAGTAGATGATGCCCAATACGATATGCGCCTTATATGACGAATAAGGGAATGTTATGTTCTTTACGCTTTCTCTGTTTCTAAAATACCCTGTGAACGCTCCAAGTGTCATGCCGTTTATGGTATCGTCTTCACGCCTGTAGCTGCTTTTGATGTCTACGGCAAACAAATTGCCTTGCTTGTCCTTAAAAGTCATGTCGGGATAGTAGTTCTGCTCTTTCGTTAAAAAGATTTCCAATCCATTTTCAGATGCAAATGCCATTATTCTCGGGAAAAGATACAGTTCCACAATCTTTGAGATGACTTTTGTATCTGTCGAAATCGTGTAAATCATGCGCCTGACATCTATGAACCCCTTTACAGCCCAGTCGCCTGACGGAGTTTGCATATTAGGCGCGAACGCTTCTATCGCGTTCCGCAGTTTCTTTATGAAGGATTTCTTCGTCATTTCTTTCTTTTCTGCGATGCCGGCCGCCCGGCGTGCGACTTCAGACTTCAGACTTGCGGCGCACGGCGCACGGCACGCGGTTTTCCGCGGCACCCGCCGGCTCAGCGCCCAAACCGCCTACACCCCTATGTCCACCTGGTACGAGTTGTCGCCCGCCATCTTGAGCGCGTCGTCCTTGATGGCCTGCACGCGCTTCTCCGTGCCGGCGAAAATGCCCGTGTTCAGCTCGCCGGAAGTGATTGAAAACACGTCCGCGATCAGCCGGCCCTGCGAGTCGGCGAAGGTGTCGGAGAGCGCGTCGAAATTGTCCATCATGGTGGTCATGACGGCGTTCGCGAAGGAGGAAGGCTTTTCCACGGTCTCGTACGTGCGCATCGTCACGAACAGCTCCTCGTTATTCTGGACGGCGCTGGCGAAATACTTCACGGCGGAGGTGTACTGCATCGCGAAGTGCTTGATGGCATCTTCCTTCGTCGGGGTTTTCACGGGTTCCCCGTCCGCTTTTTCAGGATCCGTCTTCTGCTGCTCGCCGTCTTTCTTGTCCGCCTTGGCCTTGGAGGCTTCTTCGGCGGCTTTGAGTTCATCCTCCAGTTTCTTGTAAAGCTCGCCTTCGAGAATGTCCATGCGCTGCGCGAAACCGTCGTTGTGTTCGACGTCGAGATTCGCCCGGAGCATGCTGTTGAGCTTGCGCACCTCCGCCAAGGTGTCGTCCGCCTTCGTGAGCCGGTCGAGAACCTTCTTGTAGTATGCGCCGCCGGTCATCAGGTCCTCGCCGCTGAACGAAATGCCGCCAAAGCCGACATCGTCGGTCATGCGGTGGAAGAAGGAGGATATGTCCACCGGCTTGCCGTCCACCGTCACGCCCGCGGCATTGTTGTCGTCAGCCACCTTGGTCCTGCCTTCGGCGGTCGTGCGGTAGTCGAACGCCATCCCGAGGATGTCCAGCTCGTCGCGCTGCTGCGGCGGCGGATTGGGATTCACGTAGTCGTCGGCGGCCTCGAGGAGAAGGCTCGTCTGGTTGACGATCGTGTTCATCTCGCTCAGGGAGTTGGAGAGGCGCGCCATCGACTGCACGAAGCAGTTGATCTGCGGCGGCAGTTCGAGGCCGAGTTTCTGGAGTTCGGAGACGGCCGCGTTGAGGCGGTAGACCATGTCGTATGAGAAGCGGCCCTTCTTGAGTATGGAATCGAGTATCGCCTCCGCCTTGTCGCGGTTCGCCTTGAGCGCGGCCTTGCCCGCCGGCGAGAGGAGTTTCTCGAAACCTTCGAGGATGAACGTCTTGTCGCGGAACGCGGCGCCCATGATGACGCGCAGGAGCTCGTGGCGCTCGTTGATCGTTTTCGGCTTGTTCGTGGCGGGATCGAGAACAGCGTTCCCGTTTTCATCGAGAAGCGGCACTTCCGACTTGAGCTCATACAGGTTGCCGAAGTCGATGAACGTTATCTGCCCAGTCTTCACCATGAGGTTGCCGGCGTGCGTGTCGCCGTGGAACTTGCCCGACCCGAGGAGCGCCTCGTGGAACCAGGCCTTCGTCGCCTCCACGAGCATCTTCTGGTTGTCCTTGATGTTGCTGTAGTTGTTGCGGGCCCATTCAATCATGTTGTTGATCGCGCCGCCCGAGACGTTCTGCTTGAAGACAGGCACTTTCTTCGGCTTGTTCGTCTTCGGGTCGACCGGACCGTCCACCCACTTGATGCGGCCGGTCGCCGGATCCTGCTCGAAGATGCTGGACGCCGCCGTGCGGATGGCCGAAATGCTCTCTTTGAAGAACTTGTCAACCGGTTTGCCTATGGCGACTTCCGCCACCATCACGTCCTTCTTGGCCGGGACGATCGTCGAGAGCTTCATCGAGTGGACGTGCTTCGCGATTGGCTGGAGCGGATGGTTCTTGCTGCCGCCTATGTCGTAGAGCTTTACGCCCTCTTCCACGTTGGCGGCCTCGTTGCGGAAGTCGAACTCGGTCATGTACTGCTTGAGCTGGCCTTCCCACGTCTTCGCCATGCCGGGGCCTATCTTCTTCGCGGCGGCGGTGAATATCTCCGCCTCGGCCTTGACGCGGCGCTCCGCGTCGTGGCGCATGATCTTCACCACGAAATCGGCGGTTTTCTCCACGTTGTCGAACACAGGCTTGCCGTTCTTGTCCAGCGCGGGGCGTTTCTTCTCGGTGTTGTCCTGCGGGTCGGTGTAGGTCTCCATCCGCGGCACCTTCTCAAGGTACGTGAACTTGCAGAGGAAAGCCTCGCCTACCGAAGCCGCGCCGAGGGATTTCACGAGCTCGATGGACTTGATCGCCTTTGCGCCGGCTCCCTTGTCCTCGAAGCCTTCGTTCGAGTCCTTGATCATCTGCATGAAGTGCGCCTGCACGATCTTGCGCGGGATCGGCGCGAGCGACGACTTCATGTCGTCGAGCGCGTCGGCGTAGCCGCCCATGATTTCCTTGGGAAGGCCCTGCATCATCTTCTGGAGGAGCGGGCTCGTCCCCTTCAAGATGGCGCCCGTGAACTTGTTTACGGCCTGCGCCTTCGCGGAATCGAGCTCCTTGCCCTTGAGTTCTCCGAAGTCGAAAGACTGCGAGTACTTCAGCGCGGCGGAGAAGCACGAACGCTTGTCGGCCTTGCCGAGGGACGTGAAGTAGTTGGATATGACCTGCCTGAAAAAGCCTACCTGGCCGGGCGAGTCGGAGTTCGACGCGGCGTCTAGAATCTCGTTCAGCCCCTTGGCGTCGAGCTGCTTGCCGATCTCCTTCGCGGAAAGATTCTCGTAGGGGGCGTTCACAAGGGCGCCGCTGCTGTTGACGTTGCCTGCGTCGACCTTGAAGACGTCCTTGTTGATGAACTCCTGGATCTTCTCGCAGCCCTTGCCGGCCATGGCGAGGATGATGTCGTCGAACTTCGAAAGCTCCGCGCCGGGCATCTTGCCCGGGTCTTTCATGAAGTCCGCGAGCCGCGCGGCGAAATCCGGCTCCTTCGCGGCGTCGGCGAGCTTCCTGCCCGTAGCCTTCTCGAACGCCTCGCCGATGACCTTGGCCATCTTCCCGAAGCCTTCCGCCACGGCGTCCGCGATCTGCGGCGCGCAGGCGGCATTGAGAATGGCGGGATTCTTGATTATCTCCGCAAGCGCGACGATGTTCTTGCCGTTCGTGAGGGTCTTGCGCATCGACTCGCCGATCTTGCCGATGACCGAGTCGCCCACCATCGTGTCGTCGGAGAAGACGAGATCCGCCACGAAATTCTTCACTCCGTCGACGCCGCCGATGTCGCGAAGCTCCTTCGGGACCTGGACCGGCTCCTGCGGAGGCATCGCCTGCACGACTTTGCCGATGTCGCCGGCGATGGGCGCCCTCACCACGAACTCGCCATCGCCCGCGCCCGGCTTTTCGAGCGGGACGTTGGCCACGTTCCCGAGCATGGCCTTCATCTCTTCGGGAAGGTTCGAGTTGTCGTTGTAGAGTTTCGCGTGGTAGGCGTCGAGCTTCGCCTTGCAGTCGCCGACGTCTTCGCCCGCGATCGCGCGCTCGGCCATCTCTTCGAGGATGCCCGTGTTGTATTTGCCGCCGATGAGCGCGTCGATGTCCACCTTGCCGCCCGACTTGTTCACGAGTATGAGCGAGGACAGCTGGCGCGTGAGGCTCGCCTTCTCGCCCGCAACGAGACCTCCCTGGAGGTCGTTGTCGTAGACCGAGTTGAGGATGTTCTTGAGGGCAGAGTCTCCGATGACGTCCATGTTCGCGACGGCACGCCCGAGAAGCCTCGCGATGAAAGTGTCGGCGTCCATCTTGAGATTCACCTTCGTCGCGAGGTTCCCCTTGCCGACGAGCGCGTGGATGGCGCCGTTGCCGTCCTTGACGAGCTTCACCGTCTCGCCGGCGAGCCTGAACTCGCCCGACTCGCGCTCGCTCGCCGGAAGCATCTTGAGGGCGGCCGCGACGAGGCTTTGGAAGGAGTTGACGAGGATCGTGTGCTGTTTTTCCTTTTCGTTGACCGCGTTGCCGCCGGTGATGCGGTTGTTGCGCGCCGCCTCGATGTCTCCGAGATCGCGCGTTGCGGAAAGAAGCGACATGGCGTCGGCGATGGAGCGGTCCGTGCCCTCCACGTCGCCCCTCGCGATGTACTTGGAGTCCGTTATGAGGTTCGTGCTGTCGCGCTTGGCCGCGTTGGAGGCGCTCATCTTAGCGGTGCTCATGGCCGCCTGGTAGTCTTCGTACGAAACGTTCCGGGCGGATTCCGGCGTATAGCCCTTGCCGTAGCACGCATACTTGTCGAGAAGTTCCCTCGCCAGGGCGCGGGAAAGCGGCGTGTAGCGCGCCTTCAGCACCTCCGCGCGACCCTCCTTGCCGGTCGCCACGTCCATTTCCTCGGGAAGCCCGAGTCTCGCGCGTATCTCGGTCATCTTCGCCTTGGGGACAGCCGCCTTCTGCAGCGCGTCCAGGAACGCCTCCTTGACTTCGAGGATGCGCTCCGGCGAAAGCATGACGTTGTTCTTGCTCGCCTTCCAGACGTGGTTGTTGATCTTGACGAGCTCGGGACCGTTTTTGCCGGTCTTGATGTCTATCTGCCCGGCGTTGTAGTCGCCGGACGCTATTCTGTTGAACTGCGCAAGACTTATTTCTACGGACATTTCGGTTGTCTCCTGGATAGGGTATGGCTCTGCCGTGCGTACACGCTCCGCGGGAAAAGGTTACAGCGCCTGCTATTATACCATAAACGGACGGGGAAACCGGGCGCGCCGGAGAAAAAGCGCCCAGGGCCGGCGCCGACCGCGTCCGCGTACATTTGGCATTGCCAAAGGACGCGGGATTAGATATACTTCCGCGCGTTCGCTCAATGGCGAGAGTAGCTCAATTGGTAGAGCACCAGATTGTGGATCTGGGTGTTGCGGGATCGTGCCCCGTCTCTTGCCCCATTTTCCAAGGCGGACGAAGACATTCCCCCGCGACACGGCAGACTGCGCCGCGCCCTACGTCCGCTCCTGCGTCCTGGCGGGGCGCGGGGGAGGGAACGAGCCGTCCATGACGGCGGCCGCGTACGCGGCGAAGCCGTCGATCGCGGCCTGCCCGAGGTCCGCGAACTTCCTGGCGAACGAAGGGACGTGCCCCGTGTTCAGCCCCAGCAGGTCGTGCATCACGAGGAACTGCCCGTCGCAGACCGGGCCGGCGCCGATCCCCACCGTGGGGCACGGGACGGCGGCGGTGATTTCGGCGGCCAGCTCGTCGGGGATGCATTCCAGCGTCACCGCGAACGCGCCGGCCGCGCTCACGGCCTTTGCGTCTTCAAGCACCTCCTGCGCGGCGGCGCGGGTCTTGCCCTGCATCTTGAAGCCGCCGTACTCGTTCACCGACTGCGGCGTCATCCCCACGTGGGCGAAGACGGGAATGCCGCACGAAACGAGCCTGCGTATC
Source organism: uncultured bacterium (assembly GCA_902799715.1). Taxonomy (GTDB): domain Bacteria; phylum Verrucomicrobiota; class Kiritimatiellia; order RFP12; family UBA1067; genus CADCBS01. The sequence continues at coordinate 7,492 of CADCBS010000007.1, read as the reverse complement.
AGGCCGGCCGCGCGGACTCCGCCCTCCAGCTTCACGGCGTCGGCGCCGGCCTGCAGGCACTTGACCGCGTTCGCCACGGCGGCGTCGTCGCCGCACTGCGTCGAACCGAAGGGCATGTCGGCCACCACGCAGGCGTTCTGCGCGCCGCGCGACACGGCGCCCGTCGCCGCCAGGATGTTATCCATGGTGACGCGCAGCGTGTCCCGGCGGCCGAGCATGGTCATGCCCATGGAATCGCCGACCAGCACCAGCGGCACGCCCGCCGCGTCGGCCAGGCGCGCAAACGTGTAGTCGTACGCGGTCACGCAGGCTAGCTTGACATTGCCCTTCGCGGCGCGGATCGCCGCAGTCGTCCACTTCTTCATCCCGAAACCTCCGGCAGGGCCGTCCCGCCCGTCACTGGACGGGCGCGCAGTTCGCGCCGAACGCATCGGACATGAACTTGCGCATCTTCGCGGCGCGGCGCCTGAAGTCCGCGAAGTTCTTGCGCTCCGGGGGCGTCCACATTACTTCCGCGAGCGCGCTCGCACGCGGCCACATCTTGTATTCCAGCTCCTCCGGGGTCCACGTGTATTCGCTCCAGTTGTTGCCCTGCAGGCCGAGTATGCGCTTTGCGCTTTCGGCCGGGATCCCCGCCGTCGGCTCCAGCGAATACGCCTTTTCGAGCGTGACTTTCCCGCCGATGTATTCGTGCGGATCGTTCTTCAGCCCCTGTCCGTAGTCGAGATAGCAGAAATCGTTGGGCGTCATCACCACGTCGTTGCCGCGCTTCGCCGCGGCGATCCCGCCCTTCGACCCGCGCCAGCTCATCACGATCGTGTCCTTGCCGGGGTTGCCCGCCAGCACTTCGTCCCAGCCCACAGCGCGGCGGCCTTTCTTCGCGAGGTATTCGGTGAAGTGCCGCGTCATCCAGCCTTGCAGGCCCTCCTCCCCGGCGAGGCCGAGTTCCTTTATGCGCTTCTGGCACTTGGGGCAGTGCTTCCAGCGGTGCTTGGGAGCCTCGTCGCCGCCGATGTGGATCACGTCCGACGGGAACAGCGCGCAGACTTCGTCGAGCACGTCTTCGAGGAATTTTATGGTCTTGTCGTTTCCGGCGCAGAAGATGTCGCGGCTGATGCCCCACTGCCAGCGCACGCCCGGGTTTTTGCCCGTGCAGCCGAGCCAGGGGTAGGCCGCGACCGCAGCCACCGCGTGCCCGGGCAGCTCGATTTCGGGAATCACCTTTATGTGGCGCGCGGCCGCGTACGCCAGGATTTCCTTCACGTCTTCCTGCGTGTAGAAGTACGGGCCGTACTTGACGTCGTCGCACACCCAGCGGGAGTTTTTCTTCTTTTCGCCCTTGGCGATGTCGCGGGCGCGTTTCGGGCTGCCGCGGCGGACGGAGCCGACCTCGGCCAGGCGCGGGTACTTCTTGATTTCGATGCGCCAGCCCTGGTCATCCGTGAGATGCCAGTGCAGGACGTTCATCTTGTGCAGCGCCATGAAATCGAGCGTGCGCTTCAGGGCCTCCTTGCCGAAGAAGTGGCGGCAGTCGTCGAAATGCAGCCCGCGCCACTTGAAGCGCGGCGAGTCTTCGATCTCAACGCACGGTATGGCCGTCACGCCGTCGCCGCCCGCCGTCTCGAGCTGGCGGAGCGTCTGGACGGCGTAGAAGCCGCCGGCGGCGTCGGACGCCGCCACGGCGACGCCGGACGGCGTGACCGATATCCTGTACCCTTCGGCGGGGATGGAGGCGTCCTTCGAGAACTTCGCTATCCTTGCGATGTCGCCCCTGAAGGAGAACACGCCGCCGCGCTCCGCCACCTTGGCGGGGAGCGGAATCACGTCTATCGCGGCGTTCGCCGCAACGGCCGCTATGCAGGCCGCCGAGGCGGCTATTGCGATCTTGATCTTTCCCGAATCCATCGGTTTCCCTTTCTTTTTTTCCCGTTTTCCGGTGCAGTCCCCGGCTGCGGCGCGCGGCCGCCGCCGGTCAAGCCTTCTTCGTCCCCGCCACCATCCAGTGCGGCATCGGGGGAGGGGCCTTGCGCGTTTCGCCGCACTCGAACCCGGCCTCCGCGAGCCACCCTTTCAGCTCGGCGTCCGAAAACACCCATCCGCACGGCATCGTAAGCGCCATGTTCAGGCCGAAAAGCGCCGAGAACGCCGGCGCCGTGCGGGTTTCGTCGGTCATCATGTCCAGGACGAATATCCGGCCGCCGGGCACGAGGGCGGCGGCGGCCTTCGCGAGGATTCCGCGTATCGCCTCCGGCGATTCCTGGTGCAGGGCGCCGAATATCGCCACGGCGTCGAACCCTTCGCCGAACGCGCACCCGTGCCAGTCTCCCGCGCGGCACTCTATCCTGTCCTGGAGCCCTTCGGCGGCCACCATCTCCGCGGCCTGCCCGGAAATCGCCGGCAGGTCGACCGTCACGATTTTTTCGATCTGCGGATAGCTCCTCGCCATCAGCACTGCGTACGCTCCGGGGCCGCCCGCCAGGTCCAGCACGCGCCTGCATCCCTGCGGCAGGCCGAGCATCGGCACCACGCCGCGCCCGATCCCCATCGCGCGCGAATACATCGCCTGCGCGAACGCCTTGGTGCGCTCCGGGTCTCCGCCAAGGTGCATGGACGGCTTTTCGGCCGGGCGGCCGGTCTTTACGAACTCGCCGAGCCTGCCCCACGCGGGGTACACGTCGCGGTTGTAGCGTATGGCGCGCGTGAGGTCCGCCGGCCCGCCGGGGACGAGCGCCTGGCGGCCCGCCGGCGTGTTGGAGTACGCGCCCGCGCCGTCCTTCGCGAGAAGGCCCAGCGCCGCGCACGCGTCGAGGAGCATCGCCGTGCCGCGCCGCGACGTCCCGGCCGCGTCCGCGACCGCCTGCGCCGTCGCCCCCGCGCCGAGGCGCTCCACCGCGCCGAACACGTCCGCGTCTATCGCCGCGAAGAGCACGGCGCTCGAATAGTACGCCGACGCCATGTCGACTATCCCCTGGAATGAAAGCGGTTCCGCCACTGACTCAACCTCCTTGCCCGCCGTCCTGCCGCATCGGCAGGCCCGCGAACGGAAACTTCTCGAGCGCGCGCCGCGCGTGCGGCAGCGATTTGCACACCGTCATCTTGAAGGGCAGGTTCATGGCGAGCGGGCGGACCGCGGCCAGCAGCCGCGCGTCGGAGAAGCGCAGCTCGCGCGGAACGCTCCGCTCCGACACCATCAGGTCCAGCAGCCTGCCCGCGAGCGAATCCCACAGCCGAAGCAGCCCGTCCGGGTCGCGCACAGGCTCCACGGACATCGGAATCGTGGCGATTTCGCGCCCGCTCTCCGCCCCGGCCGCCGCCAGCACGTAGCACGTGCGCGGATCCGGCCCGCGCGTGTGCATGCCGGGATACGGGGTGAACGCCGCCTCCCACGCCTCGCCGGGGGCCGCCGCGAACGCCTTGGCCGCCGCGATCTTCTTCACGGAAAGCGAAACGGAACGCTTTTCGGCCGCCGGCTTCCGGGGCAGCGGCAGCGGGGCGTCCGCCCATTCGCCGCCGGGCCCTTCGCGTCTCGAGAACATCGCGCCGTCGTCGCCGTACTTGACGGGCAGTGACGGATCCTCCTCGATGCGCATCATCATCCCGAACGTTTCCCACAGTATCCTCCGGCGCCTGTCGCCGGCCTCCGCCCCGGGCACGATGCGCGGCAGATATCCCGGGAAGAACGTCAGCAGGCTGGACGCGCCGTCCGGCGGGAACACCACCTCTTCGTGGTCCACGTCCGCCGGCGAGAATTCCGGCGACGCCGCGTGCTTCGCCTGGAAACGCCTGTACCGCGCGAACTCCTTCCAGCCGGGGAACAGCATCAGGCGCGTCTTTATGCGGGGGTCTTCGCCCTTCTGCGGGCTCACGATGACGGGCCGCCGCGCCCCGCGCGGCACCACCGCCCAGTTCCACGGATAGGCCGTCTCCCACGCGTCGAGCGCCGCTATCTTCGCGCATATCGTCTCGAAATCCGGTATCTCCACCTGCGTTCCCCCGTCCGTCCGGCCGCGGCCGTCACCGGTCCTCCTGCATGTCGCACAGCCTGCGGTACCTTCCGCCCGCCGCGTACAGTTCCCCGTGCGTGCCGCGCTCCACGATCCGCCCGTGCTCCATCACCAGTATCAGGTCCGCCTTGCGTATCGTCGAAAGCCTGTGCGCGATGGCGAACGTGGTCCTGTTCTTCATCAGGTTGTCGAGCGCGGACTGCACCAGGCGCTCGGTCACAGTGTCGAGCGCGCTCGTCGCTTCGTCCAGTATCAGCACCGGCGGATTGCGCAGTATCGCGCGGGCTATCGCTATGCGCTGGCGCTCGCCGCCCGAAAGCGCGAACCCTTTCTCCCCGGCGTTGCGGGCGTAGCCTTCCGGCTGCGCCGATATGAACTCGTGCGCGTTGGCCAGCTTCGCGGCCTCCACCACCTGTTCGTGCGTCGCGCCGGGCGTGCCGTACTTTATGTTCTCTTCGATCGTGTCGTTGAAAAGCAGCGTCTCCTGCATCACCGACCCCACCAGCCTGCGCAGGTCCGCCGTGGCGATGTCGCGCAGGTCCGTGCCGTCCATCTTCACCGAGCCGGACGACGGGTCGTAGAAGCGCGAAAGCAGCGCGGCCAGCGTCGACTTGCCCGACCCCGTGGACCCCACCACGGCTACGGTCTTTCCGCGCGGTATCTCGAACGTCGCGCCCGAAACCGCGTCCGCGTCAGCCCCGGAATACCGGAACGACACGTCCTCGAACCTTATCGCGTCCTCGAACGTCTTCTTCTCCGCCGGATGCTCCGGCTCCGGAAGCTCCATCGACACGTCGAGCAGCGAGAATATGCGCGCGAGCGACGCCCTGCCGGTCTCCAGCTGCACCTGCAGCTGCGCCATCTGCTTCAGCGGCTTGTAGATTATCAGGAGCGGCGCCAGCATCGGCATGATCTTCGCAAGCGTCACGTGCGCGAAGAAGCACCACGCCACGAACGCGCATATCATCATTATGCCCACGGATTCCACCGACGGCCCCACGAACTGCCCGAGCCTGACCGCCCGGAGCGTCGACTTCAGGAACGAATCGTTCAGCTCGCGGTACCTGCCGTTCTCCATCTCTTCCGTGTCGCTCGCCTTCACCACCCGCACGCACGTCAGCAGCTCGTGGATCTTCGACGTTATCACGGACGTCCTCTCGAGCGAGCGCTTCGTCCACTTCCGTATCTTCCGGCTGAGCGCCACCACCGGCAGCAGGAACAGCGGAAACCCCACCACGATTATCAGCAGCGTGGGCATCATGCCGTTCGCCACCGCGAACCATGCCACGTACCCCACCGACACCGCGATCTCGAACGGCGCCCGCGCCAGCTCCATCAGGACTTGCTGTATTATCATCTGCACCTGCGCGGGGTCGCCGGTCGACCGCGAAATCAGCTGCCCCACGTCGATCTTGCCGGAGAACTCCAGCGACTGCCGCTGTATGTGCTTCAGCATGTCCACGCGGATGTCCGCCACCACGTGGAAGCCGGACCACGTAAGGCAGTACTGGTTCAGGAACACCAGCACCAGGCGCAGCAGCGCCACGAGCGGTATCACCACGAGAACCGCCGCCAGCAGCGCAAGGCTTATCCCGCCCTCCTCCGTCTCCATGCTGAATCCGAGCGAGGCCGCCGCGCTCTCCACCTTCCCGAACCACGCCGGCCGCCCCTCCGCCTGCTTCGCGGGCGCGGCCGGCTTCTTCTCGGCGCGCGGCCCTTCCGCGCCCGCGCGCCCGCCTCCCGCCGCCGCGTCCGCGCGCTCCTGCGCGGACACCTGGTCCAGCGTCGGCTGGATCACCTGGTACAGCGGCAGCAGCGTCCCCGCCGTCAGTATCCCGCACGCCAGCCCCGCGAATATGCGCAGCCTGTAGCGCCTGGCGTACTTCCAAAGCCGCCCGTACGCTTCGCGCAGCGTGTATTCGCGGTCGAAGAACTCTTTCCTGTAGTGCAGGCTCATGCCAGGTACCTTTCGGCCTCGAGCGCCGCCGCCGCGCCCGCGCCCGCCGCGACTATCGCCTGCTTGTAGCGCCTGTCGGCCACGTCGCCCGCCGCGAAAACGCCGGGGATCGAGGTCTTGGCCCCGCCTGTCGCGATATAGCCGTCTTCCATGTCTATCTGCCCTTCGAACACCGCCGTCTCGGGCGCGTGCCCGACCGCCACGAACGCGCCGTCGCACTTCAGGACCCGCGTCGCGCCCGTCGCAACGTCTTTCAGCAGCAGGCCCTCCAGCCTGTCCCCGCCCAGGAACTCCGCAGGCACCGCGTTCCACTCGAACCTTATCGCGGGGTCGGCCTTTGCCCGGTCTTGCAGCGCCTTGGAGGCGCGCAGCGCGTCGCGCCTGTGGACCACTGTCACGCTCCGGCATATCCGCGCAAGGTATATCGCGTCCGAAAGCGCCGTGTCGCCGCCCCCGACCACCGCCACGTCGCGCCCCTTGAAGAACGCGCCGTCGCACGTGGCGCAGGCCGACACCCCGCGCCCGCGCAGGCGCGCCTCCCCGGGCGCGCCCGTCCACCGCGCCGCGGCGCCCGTGCATATTATCACGGCGCCGGCCTCGCATTCGCCGCCAACCGCCAGCGTTATCTTCTTGGGGGAGGAGCGCAGGTCGGCCGCCACGGCTTCGTCCATCGCGAATCGCGCGCCGCACCTTTCCGCCTGCTTCCGCATCCTGTCCATCAGCTCGCTTCCGGACACCGGCTCCGGGAATCCCGGAAAGTTCTCCACCTCCGCCGTCTGCACAAGCTGCCCGCCGGGCTGCATCCCTTCGATCACGAGCGGGGAAAGCCCGGCGCGGGCGGCGTATATGGCGGCCGTAAGTCCGGCGGGGCCGGAACCAAGTATGAGCAGGCGTTCTTTCATGGCGCAAGTTTACCAAACACGGACCGTCCGCGCAAAGCCGGATTGCCCCATGCGCGGCGGCGTCAGTCTTCGTCTATGTCCAGGGTCGCCTCGTAGCCGCGGAGCGCATCCGGCAGGGGAAGCGGATATATGCCCATGGACTGCAGCTGCGCGTTGGCCTTCAGCCAGTAGCCGTAGGCTTCGGCCTTGACGTTCTTCCCGGGGGCGGCCTGGCGGGCGCAGAGCTTCGCAAGATGCTTCTCGGCCTTCTCCCGGTACGAGGCTTCGAGCTTCTGGCGCTTGGCCAGCTCGCCGATGTAGCCGTCGATGTCGCCGCCCGCGGCCATGTAGGCGCGAAGATCGTTCTTGATCTTCGCCACGATGCGCTTTAGGTCGACCGTCTCGGTGAAATCCGTCTCGGCTATGCGCACCGGCGAGCGCAGCGCCGCCTCGAACTCCGCGTCCGCCGGGCGCGGCCCGGCGTCCGCCGGCAGCGGACGCCCCGGCTCGGCGAACGCCGCCATGAAGCGCTCCGCCGCGTTCGTGAACGCCGCCGCCGCGGCTTCGATGCGCCTGCGGTCGCCGTTGATCGCCTGCCGCGCGAGCGGCTTGGCGTTCCGGAACGCCACGGGCGCGGCCGCCGCCTGCCT
>CADCBS010000006.1 GCA_902799715.1 uncultured bacterium | reverse complement strand
GGGAGGCCTTCGCGCCGTGCTGCAGGGCGAGGCGGGTCTCCGGCGAGACGGCGTGGAACTCCTCGCCGATCGCGCGGGCCACGGCGGCGACGGAGCGGATCGAGAACTCCTCGTAGGCGACGCGGAGTCTAGGATTCCTGCGCGCCGCGGCGTCGAGAGTCTTGCGCGTCCAGCGGCCGCCGGACTCCGCGTTGAAGGCGGCGATGCACCTGTCGCACCAGCAGCCGTCGAGCGAGCCGCGCGTCGCGGGCAGGTGGTTGTCGATGCGCAGGTCGTCGTCGATCCACACCGACGCGGGGCGGAGCGCGGCGTACGTGCGCGCCATCTCGCGCATGTAGGCCAGGAAGCGCGGGTCGCGCGGGCAGTTGCAGCATTTGTCCTCCACGCCGGTCGAGCCGGTCCATCCGGTCCAGTTCCGGCCCGAGTAGTCCTGCCCTTCCGCGAACGGGCCGCCGTGGCCTATGGTGGCCTGGATCTGCAGGGCGAACGACCAGCCGAGCGCGCGGACGTCCTCCGCGGCGCGGCGGATGCGTTCCGCGTTCTTGCGGTGCTTTTCGGGCGTTGGCATCCCGAAGCCGGTCCCGAACCATATCTCGTCGCAAAGGCCGGGGACCTGGCGCAGCATCTCGAACGTGGCGGCCCAGGCGGCGTCGCTCGACGTGTGGCCGCTTTCGAGGCGGAACTGGAGGACTGGATTCTCAGCCGCGGGCGCGGCGGCGGCGGCGAGAGCGGCGGCGGCGGTTGCAAGTCGCATCGCGCGCCGGAAGGTTTTGCGGCATGGCATGGGTTTCGTTCCTTTCGCGGGAGGTCCGGGAAAGTATACCACAGCCCCGGCCGTTCCCGCGCCCGGGGCGTTTCGCGCGCTGCGCTGTTGAAGCGGCGGCGGAAGTTTGGTAGAATGTGCGCATCCGCCATGGCGGAGCCGTTTTGCGACGGCAGGTTCAACACAATGGATTTCACAAGACGACAATTCATAGCCACGTCGGCGGCAGCGGCCGCGACGGCCGCCGCACCGTTCGGGGCCGCCGCAGACGCGCCTGCCGCCGCGGCTGCACGAAAGGAAGGTGGCGGCATGCTCAAGGGCATATCCCCGGCGATTTCGCCGGATCTGCTGAAAACCCTGGCCGAAATGGGCCACGGCGACGAAATAGTGGTCTCGGACGCGCATTTCCCGGGACACACGTTCAACGCGCGCACACTGCGCGCCGACGGCATAGGCGCCGACAAGATACTGGCCGGCATCGCCCCGCTGTTCGAGCTGGACTCGTACGCAACGCCGGTGGTGATGATGGCGGCCGTGCCCGGCGACAGCCTGGACCCCGCGGTGGAGGCCAAGTACCGCAAGGCCCTGGGCTACACGGGCAAGATCGAGCGCGAGGAGCGCTACGCCTTCTACGAGCGCGCCAAGAAGGCCTACGCCGTGGTGATAACCGGCGAGACCGCCAAATACGGCAATGTAATACTGAAAAAAGGCGTCACGCCCGTTTCATGACGCCACCGCAGCGGGCCGCCGGCCCGGAGGAGACACGATAATGAACATATTCGCGAAAACAGGAATGATCGCCGCAGCCGCCCTCGCGGCCGGCTGCTGCTGCAAGCCGCTGTCCACCGGATGCGCCAACGCGCCGCTTTCGGTCGCCGCCGAGCCGTTCGGAGTCACGAAATACGGCGAAAAGGCCACCAAGTACGTCATAACAGGCCGCGGCGGGCTGATACTCGTGGCGACCGATTTCGGCGGCCGCCTGCTGAAGTGCCTGGCGCCCGACCGCCACGGAAAGCTCGCCGACGTCACCTTGGGATGGAACAGCGTGAAGGAATACGAAGAACTGGGCTTTTCGATGGGCACGCTGATCGGGCGCTACGGCAACCGCATCCGCGACGGCAAGTTCACGCTCGACGGCAAGACGTACCAGCTGCCGCTGAACGAGACGAAGCCCGCCCCGCGCCACTGCAACCTGCACAGCGGCCCGCGGGGATGGGACGCGCACGTCTGGAAGGCGAAGCCGTTCAGGGACGACGCGGCCGGAACCGCCGGGCTGGAGCTTTCCTACGTGTCCAAGGACGGCGAATCCGGCTTCCCCGGAACCGTCGAAATCAAGGTCGTGTACACCGTGTTCCCGGACAACGTGTGGCGCGTGGACTACGAGGCCGCCACCGACAAGCCCACGGTCCTGAACCCCACCCACCACTCCTACTGGAACCTGGCGGGCGAGGCGTCCGGGGACGTCCTGGGCCAGCGGCTCAAGATCTTCGCAGACCGCTACACGCAGACGGACGCCGGCCTGATCCCGACGAAGGACGCGCCGGTGAAGGGCACGGGGTTCGACTTCACCGAATCGCGCGAGATCGGCGCCGCGGCCAAGTGGATGGCCTCGCAGAAGGAGCTGGCGGCGATGGACAACTGGTACGACCACAACTTCGTGCTGCGCGGCGGAAACGGCAGGATGAAGCAGGCCGCCGAAATGTACGATCCAAAGTCCGGCCGCGTGCTGGAGATATGGACGACCGAGCCGTGCATGCAGATGTACGGCGCGCAGAACATGTCGGAGAGCCTGCCGTCCAAGACGCCCGGCAAGCCGCTCTGCAAGTTCGCCGGCGTGGCGCTGGAGACGCAGCACTACCCCGACTCGCCGAACAGGCCCGACTTCCCGTCGACAGTCCTGCGCCCCGGCCAGAAGTTCCGCTCGACCACGGAATACCGCTTCAAGGCGCGCTGAGCCGACGTTTTTCCGGTTGCAACGGCAACGGCCGTTTAGTATAATCAACACAGTTCAGGTTTAGACAAGACAAACCGAAAGGACCATGAAAATGAAAAAACTCGCGTTTTTCTCGGCAATCGCGGTTTCCGCCGCGCTGTTCGCCGGAACTCCGAAACAACTGCTGTCGGTGCGCGTGGCGTCGCTGAACGACCTCTCCGCGGCGGCGAACGAAATAGCCAAGATGATCGAGCAGCCCGCGCTCGGCGCCATGGCGGCGGGCCAGCTGCAGTCCACGGCGCAGCAGGCGATCCCCGAACTGCGCGCGGACGCTCCAGGCATGCTCGTCGTCTACGCATCGGAACCGGAATTCTCCAAGGCGGTCGCGGAAATGGATCTTGACGGCGAAAAGCCGCCCAAAGGAAAAGATTTCGAGAAGCTGCTCTCCATCGCTGCGGCGCTGCCCTGCGAAAAGATGCCCGCACTGCTCGAAAAAGACGAAACCGTCGCGACGGAACTCGTGGAGTTCCCGTCCGCCGGGCGCTATGTCCTTATCGCCAAGAGCATGGCCGACGGCCAGGACAAGGCGATTCTGGACCTGGCGAAGAAAAACCGCGGAATAGCCAAGTCTCTCGCCGCGAAGCGTCCCGGCGAACTCGCGTCGTTCCGGTTCGCCCGCCCCGCGTGCAAGGCGTTCGCAGGCATCATGGCAAAGGCCGTCGACAAAGCAGTCGAGGGGCTTTCCAAAGACATGTCCAAAGGCTGCCCGCCGGATTTCAAGCCGCATGTGCAGAAAATGCTGGACGTGTACGCCGGCATGGCGCGTTGCTATGTCGATCGCGTAGCCGAAACCGATTCGTTCTCCATTTCGCTCAAACTCGCCCCCGGCGACAAGGGCGGCCTGGCGCTGGCTTTCGACACGCGCTATGTCAAGGGCACAAAATCGTTCGCTCTCACGACAGCCGCGTATCCCGACGCCCGCGAGCTTGCGGCGCGCCTTCCCGGCAAGGCGCAGCTGTTCGTGGCGGACACCATGTCCTGCAACCCGAAAGTCCTGGGCGCCTACGGCGTAAACGTCAATGCGTTCGCGACCGCTTTCGCCGACATGTGCAAGGCCGCGCTTGAAACCGAAGACCTGAAGAAGGAAATCGGCAACGAAGAACTCCGCGCCGAACTGCTCAACCTCGTCAGCATCACCCATTCCGTCGCAGGCATAGTCGAGGCGACGGGCGAATTCGCCATCGCCGCCGGCGTGAAGCCATCCAAGAGGATATGGTTCAAGAGCGTCTGCGGCGTTTTCGATCCTTCGGCCGTCGCGGCGCTGTGCGGCCCCGTGAACAAGTCGCTCGCCAAGATCGCGAACATCGTGGCCGAGCGCCCGGTGGCGGCGGAAGAGACTCTCCCCGACGGCGCGACCGCGCTTAAGATCGACTTCGACGCGATTATCGCAGCCGTCAAAGAGCAGTGCCCCGAATTCAAAGACGCAGACACGGTCCGCGAGGTTCTCGACATGCTCTTCGGCAAGGGCGCGACCGTGGTTTCCGGCGTGGAAGGCAACTTCGGCACGACCGTCGTTTCCGGTTCCGGCGAGAAGCTTCCCGCCCCTGCGGGCAAGCGCTACGGCGCGATCGCCCCGCGCTCCGCCAAGGGCGTAGTGACCGTAGGCAGGCTGTCCGCGTCCGAAATCGCGCTTCCCTTCGTGAAGAAATACTGCGGCAAGGATTTCGCGGCCAACCCGGTGGCCGACGGGATCCTGAAGAAGATTCCGGCCTCGACCGGCGGCATCACCCTGTGGCGCACGGTCGAGCCGGGCGCGGAGCATGTGGAAATCAAGGCTTCAGCAAGCGAAATCAAGGCAATCGCCAATTTCGTGTATGCCTTCCAGGCTCTCGACGCCGGGGCGGCCGCCGCGGCCGACGACGAGGAAGATGACGACGACGGCGACGACGACAACGACTGAGCCCGGAATCCTCCGGTAGAAGGAATTGTCGGCAATACTGCCCAGCGAGCGCCGCACCGCAAAAGCGCGCATCTTCATCGCGCTTGTGTACGCGGCGCTGGCGCTCGGCGGCGTGACGATGGTGCTGCCATTCGCTGTAATGGTGGCATCGTCGTTTTCATGCGTATACGACTACGACCGCCATTCGCCCGGGATCCGCGCGCTCTTCGACAGGAACGACCGCTTCATGCGGTCGCTTTCGTACGTGTTCAAGCGCTTTCCGCGCGACGTATACCCAGACGCCCCGGCGCACTGGACGACGTGGGCCTCGGTCGCGGCCGACCGCGACGGGATCGACGCCTTCGCCGCCCGCCATCTGGCCCCGGCCGACGACCCGGAAACCTTCGCCCGCTGGAAAAGCGCCGCCGCCGATTTCCGCGAATTCAACCTGCGCTACGACATCACGAACACCGTATGCACGTACGATCCGCGCGACGTGGCCCGCTTCGTGCGGGACAAATATTCGGCGCTCGCCCTGAAGGACGACCCTTCGCTTTCCGGCGCGGCGCTCCGCGACGCCGCGCTCGCGCGGATGAACGCCGAATGGCCGGTCCGCTACAAATCGTTCTTCGACGTTTCGTTCATCCCCGAATCGCAGGCTCCGCTGGGCCAGCGGTCGTGGCGCGCGCCGTCCGACGCCAAGTTCCGCACGTGGATCGAGTTCAAGGACGCCTGCCGCCGCCGGGCGTACGGCCGCGGCGACTGGATCTGCCCCGTGCTGCCGCATCCCACGCCGGCGGGAGGCCCGCCGGAGCGCCTGCACGGCAAAACGCCCGAAGGCGAATGGGCGGCGGCGTACGGGCGGGGCGGGCGGTTCCCGCTGCGCGAGGCGCTGGCTGTGCAGTTCGTCGAGCACGGCTGGCGCGACTTCTTCCGCTCGGCGTTTTCCGGCTACGCCCTCGTGTCCGACTACATATTCGTGCGCGGGCGCGCGTTCTTCAACACGCTCCTGCTCGTGGCGCTGAGCGTGCTGGCGCACCTCACGGTGAACCCGCTCGCCGCGTACGCGCTTTCGCGCTTCGCCATGCGCGGCACGCGGAAGATACTGCTTTTCCTGCTCGCGACGATGGCGTTCCCCGCCGCGGTGACCGCGGTGCCGGGATTCCTGCTCGTGCGCGACCTGGGGCTGTTGAACACCATGGCCGCGCTCGTGCTGCCCACCGTGGCGTCGGGGATGTCGATATTCATCCTCAAAGGTTTTTTCGACGCCCTGCCGCGCGAGCTGTACGAAGCGGCGGCGATCGACGGCGCATCGGAATGGACGGTCTTCCGCCGGATAACGCTTCCGCTGACCACGCCGATACTTGCGGTGAACGCCCTCACGTCGTTCGTGGCCGCCTACAATTCGTGGGAATGGGCGTTCCTCGTGTGCCAGAAAGAATCCGGGTGGACGCTTGCCGTATGGCTGTACCAGATGTCGATAAACTACGCGGGCCAGCCCTGGTGCGTGATGGCGGGATTCGTCCTTGTCTCGATACCGACGGCCGCGGTGTTCCTGCTCTGCCAGAAGGTCATCCTGCGCGGCATAGTCCTTCCTTCGATGAAATAGCCGGGCGCCGCCGGGACGCGCATCGCATTTTTCCGGCGATTTATTCTTGCATAACTTCGCTTTTGCGTGTATTATAACGGAAATGATTCGCGGCGCAAGGGGGGATGCGCCCCCCTCATGCCGCTGGAGCACTGACGGACAGCATCGAGAATGAGCAACGGAAAAAAACTTCTGATAGTCGAATCGCCTGCCAAGGCGAAGACGATCGGGAAATATCTGGGAGACGGTTTCGAGGTCAAATCCTCGGTCGGGCATATACGCGACCTGCCGAAAAAGAGTCTTGCCATAGACATCAAGCCTTCGGGGGACGGCTGGACTTTCCAGCCGCGCTACGAGATACCGGACGACAAGAAAAAGACCGTGGCGGAGCTGCGCAAGGCGGCGGCGGACGCGGCGGAAGTGTATCTCGCGCCCGATCCCGACCGCGAAGGGGAGGCGATAGCGTGGCATCTGGGCGAAGTGCTCAAGACCCAGACGAAAGGCAAGAGCGTCCACCGCGTGTCGTACAACGAAATCACGAAAAGCGCGGTGCTGGACGCCATTGAGCACCCGCGCGAGATAGACATGGCGCGGGTGGACGCGCAGCAGGCGCGCCGCGTGATCGACCGCATAGTGGGCTACAAGGTGTCGCCGCTGCTGTGGCGCGGGCTGAACTACGGCTACACGCTCTCCGCAGGGCGCGTGCAGTCGGCCGCGCTCAGGCTCGTCTCCGAGCGCGAGCGCGAGATCGAGGCCTTCAAGCCGGCCGAATACTGGCTTATGGGCGTGGAGACGCGCAAGGCCCCGGCGCCGGCGTTCTGCGCGCGCCTGGCGCGCTTCGACGGCGAAAAGCCGGCGGTGGACAGGCGCGGCAAGGCGGACATGATAGTGGACGACCTGGACATGTCGGTGCTGCGCGTCGCGGAAGTGAAGACGGTGCCGCGCACGCGCCGCGCGCTGCCGCCGTTCACCACCTCCACGCTGCAGCAGACGGCCTCCGGCGCATGCGGGTTCTCGCCGCAGCGCACGATGTCGATCGCGCAGCGCCTGTACGAAGCGGGCCTCATCACATACATGCGAACGGACAGCGTGAACATATCCGCCGCCGCGCGCACGGCCGCAGCCGCGTTCATATCCTCGTCCTTCGGCGCCGGCTACCTGCCCGCCAAGCCGAACGTGTACAAGTCCAAGGCCGGCGCCCAGGAGGCGCATGAAGCCATCCGCCCGACGGACGTGAACGCCGTGCCGGGCTCGCTGAAGCTCGACAGCGCCCAGGCCAAGCTCTACGAACTCGTGTGGAGGCGCTTCGTGGCCTCGCAGATGGCCGAAGCCAGGCTCGAGGTCCGCACGGTGTCGCTCGTGCCCGAAAAGCCCGGCCTGCGCCACGAATACCTGTTCACCGCCTCCGCCACGAGCGTGGCGTTCGACGGCTTCCTGAAAGTCTCGAAGGCGCCCGCGGCCGAAAAGCCGAAAGACGGCGACGAAGACGCGTCGGACGAAGTGGAGTCCCTGCCCGATCTGGCGGCCGGCGAGACGCTGCAGCCGCTCAGGTGGATTTCCGAGCGCAAGGAGACCAAGCCGCCGCCGCGCTACAGCGAAGCCGCGCTGGTGAAGGCCCTGGAAGAGAACGGCGTGGGCCGTCCGTCCACATACGCGCAGACCGTGGAGACGCTCGTGCTGCGCCAGTACGCCAAGCGCGAAGGGCGCCAGCTTGCGCCGACGCAGCGCGGGCTCGACGTGAACGACTGGCTCGTGCGCAGGCTGCCAGACCTTTTCGACGTGGGATACACCGCCAAGATGGAGCTTGCGCTCGACAAGGTCGAGGAAGGCGAAGAGCGCGGCGACGGGATGCTTTCCGGGTTCCTGCGCAACTTCAACGCCTGGATGGAAGGCGCGAAGGATCCGCCGCCGCCGCGCGAAAAATTCGTGCAGGCGCTGGATATGCTCTCGACCGTCACGAAGTGGCGCCCGCCGGAGGCGTCCGTCCGCGGCCGCAAGTTCGACGAGCGCAAGTTCGTGCAGGACGTCGCCGCGGCGGTGGCCGAGGGCGGCAAGAACCTTTCCGAACGCCAGCTCGCGGCCCTGGCCAAGATAGCGCTCGCGCACCGCGACGAGATAGAGGACGTCGACGGGCGCGTGGTGGCGCTGGGCTACGGCACCGAGGTCGACAGGCTGAAGGACGCCCCCTCGCCCGAACTCGTGAAGTGGTGCTTCCTGACGATCGACCGCATCGGCGGCATGGACAAGAACCCCTTCCTGGCCTCGCTGCGCGAGCAGGTCGACCGCGGCCGCATGCTTACCGGCAAGCAGTTCGCGATCCTCGCGCGCAGCATCGGCGAAAACTCCGGCGCGCTGCCGGACGGCGAAGAGGTGCGCGCCAAGCTCGCGCCGTACGTGCCCGGCGGCTTCGAGGTCGCGCCCACGGATCCCGCCGTCCCGGATCTCCTTGCGCTGCTCGACGCCGTGAAGGAGTGGAAGGAGCCCGTGCGGCGCGGACGCAAGGTCTACGACGACCAGAGCTTCTTCTACTCGCTGAAAGACCAGTACGCCCGCCGCAAGTCGCTTTCGCCGCGCCAGGTGCTGGCGCTCAAGCGCGTATGCGTTAACTACCGCGCTCAGATACCGCAGTACGAAGAGCGCGCCGCGGAACTCGGCCTGGACAAGATCCCCGAACAGACCCAGACCGCGAAATCCGGCGGGCGCGGGCGGTCCGGCGCGAGATCCGGCGCGAAGGCCGGTGCGCGCAAGGCGGCGAAAGCCGTGAAACGGAAAGGCATGATATACGGCTCCGACTGACCGCAGCGACGCCGTCACGGACGGTGCTGTAAAGGCGTTCTCCGCATATCTCGGCGCGGAGCGCGCCGCGTCCCGCAACACGGTGGCGGGATACGTCCAGGACATCGGGCAGTTCGCCGCGTTCCGATGGAGCGCGGAGGACCGCCCGCCTTTCAAGTGGGGCGACGTCGCCCCGCAGGACGCGCGCGCGTTCCTGGGGGAATTCGCCCGCGCCGGCGCGAGCGCCGCCACCATGCGGCGCAAACTCGCCGCGATGCGCACTTTCTACAGGTTCATGCTCCGCGAAGGGATGGTCCGTACGAACCCGTTCGCCGGGCTGCACGGTCCGCGCGGCGCCAACAGGCTGCCGCGCGTGCTTTCGCAGGAAGAGACGGCCCGCCTGCTGCAGACGCCTGTGCTGCGTCTGCAGGCCATGGAGCGTGAATGCGCCGAAGCCGGCTCCGCGCCGGTGCCGGCCATCGCGCGCTACCGCTGCCTGCGGGACGCGGCGGTGTTCGAGTTTCTGTATTCCACAGGATGCCGCGTCGGCGAGGCCGTGCCGCTGTGCTGGCGCGACGTCGATCTCGCCGCGGGCAAGACGATCGTGACCGGGAAAGGCTCGAAGCAGCGTCTCTGCATGATCGGCAGGCAGGCTGCCGCAGCCCTCGAAAGCGCGCGCGAAGCGGCTCGCGCGGCGTTCGGCGAAAGCGCGGCCGGCGCCGGATCGCCCCTGTTCCTTTCGGATTCTGGCGCGCGGCTGGGCGCGCGGGAGATCGAGCGCCGGATGAAAAGATGGCTCGCCGAAGCGGGGCTGCCCCCCGCCGTCACGCCGCACAAGCTGCGGCACTCGTTCGCGACGCATCTCCTGGACGCGGGCGCGGATCTGCGCAGCGTGCAGGAGATGCTCGGCCATGCGTCGCTTTCCACGACGCAGATATACACCCACGTTTCCGTGGGCAGGCTCAAGGAAGAGTATTTCCGCGCCCATCCCCGGGCGTAGCCGGGGCGCGGGCGCGGAACCGCAGGGCCATCAGTAGCCGAACAGGCGGCGCAGGACGCCGCGGCGGGCGGGAACGACCACAGGCGCGGGCGTCACCACCGTCGGCACGGGCGTCACCACCGCAGGGGCAGGCGCCACGACAGTGGTCGTCGCGGGCGTCACGACAGTGGTCGTCGCGGGCGCGACCACCGTGGGGGAGACCACCGCGGGTTCGCTGACGACGGTCATCGTCGGGGCGGTCGTGTAGTACGCGCCGTTGTAGTAGTAGTTGTAGCCGTCGAAGTAGTACCCGTCGCCGTAGCAGTACTGTCCGTCGATGAGCAGGTTCCACGCAAGGTCGACCCACACCCAGTCCCTGAGTCCGCCGTGGTGGCGCGGAGGGGCGTAGCGCGGACGGCCCCAGTACCGGGCGTTGGAATAATGCCTTGCGATGCTGTGGTGGCGCGGCGGCGCGGAGTGGTGCACGGCAGGGCGGTGGTGCGCGGCGGGGCGCGGCGCCGGGCGCGCCGCGGGACGCGTGGCCGGACGGGCCGCGGGACGGGCCGCGGGACGCGCGACAGGGCGTGTCGCGGGACGGGCCGCAGGCCTGCCCCCGTGGCGGGGATCGTTCTTGGGCGAGGCGTAGAGCGTGCACGCCGCCGCCATGGCGCAACCGAGCGCAATTGCGAGTTTGTTCTTCATGTCAGCCTCCTTGCTGTATTTTCGATACTTTGATTATACCAACGCGTGCGGCAAAAGTCAAAGTAAGGTGTCTTCCGTTTCTTGTTTTCCGGTCTGCGGGCACGTCCCGCATCCAATATGGCAAGGGCGCGCGGCGGGCGGAATCTGACAAGGATTTTTCCGGCGGCCGCAACGGCCTCCGGCGGCCGCGCGCGGCTTCCGCCGCAATTTGCTATACTTTGGCGCGTCCGGCGCGGACCAGACGCCGGCTTCCCGGAAAAAAACGGCAGCAGCGGAAAGGAGAGCAGATCATGCGGCTTGCAAAAGCGGCCATCGCGGCGGCGCTCGCGTGCGCGGCAGGGTGTTTCAACCTGGAACATTCCGGCACGCCCAGGCCCGGCGAAGAGCACTTGTTCGTGTCGAACTACGGCTGGTACCTGTTCGACTTCATCCCGGTCGCCTGCGGCAACGCGGCCGAAGACCGGCTGCTGCCGTTCGTGATGTTCCGCGACGACGTCACGATGGAGAAGATACAGCGGCGCTTCATGGGCTACGCCCGGAGCGTGGGCAAGACGGACATGGCCGACCTGTCGTACGTGAACGACGACACGGTGCTGTTCACCGTGCCGGGGCTGCACTATCCGCTCCCGATACCGTATCTGCTGTCATACCGCGAAATCCAGCTTTCGGGGAACATAAAATGAAGATTTGCAGGGGAATCGCGGCGGCGCTCGTGGCGGCGGCCCTGTGCGGGTGCGCCACGGTGAAAGTGTGCCGGGAAGGCGGCCGCACGATGGCCGTGATCGAGAACACGGGATGGTACCTGTTCAACGTGCTGCCGATCGGCTCCGGGGACCCGGACCGCCCGAACGAAACGACGTTCAGGATTTTCGAAAACACGGTGACGGTGGAAAACAACGTCAAGATGCTCGAGAACCTGATGGCCGCGGAGGGCGCGGACGGGTACCGCAACCTGAACACGTACACCAAGCAGGAAAGCATAATGATCGCGCTGTTCAAGCGCTACCACTGCCACACGTCGGTGGAGCTGTCCGTGCCGGGAGGCGCGGAGGACGGGCGGCCTGAACAGCCCGAAGAAGAAGGACGGGGCCAGAGATGAGAATCGCGCAAAACGTCGCGGCGCTCGAGCCGTACGTGCCGGGCGAGCAGCCGCGGGACGCCGGAGCGGTGAAGCTGAACACGAACGAAAACCCGTATCCGCCGTCGCCGCGCGTGTCGGAGGCGCTGCGCGCCTTCGACCCCGCCTCGCTGCGGCGCTACCCCGATCCGCTTTTCCGCGCGCTGCGCGCGCGCATCGCCGAAATACACGGCACCGCGCCGGAGCGCGTGTTCGTGGGCAACGGGTCGGACGAGATACTCACGCTCTGCACCCGGACTTTCGTGGAGAACGACGGGGCCGCGGCGGCGTTCGCGCCGTCGTACTCGCTGTACCGCACGCTCGCGGCCATGCGCGGCGTGCGGTTCGAGGAGATCCCCCTGCCGGAGGATTTCTCGTGGACCGACCCCGGCGACGCGCGCGGAGCTTCGCTTTTCTTCCTTGCAAACCCCAACGCGCCGACGTCGGTGGCCTATCCGCCGGAGGAGGTGGCGCGCTTCGCGGCGCGCTTCCCCGGCACGCTCGTGATCGACGAGGCGTACGCCGACTTCTCCGGCGCGACGTGCGCCGGGATCGCCGCGGCGCCCGGGAACGCAAACACGATAGTCATGCGCACGCTTTCGAAGAGCTTCTCGCTGGCGGGGCTGCGCGTGGGCTACTGCATAGGCCCGGCGGACCTCGTGGAGGCGCTGTACAAGATGAAAGACTCCTACAACGTCGACGCCGTGGCGCAGGCGCTGGCGCTCGCCGCGCTGGAGGACCTGCCGTGGATGCGGGCGAACGCGGCGAAAATCGCGGCCGAGCGCGCCCGCATGTCGGCGGAGCTGCGCGCGCGCGGGTGGGACGTGCCGGAGTCTTCCGCCAACTTCATATTCGCGCGCCCCGCGCACCGCCCCGCGGCGGAGATCTTCGCCGCGCTGCGCGGACGCGCGATATACGTGAGATATTTCCCCGGGCCTCGCACAGGCGACAGGCTGCGCATCACCGTGGGGACGCCCGCGCAGGACGACGCGCTCATGGACGCGCTACGCGAGATCGACAAGGCTTGAACGAACGCCGGAACAACGACAAAACCGATAGAAGGAAACATGACACATCCCAACTACCCGTCGCTCCCGCACGATGTCAACTGCCCGCACCATCCCGTGTCGGCGATAGACTTCATGCCGGTAGACAGGCTGCGCGCGCTGCAGCTGCACCGCCTGAAGAACACCGTGGCATACGAATACGAGCGCGTGCCGCTCTTCCGCAGGCGCTGCGAAGAGCGCGGCGTGCGACCGGAGCACGTAAAGACGCTGGCCGACATCAAGCTCCTGCCGTTCATGATGAAGTCCGACCTGCGCGACGAATACCCGCTCGGCCTGCGCGCGGCGGACAATTCGGAGATAGTGCGCTACCACTGCTCGAGCGGGACCACGGGCAAGCCGATATGCGTGGCCAACACGATGGACGACATCATGGTGTGGCAGAACGGCGTGATGCGCTGCCTGGCCATGTTCGGCATACGCGCGGAGGACACCGTGCAGGTGTCGTACGGCTACGGCCTGTTCACCGGCGGGCTGGGCGCGCACTACGGCGCGGAGGGCCTGGGATGCACCGTGCTTCCGGCGTCCGCCGGAAACACCGACAGGCAGCTGATGCTCATGCGCGATCTCGGCGTCACCGCGATCGCGTGCACGCCGTCGTACTTCCTGCGGCTGATGGACGAGGCGGCGAAGAAGGGGATCGACTTCCGCCGCGACACGAAGCTCCGCCACGGCATATTCGGCGCGGAGCCGTGGACGCAGGCGATGCGAGAGAAGATCGAGGCGGGCACGGGGATAGCCGCGCACGACATCTACGGGCTCACGGAGATCTCCGGCCCGGGCGTGGCGGGCGACTGCCGCTTCCGCACCGGCCTGCACGTGTGGGAGGACCACTTCTACCCGGAGATCATAGACCCCGACACCCTGGAGCCGCTTCCCGACGGCGAGACGGGCGAACTCGTGTTCACAACCATCGACCGCCGCGGGATGCCGATGATCCGCTACCGCACGCGCGACCTCACGCGCCTGCGCGCGGAGCCGTGCCCGTGCGGACGCACGATGCGCGTGATGGAAAGAGTGTCCGCGCGCTCCGACGACATGCTGATCGTCCACGGCGTGAACCTGTTCCCGTCGCAGGTCGAGACCGGCCTGCTGTCCGTGCCCGAAGTGCTGCCGCACTACCAGATCGTGCTCACCCCGACGGACACGATGGACCTGCTCGAAATCCGCGTGGAAGTGACGCCGGAGAGCTTCTCCGACAACGTGGCCTCGCTCGAAAACCTGCGCAGGCGCGTGTTCGCCGCCGTGAAGTCCATCATCGGGCTTTCGCCGAAGATCACGCTCGTGGAGCCGAACACGCTTCCGCGCTCGGAAGGAAAGATAAAGCGCGTCGTGGACAACCGCCCGAAACACTGACATGTCTGCGAAAGGAGTACGGAGATGAAGATCAAGCAGCTTTCGATATTCATAGAAAACAAGCCGGGACGGCTGGCCAAGGTCTGCCGCCTGCTTTCGGAGGCGGGGGTGAACACCACCACGCTTTCCCTGGCCGACACGCGCGAATTCGGGATAGTCCGCCTGCTCGCGAAGGAGTGGGAGCGCGCGCGCGACCTGCTGTCCGCCAAGGGGATCGCGGTGCACGCGAACGACGTGGTGGCCGTGGCCGTGCCGGACGAGCCGGGCGGGATGACGGCCGTGCTCGACGCGCTCGACGCCGCAGGCGCCAACATCGAATACAACTACGCCTTTTCCGTGGGGGCCGGCAGGCGCGCCGTGCTGGTGTTCCGCTTCACCGACCCCGATTCCGCCGCCGCCGCGCTGAAGGCGTCCGGCTTCACGCTTCTCGACGAAGAGACTCTCTTCGGCTGAAGCATCGAAAGGACCATCCGCGATGTTCACAAGCACGCGCTCCCGGATCGAGGCGTCTTCCGCCGAAGCGATACTGCGGGGGCTCGCCCCCGACCGGGGCCTGTACGTCCCCGGCGGCGACATTCCCCGCATCCCCATGCCAGCGGACCTGCGCGAGGCCGAGAACGCCGCGCTCGCGGCGTTCTTCGGCGACATTCCGCAGTCCGTGCGCGACGCCGCCGTGGACAGGCTGCTTTCGCGCTTCCCGGCCGGCGACCCCGTGCCGCTGGCCGGCTCCGGCGCAGTGCGCTTCCTGGAGCTGTTCCACGGGCCGACGGGCGCGTTCAAGGACGTCGCGCTCTCGATGCTCCCCGTCCTGCTGGCGCACTCCGCCGCGCAGGCCGGCGCGAAGCGCGTCCTGGTGCTCACGGCCACGAGCGGCGACACCGGCTCCGCCGCGATGGCGGGCTTCGCCGGGAGCGAGGGCGCATCCGTGGCCGTGTTCTATCCTTCCACCGGAACGTCGCGCATACAGCGCCTGCAGATGGTCTCGCGCAACGGCCCCGGCGCCAGGGCGTTCGCCGTGGCCGGGGACTTCGACGACGCGCAGTCCGCCGTCAAGCGCATCTTCGCTTCGGACGCGATGCGCGCCGAGGCGGCCGCCGCCGGCGTGACGCTCTCTTCGGCGAACTCGATAAACATCGGCCGGCTGGTCCCGCAGATCGCCTACTGGCTCGCCGCCGGCGCGCGGATCGGCGGCGGATTCGACGCCGCCGTGCCTTCCGGCAACTTCGGCGACATCCTCGCGGCCTACATCGCCAAGCGGATGGGCGCCCCGATAGGCACGCTCGTGTGCGCGTCGAACGAAAACCGCGTGCTCGAGCGCTTCATAGCAACGGGCGTGTACGACCCGCGCCCGGAGCTGAAGGTCACCAATTCGCCGTCGATGGACATCCGCGTGTCCTCGAACGTGGAGCGCCTTCTGTGGATGCTCTGCGGACGCGACCCCGGCGCCGTGTCGGCGCTTCTGGGCGCGCTCGGGAAGGACGGGTTCTACACGCTTCCCGGAGCGGCCTTCAAGGCGCTGCGCGAGGATTTCGCGTGCGGATGGGCCACGCAGGAGGAAACCGTGGCCGAAATGCGCAGGCTGCGCGACGAAACCGGCTATATGGCCGATCCGCACACCGCCGTCGCTTCGGCCGCGGCGCGCAAGGCCGGCTTCCCCTCCGGCGGCAGGCCGCTCGTGGTGGCCGCCACGGCCACGCCGCACAAGTTCCCCGAAACGTGCGCCGCCGCGTTCGGCGAAGGCGCGCTGCCCCCGCCGCCCCCATCGGTCGCCGGACTCGACCGCTTCGACGCCGCGCCGGCGGCGCCCGTCGCCCCGCAGGACATCGAAGCCGCAGTGCGCTCGCTCTTCGCGGCGCCGTAGCCATTTCGTTTCCTTTCCCGACCGGGTTTTGGTATAATCGTTCCGCATTCCGAAAACACCCTTTTCCACAAACGGAGACGCGACACATGGCCGCCAAAGACAAGACGTCCGAGCAGGGCGAACAGAAGACTTCCGCAAGAAATCCGCAGCTGGACGCGGTGCTTGCGCAGATACGCAAGGAGTTCGGCGACACTTCGATAATGAGACTCGGCGACGCCGCGGCCGCGCAGGACATCGACGTGATCCCCACCGGCGCGCTTTCGCTCGACCTCGCCCTCGGCGTGGGCGGGCTGCCGCGCGGCAGGATCATCGAGGTCTACGGCCAGGAATCCTCCGGCAAGACCACGCTCGCGCTGCACGTCGTGGCCAACGCCCAGAAACGCGGCGGAACCGCCGCGTTCGTGGACGCGGAGCACGCGCTCGACCCGGGCTACGCGCGCAAGATCGGCGTGAACCTCGACGACCTTCTGGTGGCGCAGCCCAACAGCGGCGAAGAAGCCCTCACCATAACCGAGCAGCTGGTGAAGTCCGGCGCGCTCGACGTGATCGTGGTGGATTCCGTGGCCGCCCTCACGCCCCAGGCCGAGATCGACGGCAACATGGGCGACTCGCACGTGGGCCTGCAGGCGCGCCTCATGTCCCAGGCCATGCGCAAGCTCACGTCCACGCTCGCCCAGACCAAGACGCTCTGCATCTTCACGAACCAGATTCGCGAAAAGATCGGCATCATGTTCGGCAACCCCGAAACCACCCCCGGCGGCAAGGCGCTGAAGTTCTACGCCTCCTGCCGCCTGCAGGTGCAGCGCATAGGAGCGATCAAGGACACCGCCGGCGCGGTCGTGGGCAACCGCACGCGCGTGAAGGTCGTCAAGAACAAGGTGGCGCCGCCCTTCACGGAAGCCGAGTTCGACATCCTCTACACCTGCGGCATATCGTGGGAAGGCTCCGTGCTCGACGCCGCCCTCGCGCGCGGCATCGTGGAAAAGCGCGGCTCGTGGCTGTCCTACGGCAGCGAACAGCTCGCCCAGGGCCAGCTCGCCACGATCGAATTCCTCAAGACCCATCCCGAAACCGTGGCGGAAATCGTCGAAAAGGTGAAGTCCACGCCCATCCTCCCCGGCGGGCTCGTGAAAAAGCGCTGAGCGCCGCGGCCATGGACCCCGTCCCTACCCTGAAATACCTGAAGTGCTCGGGATCGTGGCGCGACGTGGCGGACGCCGCCCGCACCACGATCCGCCTCGACGGCGGCAGCGGCGATCCTTCGCCGCGCTGGAAGAAACGCATCCTGCTGGCGGAGCATTCGCCGATACGGAAGATCCTCATTTCCTGGAAATGGACGAATCTGCCGTCCTGGGTTTCCGTACACTTCGTGCGCCACAAGTTCGGCATCGAACACTTCGTCTCCACACAGCGCACCGACCGCACCGGCGTGGACAGGAGTTCGCTGCCGCAGAACGCGCCCGTGGACCACGAATGCTTCGCCAACGCACAGGCCGTGATGTTCATTTCGCGCCGCCGCCTCTGCTCGCAGGCGTCGCCGGAAACGCGCCATGCGTGGAAACTCGTGGTCGACGCGCTGGCCGAAGTCCAGCCTGAACTCGCCGCCTGCTGCGTCCCCGAATGCGTGTACCGGGGCTTCTGCCCGGAATTCAAGAGCTGCGGCCTGGCCGGCACGCCCGCGTTCCGCGGCGCGGTGGAGGCATACCGCGCCGTGCCGCCGCCGGCGCAGCCCTGCCTATGACCGTACGCCTCCAGAACGTCCTGTCGCACGCCGGCGTGTGTTCGCGCCGCCATGCGGCGGAGCTTGTCGCCGCCGGACGCGTCACCGTGAACGGCCGCGTAGTGACCGAAGCCGGATTCAGGACCGACCCCGGGCACGACGCCGTGGCCGTGGACGGCCGGCCGCTCTCCGCCCCGCTGCGCCGCCGCACCATAATGCTCTGCAAGCCTGTCGGCGTGCTTTCCGCAATGTCCGACCCTTTCGGCGGACGCACCGTGTGCGACATCGTGCCGCCCGCGAAGAGCGAACGCCTCGTCCCCGCCGGCCGCCTGGACAAGGATTCGGAAGGCCTGCTTCTGATGTCGAACGACGGCGACCTCGTCCTGCGGCTGACACATCCGCGCTACGGGCACGAAAAGCTCTACCTCGCGCGCGTGGCCGGGCGCTGGTCGCCCGAAAAGCTCGCCACGCTGCGCTCGCCGCTCGAAATCGACGGCGTCCGCATCCGCCCGTGCAAGGTAGAGATGGTGCGCGAGGGCGTGGACAACGTGCACGACCTTCTGTTCCGCCTGAAAGAGGGCCGCAAGCGGCAGATCCGCAAAATGTGCTCTTGCGCGCATCTGGTCGTGCTCGCGCTCAAGAGAGTGGCCGAAGGACCCCTCGTCCTTGGCGGGCTGCGCCCCGGCGAATGGCGCGACCTCGACCCCGCGGAGCTTGCCGCCCTTTCGTCTCCAAACGCCTCCGCGCCGCCGTCGCTCCCTCCGGGCGAATGGCCCCCGCATTACGAACAATATCCGGCAGACGGACAATGCCAGCCAGACAGTCGACGCCCGGCCGACGACAGGCGGCAGACGAGAGAATGGAAGCGCCCGGCCGACAGACGACACGAGCGGGAATGGCAACGCCCGGATGACAGGCGGCACGCGCGGGACAGGCAATATCCGCCGTCCGGCGGAGGCGCGCCTTCTGCCAGTCGCGGCGGCGGCTTCCGCAAGCCTTCCCGCCCGCCTGCGGATCGCGGAGACGGTTTCCCGTCAGCGCGGAAAAGCCGCAACCGCGCCTTCGGGCGTTCTCCCCGGAAAGACCGGCCCAGCGGCAGATAGACAAACGGCGGAAAGCAGGAAGCCTGCTTTCCGCCGTTCCGCATGGACCGCGCACTGGCGCGGTCGTGCCGGAAACGTCAGTCGCCGGTGACGGACACCCAGACCTTGACGAATCCCTGCGAGGGACCGGGGTTGGGAACCGTCAGGACCGTTTCGGCGCCGGCGCGGATGTACGCCGGACGCACGAAGCTGTCGTCGCCCTGTTCCATCGACGCGGCCGACGCCGCCGCATAGTACAGGCCGGGGACGAGGTTGACGTCCAGCGTGATCGTCTCGCCGGAGACAGGCTTCGGCGCGCTGTTGTATTCCACCGGCTTCAGCGCAATCGTCGCGGTAGTGCCGTCGAGCGTCACTGCAAAGCCGGCCGAGAGGTCTTCGCCGTATTCGCCGATCACCTGGATCGACGAAAGCGCCGTCCCGTCGCGGACGGTCGCGGTGTAGACGTTGCCCGATTCGACGAGCGGGGCTGTGTATCCGTCGCCGTACTTCACGTGCGGCTGGGCCTTCACGTAGATGCCGGGCTGCGAACCGCTGTCGACATACTCCAGAGCCATCGGAGGATTGAGGGCGGCAGGGTTTACGCTATAGAGCGTGGTTGCGGAAAGCGCATTTATCTTCGTTCCAGCTGCGGTCTTCACGATGCAGTTGCCGGCGGCGATTTCCGGTATGCTGACGACGATGTCGCCGATTGTCGTGCCACTGTCTGCGACCGAACCATTGCACGTGACGAGCGTACCGCTGAAGTAGAAGAGCTGTTTCACGTTGCACGTATACCCGGAGAATGTCACTGTTCCGCCGCCGGTTATGCGCGTGAATTCGGTCTTTTTCCCGGAATATCCGTTGTCAAGCGTCATCGAGCAGCCTTCCGGGACGGAAACGTACGGAAGAACCGTGATATTCGCGTTTCCGCGGCACACATACCCTCCGGCAAGATTCCTGACCTCGACAGTAGAACCGGAAATGCCGTATTCGTTCAGGGCGAAGCATGTGTTCCTTCCGCCTTGCCAGCCGGCGACGAACGTGCCGGTCCACTTGTCGCTGCCGGACGGGGTGAACGAGACCGCACTCTGCGCTGGCGGGGAGAGAAACTCTATGCGGCCGCTGCCGCCGAGAGTGCCGGTGAACGCGAAATCGCCGCAGGCAACCGTCACGCCGGAGGGAATCACAATGGCGTCGGACGAATTGGCGCGCATGGAGACGGTCTTGTCATCGGCGGAAGATGCCGCCGCGGCATCGATGGCGTCCTGGAGCGATGTGTAGCCGACGCCCCCGAACACGGCGCTGACGTAGTACACGCCGCGTTGCCCGCCGACAACGCAATCGGTCAGCGGAAACGCGCTGCCGTTCACAGTGGCGCTCGAAAGGTCGGCATTGCGGACTTCGGACGTCAGCTTCACGAAGCAGTCGCCGAGCGCAGGTGTCGTGGACGTGACAAAGTCCTTGAATATGTATCCCGCGCGCCTGCCGCCGAGAGTGCCGGTGTACCCCTCGATCTTGTTGAACTGGTAGTAGACCGTCGCGGCAGTCGCGGCGGACGCAGCCGATCCTGCGCCGTTGAGCGTGACATTGCCCGTGCCGGAAAGCGACGAGAAAACCGTAGCGTTCCTGTTGTTGGCACCTTCCGCCCAGCCGTCGCTGATCGTCCAGTTGCCGGTCACCCTCACCTTGGGGGAAATGCTCGGCGGCCGTCCCCCGCTCCAAGCGGACGAAGGGAGACCATTGAAGACGCCCGACGAATCGGATAAAAGTTCAACGGTAGAATTCTCGTTTCCGAAATCATCAAATACGAATCTTGAATTACCTTCATCCCATTTAACTTGAAATACGCCCACCCAATTGTCGTCAAAAAGCGCTCTACTTCCAGCTGACGACGGCTTCTTGTTCATGTTTAGCGTGCCGGCACCACTGAATTTACCAGTAAATTCATATCCATTTTCGTCAAAATAAAGCGTCTTGCCTGCAGAAATCTCAACATCCTCATCTGTACTCATTAGCAATTTAGCGCGGTCGCCTGCCGAGGTGGCGTCTATGGCGGCTGCTATGGACGGGTAGTAGGTTGACCCCACCTTGACTACATCGTCCGCTTGCGCGGAGAGCATGGCGGCGACTGCGCCGGCGGTTGCGAAAAGGAGAATCTTTTTCATCGGTTGGCCTTTCGTTTTGCTGTTATGGTTTTTATTTTATTGCGGCCGCGGGGCGCATCGGCGCGCCCTGCGGCCGTGCGCGCGGCTACCTGCCGCCGGCGAGCGCGAAGGTTTCGCGCGCGATCATCAGTTCTTCGTTGGTGGGCAGGACCACGCAGGGGATTTTGGAATCCTTGGTGGATACGAGACCGGCCTCGCCGCGGATGCGGGCGTTGGCGGCCTTGTCGATCTTGACGCCCAGGGCGCCGAGACGCTTCATGATCTGCTCGCGGCCGTCGGAGGAGTTTTCGCCGATGCCGCCGGTGAAGATTATCGCGTCGGCCCCGCCGACGAGCGTATTGTAGCCGCCCACGTAGAAGGCCGCGCGGTGGCCGAACATCTCGAGCGCGAGCTTGCACGCCTCGTCGCCCTTCGCGGCCTTGGCGCAGATGTCGCGCATGTCGCCGCCGGCAACGCCGGTGACGCCCTGCAGGCCGCTTTCCTTGTTGAACAGCCTGTCGAGACGCGCCGGGTCCATCTTTTCGAGCGCGGCCACGGTGAACACCACGGCCGGATCGATGTCGCCGCAGCGTGTGCCCATCACAAGGCCGGCGAGCGGGGTGAGGCCCATCGAGGTGTCGAGCACCTTGCCGTTCTTTATGGCGGAGATCGACGAACCGTTGCCGAGGTGGCACGTCACGAGGTTCACGCGCGAGACGGGCTTGCGCAGCCACTTGGCGGCGGCCTGCACGATGTATTTGTGCGAAGTGCCGTGGAAGCCGTACTTGCGGATGCCGTACTTCTTGTAGTACTTGGGCTGGAGTGCGTACTGCGCCGCGCATGGAGGCATGGTCTGGTGGAAGGCGGTGTCGAACACGGCGACGTTCGGGACGCGGGGGAGGATGCGCATGCACGCTTCGATGCCGCCCACGTTGGCGGGCATGTGCAGCGGGCCGAACGGCACGAGCTTGCGTATCTTGGCGAGAACCGCCTTGTCGACCTTGACGGACTCCTTGAAGACCTCCGCGCCGTGCAGGACGCGGTGGCCGATCGCCTCGACCTCCTTCAAGGACTTCAAGACGCCCTTCGCCGGGTCGGTCAGGACGGCGAGGACGGCCTTCAGCGCCGCGGCGTGGTCGGGCGCGGCCACGGGCGACGACGCCTTGGGTTCTCCCGCGCGGCTGTAGACCAGATTGGCGTTCGGGGAGCCGATGCGCTCCACGAGCCCCTTGGCGAGCATCTTCTCGCCCTTCATGTCGAACATCATGAACTTGAGCGACGACGAACCGGAGTTTACCACCAGTATCTTTCTGAGCATTTGCTGCGAGCCTTTTCTACGTTTCCGCAATTATAGAACGACTCCCGCCGGCGGACACGTTCACGGCGGGAGTCATTGGAATCATCCGGTCCTACTTCAGGATCACGCGGTAGAAGCCGCTCTTTTCGCTGAAGTTCGCGGCCTTGCGGGCTTCGCCGGCCACGTCGGCGGCCGTCTTCTCGGGCGTGAGCCAGACCGTGCCTTCGGCGACAGGCGTCCAGTCGGGCTTGTCGAGCGAGGGCGTGTATTCCAGCGTCCACTTGACGGAAGCCGGGGCGGAGCCTGCGGCCTCGATCGCGGACGGGGAGTACATCAGCCTGCCGGACGCCGCGAGCGCCCTGGCGGAGGAGGTGTTCGACACCTCGCCGGCCTCGACCTTGAACCCTACCCGCACGGGCGAGGAGATCGAATCGAGCGACACGGAGAGTCCGGAGGCCTTGGCGCCTTCCGAATCCTGCGGGTCGGTGCCGAGCACGAGTTCCGCGAAGTCGTTCAGGCCGTCGCCGTCGGTGTCGGACGAGCCGTTCGCGGCGAGGGCGAACGTGAGGAACTCGGTGTAGCCGGCGATGTCGTACGCCCTGAGCGTGGCCACGAGGTTCGTGTTGACCTGCGTGTAGTAGGTCGGGCCGCTCGCAGGGCCGCGCTGCGACAGGAACGTGCCGTTCGCGCGGGTCGCCGCGGTGGCGTTCTCGTACTCCCAGACGTCGGGGTAGCCGTCGTTGTCGGTGTCGACGTCTTCGATGTAGATGTCGGCGACAGGCTTTTCGTTCGAGCCGAGCTCGAGCCTGAACGGCCTGGAGTCGTACACCTGCTTGCGGGTGGTGCCCACGTAGTTGGCGTAGCCCCACGATTCCCAGCTGGCGCGCTGCGTGTCGCCGTCGGTGTCGATGAACGCGCGGATGTAGTACGTTCCCGGCGGGATGCCTATTATCTTGGCGTTCACGGGCATTTCGACCGCGGAGTCGATGCCGGCCGGGACGTCCACCCAGCTTTCGCTGACGGGATATCCGGAGAAGTCGGGCGTGGTGAACGCCTGCACGCGGATTATCCTGGCGGGGCCGAACCCGCCGGAGACCGTCGCCGGGCCGAAGTACTTCACGCGGCACTGGATGGTTCCGTGGTCGCTCTGTCCGGCCAGGTTGCCGGAAGTGTTCACGCGGAACGCGCGGCGCGTCTCGGTGGTGTTGGGCGTGGTGAACTTGGCGTCGAGCATCGACACGGACCACTGGTAGTTGTTCGTGGTGCTGAATATGTGGCCCGTGGCCGTGGGCGAGCCGACGTACAGCGGAGCCTGCCACACGTATTCGCCGTCCTGCGTGCGCGCCGGCGCGCGCTGCACGCCGGAGTCGTACACCGGCGTGCCGCCGCCCGCGGCGTTCCACACGCGCAGCCTGAACGCGGGATAGGCCTTGCCCATCGTGTTTTCGTGGCGCCACCTGAACGTGGGCCTGCCGGAGGTTATGATCCCCGCGGGCGACACCGGTTCGCACGGCGTCTGGCCGCCGACGGCTCCGGCTTCGAAGCCGTTCCTGAACACGCGCGCCAGGATGTTGTTCGTCTCGAAGTTGCTGTCCGTGTCGTCGCCGATCGTGATGCGGTACATCACGTTGGTGACGATCGAGAACGACGCGGGGGTCTGGTGCAGGCCCGTGGTCGTGTCGGTCCAGTTCTCGTACAGCGTGCCCCAGTCGAGGTCGTGGATGCCCTGCGCAAGCAGGTCGCCTTCGGCGAGGACGGGATGCTGCGACAGGTTCATCGTGCCGTCGTACACCACGCCCTCTACCGAGCCGAGGATCGTCGATCCGTTGGAGCCGGTGTAGACGGTGTAGATGTCGTTGATCTTGGTGCGGACGATGCGCACGCGCACCGTGGATCCGGCGGGCGGCATGTTAGTCCCCGCGCTCGTCGTCCCCTGGTTGGGGAAGGCGACGTGGCCCACGGAGTCGCGGTCGTTCAGCGCGCGCAGCGAGTCGGAGTCGTTCGCGGCCACCGCGCCGTTGATGTTGAAGCGCGGCAGCGACGGCGACGTGTCGGACAGCGACACCGACAGCGTGGTTTCGCGCCAGGACACGTCGTAGCCGTAGGGCGTGGCGCAGCCGTAAGGCTCGCCCGGCGTCCAGGAGCCGTCGCCGTCGATGTCGGCGAACGCGCGGAAGTAGTTCGTGCCTTCGCGCAGGTAGCCCGACACGGCGCCTTCCAGATGGACGGTGCGCGGCAGGCCCACGGAGCGGTTCACCTTGTACGCGAACCGGATGCGGGCGTTCTCTATGTGGACGACTTCGGACTCGTCCTCGGCCGCGGCGTTGCCGGTGGCTCCGGCGAGCAGGCTGAGATCGAGGTCGAACGAGCCGGTCTGGAGGTCCACCGTGCCGACCGTGCCCTTGTCGGCCCAGTTGAGCAGCGCGACGGTCTCGGTTATGTTGGCGCCGATGGACAGGTTGTCGACCGGGTACCAGGAGGATTCGCCGGTCACGAGCCTGAGCTTGTCGCAGCGGAGCTTCGCGTCGATGTACTCCTCGTAGGTGCCGAATTCGTACTGCGTGTCGGTGGGATGGCCGTGCGCCTCCTGGTTCTCGCAGTCCGCCCATGTCCAGCAGTAGACGCCGGAAGTGGAGGACTTCGCGATCTGGAGCTCGAGCTCCTTGCAGTCCACGTTGCCCGGGGACAGCGTGCCGACGGCGCTGCCGATCCTCCAGTGGCCGATGTTGCGGTACGACTTGTCGCCGCCGGACGCGGAGGACGTGGCGTTGGACGCCACGAACACGGCTTCTGCGCCAGTCGCGAAGAACGGGTCGCGCGACGCTTCGATCACGATGCCGGCGTTCTCGGCCGCGCGCTTGCGGCTGCCGTTGTAGTCCAGGTTCACGTGGAGCGTGGGCTGCGGGAAGTCGCGCACGTAGTTCGCGTCGGAATCGTAGTGGCCGCGCAGCATGGCCGTGACGGGCCTGACCTGCATGTCGTAGCGCGCCTCGGAGAAGTTGCTCCAGCCGTCGTCGTCGTAGTCCTGCGTCGCGTCGTAGTGGAAGCGCGACGTGTACGTGACAGTCTGGGCGTCCTCCCACCAGTCTTCGATGAAGTCGTGGTCGGCGAACATTTCGCCCAGGTACAGGCGGCCCACTTTCAGGAAGTAGTCGGGCACGGTCTGGCCGAAGCTGGCCATCGCGTCGGGCTTCACGAGCGGGAATCCGTACTTGGAGAACGCCTCGGCGATCAGGTATTCGGCGAAGTTCGACAGCTGGTCGTTGTCGTTGTCGTCGAGAGCCGTCTCGCCCGTCATTCCGTACAGCAGCTCCCACCAGTCGGGCAGGCCGTCGGCGTCGGTGTCGGCGTACTGCACGAGGTTGGGACGGCCTTCGGGATACTCCTCGGTGGCGCCGGCCGCGAGGTCGCGCATGTACGCTTCGGCGAGCGTCATCTCCTGTCCGTCGCGCACGATCTTGGCTGTCGCGGCGAAAACCCCGGGCAGGTCGGTGTACACGTCGCCCGCGCTGCGGACGTAGTCTTCCCACCAGTCGGGCAGGCCGTTCTGGTTGTCGTCCCTGCCGGTGGCGGTCCAGAGCGACGCCGGGCCGTTTTCGTCCCACATCGATTCGACCGTGCGGGCGTAGACGCCGCCGAGGGGCAGGAGGTCCGTGCCGTCGGTGAACTCGGACCTGACGGTGAACCTGTGGAGGTTCGCGTAGTCGGGGTTCGCCATGCCGATCAGGTCGGACGTGGTGTACTGGCGCGGGTGGTCCGTGGATATGGCGACCGGGTTGTACCATCCGTAGGGTTCGGCGGTCTGCTTGAACGCGTACGACGAAAGCCCCGCCGAGCCGCTCGGCGTCACGCCGGCGTAGTAGCGGCTCCAGAAGCGGGAGTCGCGCGTGCCGCCGTCGAAGAGCGGAAGGTGCGTCATCGTGTTCTGCGCCCATGTGAGGTACGCGTAGTCGACGTAGACCGTGGACTTCACGGGCAGTTCGTCCCACCACGTGCTCGTCCAGCCTTCGGGCCTGGACCAGCCGGAGCGGTTGCGCACCCCGGCGCTCTCGCTCCAGGAGAAGCCGTAGGGCGCCAGCGCCACGTACTCGGGCCCGGTGGCGCCGAATATGGAGTCGAACGAATAGTGGTACACGAGCTCGGGCGGGAGTTCGCCCAGGGATTCCGTGGCGGACGTCTTGTAGCGCACGCGGTTCTCCTTTACGAGCGCGTTGTATATCTCCATGCGGTTGGCGAGCGCGAGCTCCTTGGTCATGCGCACGCCCATCGTGTCCATGATCTCGGTGCTGGTGCGGGCGCCGTCCCAGACGCGCACTTCGTCGATGTAGCCTTTGTAGAACCTGTCGTAGGCGAGCCACGTAGGCCTGGCCTTTTCGATCGAGAGCGCCTCGGGCTGCACGGCGGAGGCGCCCAGGATTATCGCGTGCGCGCCCACGTAGGAGTAGCCGGCGAGTTCGCCGCCGTCGCCGACCGTCACGGCCTCCACGCCGTTGGCGGGCTGGACGTTCGAGGACAGGGACTTCACCATGCGGCCGTTCACGTACAGGCGCAGGCGTTCGCCGTCGAAGCTCATGGCGAGATGCGCCCACTTGCCCGCTTCGGCCTGGGTGCCGGTGATGCGCGTGGTGCCGCCGCCGTCGGAGCCGGTGCCCTTGGAGTCGTACGCCGCGAACCAGAGGCCCTCGGCTGTGATGCCGAGCTGGAAGTTGCGGCGCAGGTACCTGTCGTCCTGCGTGTGCGCGCCGGGATACACCGTGGAGCGCTCGATCAGGGTCTGCTCGCGCGAAACGTCCTCGGGCATCGCCCACAGTTCCACGGTGAACTGGTGGAAGAACATTTCGCTGTCCAGGCCGTGCTGCGGGTTGGTGCGCGATTCCATCGCGGAATACGCGCCCGGGAAGTACATCGCCTGGCGCCGCACGGGGTCGTCGAAGTTCTGCGGATCGGTGGCGCCGGTCACGTTGGCCGCGATCTCCGTCGCGTCGGACAGGCCGTCGTTGTCGGTGTCGAAGCCTTCGTTCTCCTCGAACGCGAAGAGATAGCCCTTGGACGCGCCCCAGTAGTTCAGGACGTACGCCGGGACTGTCGCCGGAATCGCGGTGTCTATCGTGTTGGTGACGGTGTTCACGACCGTCTCGAACCCGTTGGTCGTCTCGACATACCGCGTGACCGTGCCGTCGAACCACACGCCGGAGCCTTGCGGCCACTCGACGTGGATCTGTTCGACCACGGGCGTGACGGTGATGTTCCAGTTCGTGACGATCTGCGTCTCGATGTCTTCGCGGGTCACGACTATCTCGTCGGCCGGGAAGTTGGTGACCACCGTCCAGCCGTGGTTCTCCACGATGTTCGTGGACATGCCGAACTCGGTCTCGACGATGTTGGTGACGTACGTGACCGTCTCTATGCGCTCGACCGTGCCTTCGCGCATGTCGAACACCGTGAATCCCGGACGCTCGATCGTCTTGTAGTAGCGGTAGGTCAGGGAGTTGGTGTACGAGCTGTCGGTCATCCACAGCGGGGACGGGTCGGTGTGCAGCCAGGTGGACTGCGCCTGCATGTTGGGCATCACCGCCTCCTGCTGGTTGCGGATGTCGTCGCCGTCGGGGTCTGCCCCCACGCTGCCGTTCATCCACAGGTACGTGGTGAAGTCCCACGGCTTGTTGTCGCCTTTGGCCTCGGCGATGTTGCGGCCCATGCGGTCGAATCCCCTGCCGAAGTTCTCGGTCTGGATGGCGTCCCAGTACGAGGCGTCGTTCTTCGTCCACGGGTTGTCCAGCGCGTTGATCTTCTGCGAGAACGCCTC
Organism: uncultured bacterium; assembly: GCA_902799715.1. GTDB lineage: Bacteria > Verrucomicrobiota > Kiritimatiellia > RFP12 > UBA1067 > CADCBS01. Next base: position 13,467 of record CADCBS010000006.1, on the reverse strand, counting down.
GGCTATCAGATCCTTCGCGCCGCCGGAGCCTTCGCCGGGCGCGCCGAGCAGCGGGTTCAGGCCGTGGAACAGTTCCCAGTAGTCGTCCATCGCGTCGCCGTCGCTGTCGCGGTCGCGCGGCGAGCAGCCGACGTACGTGGAGGGGAAGTTCCTGGGCGTGCCGGGCGTCAGGCGCAGGCCGGAGCCGTCGATCTTGCGGCCGAAGCCGTTGTGCTGCGGGCCGTCGTGCCACATGTACATCAGGCCCATGGCCATGTCGAACCCGTGCGGCGCGGGCGCGAAATACGCCAGGCCCCAGTCGAACTGGTCGGGCAGGATGTTCGGCGACAGCCCGCCAACGGCCTCGTGCGCGGCGGCGTACAGGAGCTGCGTGACGACGAAGCCGTTTTCGTCGCGGTAGTCGCGCTCGCTCATGATGCTCCACGGCGAATCGAGGTCGTCGTAGCGGAAGCAGCGCAGGGCGCAGGTCATGTATTCCTGCCAGTTCTGCAGGCCGTCATGGTCGTAGTCGCAGTCGCGCGACACGTCCCACGTGTAGGCGTCGGGGATCGTGGCGTCCATGCCGCCGGAGACTTCCTGCGTGGTGTTCGTCGCGCCGGAGGCGTCCACCTTCGTCGCGGCGCCCACGGTTCCGGCGTACTGGTTCTCCCACCTGTCGGGCAGGCCGTCGAGGTCGGTGTCCACGGAGTTCGGGTTCATGCCGCCGCCGGCTATGCAGATTTCGCCGTTGTCGGACGGAGGACCGTAGATGTTGTCGCGTTCGGCCAGGTCCGTCAGGCCGTCGCCGTCGGTGTCGGCGTTCCACGGGTCGGTGGGCCAGAACTTGTTCAGCCATTCCCCGTCGGCGTCGCTGCAGCGCGTGTGGACGCTGGACGAGCTGGCGAAGAGCGCGGTCACGTCGGTGGCAGAGAACTCTCCCGCCTCGGACAGTCCGTCGCCGTCGCCGCCCGGCTCCAAGTCGGTGAGGACCGTGGACTGCGCGTTGGCCACGAGCGGGCTCATGGACGGCGCGCCGACGTCGGGATTGAACTGCGGCGCGAGGAACATCATCCTGCCGGGACGGTTGTAGCGCACGTTCCGCGGGGCGAATTCGTACGCCGCGGAGCCGCGTGGCAAGGCGGTGGGCAGGTATCCCTGCGCGGCCAGCGACATGTCGGGCTCGGTGAACACCACGCCTGCCAGCCTGTTGGTGGTCGAGTTCGGCCCGGCCATCACGTACAGCTCCCATCCGTCCGGCACGCCGTCGGCGTCGGAGTCGCCGCCTTTGTATATCGTGTCGCCTTCTTCGTTCTGCCCTTCCTCTTCGCCGATCGGCACGGTCGAGTAGCTCGGCCAGACGTATCCGGTGAAAGTGAGCCTGACGGTCTGCTGCAGCGCGCCGCCGGGGACGGATCCCGTATTGTACAGGAACTGCTGGAGCAGGAATTCGTCGCGGTTCGAATAGGGCCTCGTGTTCACGGGGGCGCCGAACGCGGTGCGCGTCGACACCGGCGCGGGCGAGAACGTGTCGATCAGGTAGCGCTGGGGCGTCTGGAGCGTCGCCGTCATGTTGTTCGCGAGCCAGCGCGGATTGACGGCGGGCGTGGTGGGCGTCCACGTCCAGCACCACGCGGTGCGCGGATCGAACCCGAACTGCTGGTACACCTGCCAGTGCATCAGGCCGACCCGCGTCGTACCCGCGTCGAACTTCTCGGCGTGCGAGTGCACGAACACTTCGCGTTCGCCTTCGAACTTGGCCTCGCCGGCCATGGCGAACGTGGCGGTCTTGCCGTATTCCCATATCTTGAAGTAGCGCTGGTCGGCGGTCTTGGACTCGCTGTCGACCGCCGGCTCGCCCGGATCCTGCTCGTCCACCGGTTCGCGGCCTTCGGTGGCGTCGGTGATCTTGACCGTCGTCCTGCTCCACTCGATTTCCTCGGGCGCCCTTTCAAGCACGGTGCCGGCTTCGAGGCGCGCAGGGGCGCCGCGGAACACGCCGCCGTCTTCGTAGGGCACGAACAGATGGGCTTCCCCGATCGCGGTCTTCAGCACGATCTTGCCGCTCGAGGAGACGAACGTCTCGGGTTCCGTGTCGGACACGAAATCGTCAACGCGCACGTCCCTGCCGTTGATCAGCTGCGTGTTCCCGCGCGGAGTCAGCGGGACGATGCGCCAGCCTTGGGCCGTCTCGACATTCATTTCCACGCGGGTTTCGTCGCCATCGGTTTCCGTGATGGCGTAGTTCTCGGCCGTGCCGTCCACGATCGTCGAGAACACTTTCATCGACACCGCCGCGTAGGCCATCATGTCGCCGTCGGGGTTGGCGCCGGCGTCGGACTTCAGCGGGTCGGTTCCGCGGAACTGCTCCCACCCGTCGGGCAGGCCGTCGCCGTCGGTGTCCCAGTGTATCGGGTTGGTGCCGAGTTCAAGCTCCACGAGATCCGGGATTCCGTCGTTGTCGAGGTCGCGGCTCGCCGCGCCGCGGTACGCCACGACGGGGTCGAACGCGGCCATTATCTGCGCGGGGGTTATCGGCGAACCCTTTTCGGGGCGGGTCGGGACGTAGCGTTCGCCCGTCAGGAAGTGGTGGTCGCCGTTGTCGTCGAGCCAGCCGGCGCGCGCGTAGTACCAGTACCAGTACTCGTAGCCGTCGGGCAGGCCGTCGCCGTCGGTGTCGGCGAGCAGCGGGTTGGAAGGACGCTCCGCATGCCACACGCCCGCGGCGGCAGGGTTGGCGTTGGTCGCGATTTCGTATGCCAGGCGCTCGTTTTCGTCGAAGTCGCCGAACAGCGGATCAACGCTCTGCGGGCGGCCCCACGCGCTGCCTTCGCCGGCGGAGTTCAGGCCGTCGCCGAAACCGCGTATCTCGAGACGCGCGTTGAACGCGCGGTCGGAATTCACCCAGGAGTTCGTCAGGCCGGGCACGAGCGGCTGGCCCGCCGTGACGTCGCCGGGCAGGTAGTCTTCGTCATCGTTGCGGTTCCACACGGGCGTGGTGTCGGCCACTTCGTCCTCGCCGGCGCCGGCCGCCCCGGCGTCGGTGTTCTGCGTGGGCCAGTACAGCTGGTGGTAGCCGTCGGGCACGCCGTCCTGGTTGATGTCGCCGCAGTTGTCGAGCGGACGCCACTCGCGCGAGAATATCGCCTCGTATATCTTGTCTTCGTACGACAGCGAGCCTTCCTGGTATTCGGGCAGCTGCGGCTGGAACGTGTTGCGCTTCGCGGGATGCGGCACGTGGTAGACCGGCGCCGCCGCGTCGGTATGGTCGACCCAGCAGTAGAAGAACGAATCGTACGTCGCGTTGCCGCCGTTCCTGAACCTGCCGTCGTATGTGTAGAACGGGGCCGTCGGCACGCCGGCGCCGTTCACCGCGGAGCCGCCGTTGGGGTTGATCGCCCAGTCGTTGCCGTTGTTGAGCGTGCCGTTGTCGACGTCGCCCACCGAGTAGCCCATCGCGTACAGGCTGGCGCTGGAGCTGCGGACGTCGTAGTTCCACATCTGCCTGAAGGCGTTGACCACCGGGCTCTTGCCGTTGGCGAACACCAGGCCGCGGCCGAGGCCGGAGTACCCGCTGTACTTGCTGTTGGAGCTGGCGTGGGGCCCGTAGGGATACAGGTAGACCTTCTTGGACGGGTCGAGATAGTAGTACCACACGCGGTTCGTGGTGCCGCCGTCCTTGTCCCACACCTGCATCGTCACCGTCTGCAGGCCGGAAAGCGAAACGTCGAACGTGTTGGTGAACGTTCCGAACTCCAGATCGTCGCCCTTGAACTCGGTGCGCCTGCCGCCCGACGTCCACACGATGCGCATGCCGTTGGTGAGGTCGGACGACACGTCGCCGATCTGCCAGTCGATGTTGAACGGAATGCCCGCGGACACGTCGCGGTTCGTCACGGCAGTCGCGATGGGCGAGATGATCTTCGGCTCCACGTTGAGGATCGTGAGCTGCAGCGGCTCCGACTCGGAGAAGAATTCGTTCCACGGCTTGCCGTAGGCCGTGTTCATGGTCGTGTTGGTCACCGCGGCGGAAACCTGGAAGCCCCTGTTCCCCGAGCCTCTCGTTCCGTCGAGCTCCGCCAGCGTCACGCGCCGCGTCAGCGTCCCGGACGGGAACTGCACGTCTATCATGCTAAGCCCCAGCGTCCCGGGCTCGGTGGCGGAAAGCGGCGTGACCGAGAGCACGACGTTCAGCGGCACGTCCGCTATGTTGGACAGCGAAACGTCGATCCACGCCCTGCTGCCCTGCTCGGTCTCGAAATACGTGTTGTCCGCCACAAGCTCGGCGCCGAAGGTGCCGGAGCGGTACGGGACGAGCGTCACCTTGGGGACGTCCGTCACGGTCAGCCAGAACTCGAATTCGTCGGACCACTCCTGCACGGAGCCGGGCATGTCCTTGTCCTGCACCGCCACGGAGACCTTCTGCGTGACGTCGCCGACGTTGTACGTGTACTCGCACACGATGTCGGATATCGAACCGGTCGTGAACAGTTCCTTGTAGAAGTACGCGCCGGGCCGCCCGTCGCGCACCGTCCAGCGCGCCACTATGTTCGTGCGGTCTACTTCGCCAGGCTCGTACAGGCCGGAGATCGTGAACCGCGCCGCCACGTCCTTGGCCGCGGAGGCGTCGGAGATGCCGCCGTTCGCGGCGACTTCGCCGCCGCCGTTCACGCGCACCTTGGTCACCATCGGCGACAGGTTGCCGACATTGGCGTAGAAGACGAGCGGGATGTAGTCGGTGCAGACTTCGCCGGTGCGCGAATCGGTCTTCGTCAGCACCACGTTGAACTGGAGGTCCGCGGTCGCGGCGGCCCCGTCCTTGAACGTTATCGCTATGTTCCCGGTGGTCGAGTCCACGCCGGTGTTCGGGATCACGAGATAGCGCGCGGCGAACGCGTCGCTCGTCACGAGCCCGGCCGCGATCGCCGCCCGCGTGGCGTCGTTCGCGCCTTCGATCCACGCGTACAGCGTGCCCTTGGTGTATTTCTGCGAAAGCTGGACGCGCAGCATCTTGACGTCGCCTTCGAGATAGTTGCCGAAGTTCTGGTCGTCGTCGCCCACTATCAGCTTCACCGTCTTGGGCGCCACCACGTTGGCGAAGAACGGGACTTCCGCGGAGATGTTGCCGTTGGGGTCCGTCACCTTGATCGCCACGTGCGACACGTCCATCGTGTACAGCTCGAGCGGCACGGTCAGCTCGGCCTGCCCGGTGGTGGAGTTGAAGCGCGGCGTGAGGCCCGGCAGCGAATCGTAGATGTCGGGATTGTCGATGTCGCGGTACGACACCGTCCATCCGCCCTTGTTGGCGTCGGAGTAGGAGTCTGTCACGCTGACCGTGACGTCGCCCTTCACGCCCTGCGTGAACGTCTGCGGGATGGTGGCGTCGGCGGCGGGATCCGCGATCGACGGCACGGAATCGTTCACGTAGAGGATGCACGCGCGCTTTTCGCCTTTGTAGAAGGACGCCGGCCCGGCGCCTTCGACCGACGGCGTGAACGAAATGCCGTACGACTGCGTCTCGGCCGTGGCGCCGAGCGCGAATATGTTCACCGTGGCGGACGTGAGGCCGGCCGGGATCGTCACTTCCGCGACCGTGTCCCTGTAGTTCGCGGCCTCGCTGTTCAGCGATATGCCCAGGATGCTGTCGGCGAACACGTCGTCGGCGCTCGTCTTGACCACGGGGTTCAGCTTCACGGTCACCGCGTCGGTGTACGGCTCGGACAGCTCCACCGTGAGCCGCGCCTTGGGCGTGTTGTAGTCGGAGCCGGCGGTGACGGTGGCGGCGGAGTCGCTGTTGTTCAGCGTGAATCTTATGAAAGGATCAGGGGATGCGATGCAGGACACCTTGCGGGTCGTGAAGTTCTCGATCAGGTTGCCGGCGCCGTCGTGCATGTTGGTCGGGAAGGCGCTCAGGTAGATTTCCGTCTCGGTGCCGGCCGTGACGCCGCGCAGGCGGAAGGGCACGTTCGTCTGGCCCGGAAGGAGCGACACCGGGTACGCGAGGTGCGCATCGGCGCCGTCGCCGTACCATTTCACGGCCTGGCCGTCGGTGGCCAGCGTCACGCAGTTCGTGTCCTTCACCCACAGATACACCGTCGTGCCGGCGTTTTCGGCCGCAGTGCCGCCGGGGACGACGATTTCGGGCAGGCGTCTCGTGAAGGTCTCCGTCATGCCGCGGTACACCTTGCGCCACGTCTCGCCTTCTTCGTAGTAGTCGTCGAAGCCGACCGTGTTGATGTATATGCCGGCCTGCGAAAGGTTGTAGTCGCGCGTCTCCGGAAGCGGCAGCGTGCCGTCGGTGTCGTCGGGCTCGCCGTCGTTGCCGAAGCAGAACTGGATCTCCTCGCCGTTCGATTCGTCCACGATCTTCCAGGACTTGGAATTGAAGAGGTAGTACGTCACGGAGGAGGAGTCGGGCGCGGCCGAGCCCGTGCTGTCGGCAAGCTTCAGCGGCATCGCCATGTCGCCCGCCTGCGCCCTGTACGTGACGTGCATCACCGTGTAGATGTGCGGATACGTTTCATGCGGCTTCAGCTCGATGTCCGCCGGACGGAGCTTGCCGTTCACGATCACGCCGAGCTTGAGCGGGTTGTTGACGGCGTCGTACGCGGCGTCGCCGGAACCGCTGTGGACTATCACCCAGCTGTTCGTCACGCTCTCGTCGGGATGGCGGGACTGCCCGGAGGCCCTCTTGTTGAACAGGAGGATGTCGAACTTCACCGTTTCGCCCACGCGCACCTGGTCGTCGAGGTTGGGGAAGGTGTGCTGGTCCGTGGCCACGGCGTCTATGCTGCGTATGGCGCCGTCGGCGAACGCGCTCCCGCACGCCGCCGCCACGGCCGCGAACGCCGCGATCCGCGCGATCCCGCCGAAGAAGAACTTTGCCGCTTTGTTCATGGTGACCTCCATTCTATATCAAATCAATCCGCCTTCGCCTTGCCCGCCTTCGCCTTGCTCCGCGCCGCGGGCGGCTCCGGCTTCCACCGTTCCGCCCACATCGCGTCGGCTTCCTTTTCGTCGACTTTCTTGAAAACAGCCTTGCCCGCCGCAACCGCCTTCCGGTCTTCGTCGAGCCGCTTCATGCGCGCCTTGTAGAGAGCCTTTATCCGGGCCTTGTACCCGTCGTCCTTCGCCTTCAGCGCGTCAAGCTCCCTGCACAGCGGCAGCCATTCCGGGTATTTCCCGGGATTGCCGTCCAGCTCCGCCTGCACCGCGCGCCCGGCTTCCGCCGCGCCGGCGGGTAGCTTCCCTTCCGCCTGCAGCGCCGCGCGCGCCTTGGCGTACAAAGCGTCCACCTTGCGCATGCGCGCCGCCATCGGCCCGCGCGACACCCGCCCGCGCTCTTTCGACAGCGCGTTCATCGCCTTCGCGAATCCGGGGTCGTGCATTATGTTGCCGTACACTTCCGGCAACGCCGCGCCGGAAGCCGGCGCAGGCCCCGCCGCAATCGCGGCGACGGCAAGCCCCGCCCACGCGAAAACGCAGGCTGTCGCCGTCTTGATCGTGCTTTTTCTTGGCATGACAATCCCTTCAGGGCACACTATGGGCCTGAATTAGTCGGTATTTTACCACCGCACCCCCTCGCCGGGCAAGCGGAATCTGCCGGGAAATTTGCCGGAAAAACGGAACCCGGCGGCCGCCGCGCAAAAAATGCTGGACGCCGGGGCCGATATTTGCCATCATTCTGGCATGAAAAACATAATCTCGTGCAAGACACCGCTCTTTTCGCTCGCGCTGGCGCTTTGCGCCCGCTGCGCCATCGGCGCCTCCGCGCCTTCCGCGCCCGACGGGCGCGAATGGGAGGACTGCTTCCGCCTGTCGCTGGGCAAGGAGGCCCCCCGCGCCTTCTTCTTCCCGTTCGCGGAAAACGAGGACGCCAAGGATATCTTCCCCGGCGACGGCGCCGCACGCGCCGTCTCCCTCGATTCGACCGCCGAATGGCGCTTCAAATGGGCGCCAGACCCCGCCTCGCGCCCCGCCGGGTTCCAGAACCCCGCCTACGACGTGTCGGGCTGGGACGTGGTGCGCGTGCCTTGCTCGTGGCAGGCCGACGGCATATCCCCGCGCGGCCGCTACGGCACGCCGCTCTACACCAACGCCACCTACCCGTTCAAGCGCGACAAGCCGCGCGTCACGGGCGAGCCGCCGCATGACTGGACCGCCTACAAGGCGCGCAACCCCGTCGGCTCGTACCGCCGCGACTTCACCCTGCCGGAGGGCTGGAGCACGGACGCCTTCGACGTCTTCGCCAAGTTCGACGCCGTCGATTCGTTCTTCTACCTGTGGATAAACGGCCAGTACTGCGGCTTCTCGAAGGATTCCCGCTCCCCGGCGGAGTTCGACGTCACCCGCTTCCTCCGCCCAGGACGCAACACGGTCGCGCTCGAGGTCTACCGCTACAGCGACGGCTCCTACCTCGAAGACCAGGACATGTTCCGCCTTTCCGGCATCGCACGTTCGGTGTGGCTGCTCGCGCGCCCGAAAACGCGCATCCGCGACTTCTTCGCCAACCCGTCGCCCGCCAGACCCGGCGACCTCCGCGGCGACTGGATCATGGACGTGACGGGCGAACTCGCCGGAGCCGCCCCCGCCGGCGCGACGGTCAAGGCGACCCTCTACAGGAACGCCGGATTCGAACTGTACCGGCGCGCCGGCGTGCAGCCTCCGCCCGCGACGCCTGTCGCAAGCGCCGCCGCGACGGCAGGCGCCGACGGCAGGTTCTCCGCGCCGCTGCGCGTGGCGTCGCCCGCGCTCTGGAGCGCCGAGACGCCAAACTGCTACACGCTCGTCCTCGAACTCGCCGGCAGGGACGGCAGGCCCGGCGAAAAAGCCGCCGCGGTCGTCGGCTTCCGCACGTCGCAGATCGTGAAAGGCCGCTTCGAGGTGAACGGGAAGAAGATCAAGATGCGAGGCGCCAACCGCCACGAAACCCACCCGCTCTACGGACACTTCGTCCCGCGCTCCGTCCAGGAACACGACGTCGCGATGCTCAAGGGCGCGAACCTCAACCAGGTGCGCAATTCGCACTATCCCCAGGACGACTACTGGTACTACCTGTGCAACATCTACGGCCTCTACCTCTGCGACGAGGCGAACGTCGAATCGCACGGCTACGGCTACGGCAGGGAATCGCTCTCCCACGACCGGGACTGGGAGAAACCCACCGTCGATCGCGTGCTCGCGATGTTCGCGCGCAACAAGAACAACCCGTCCATCGTCATCTGGTCGCTCGGCAACGAAGCCGGCCCGGGCGAGAATTTCGCCGCCTCCGCCGCCGCGCTCAAGGCGCGCGACCGCTCGCGCCCGATCCAGTACGAACGCGACAATTCGGTGGCGGACTTCGATTCGAACATGTACCCGTCCGTCGGCTGGGTCTGGCACAAGGCCGGGGACCGCAACGCGAAGAAGCCTTTCTACATAATCGAATACGCCCACTCCATGCTGAACGCCATGGGCAACCTGAAGGACTACCAGGACGCGATAGAATCCTCCGACGTGATCGCCGGCGCGTCGATCTGGGACTGGGTCGACCAGGGCCTCTACAAGAAGAGCGGCCGCAACGGGAAGACCATCGTCGCGTACGGCGGCGACTTCGGCGACAAGCCCAACGACGGCCAGTTCGTGATGAACGGCGTGGTCAATTCCGACCGTACGCCCAAACCTTCGTGGTTCGAGGCCAAGCACGTGTTCCAGCCGGTCGATTTCAAGTTCGGCGGAATGAAGAGGAACGCCTGCGGCGACCTCGTGCCCGAGGTGACGATCCGCAACCTGAACTACTTCCGCGACACGTCGTACTGCAGGTTCTCCTTCACTCTCGCGGCCGACGGCAAGACCGTCGCGTCCGGCCGGCTCGATCCCGGCGCGATTCCTCCGCGCGGCGAAAAGACGGTCCTGCCGGACCGCTACGGCCGGACAGGGACCATCCCGGAAGGAGCGGTGCTTTCGCTGCGCGTCAGCGCCGCCGCCGCGCGGAACGAGGGCCCGCTGCCCGCGCCGTCCGGCACGTCGTACATATTCGCGGAAGGCGACGAAATCGCCTACGGCCAGACCGACTGGACGGCGGAAGGCGCGCCGGAAGGCCGCGAACTTCCCGCCGCCGGAGGCGACGTCTCCTTCAGGGAGTCAGGCGGAACGATGGCGTTCTCCACGCGCGCCGCCGACGGGCGCACCGTCGAGATCCGGTTCGACAGGGAAGGGATGCTCTGCGGATATTCGGCCGGCGGCTTCGAATGCGTCAAGGAGCCTATGCGCATCGACGCGCTGCGCGGGCCGTCTTCCAACGAGGTCCGGCCGGCGCAGTCGTGGTTCGCCGCCGGGCTGGGGACGCTGAAGCACTGCGACTGCACGATGTCGAAGCCCAAAAAGCTCGCCGACGGCTCGTATGCGTTCACGGTTTCGGCGATAGCGCGCCCGCAATATTCCGAAAAACTCATAGACTACGGCAACGGCTCCACGCGCATCGAGAAGGCCGGCAAGCCGTCCGCCAAGGCTCCGCGCTTCGAGATCGCGGCGCTATGGACGGTGCGCCCCGGCGGCGACGTCGTGTTCCAGTCCCGCATCCGCCCGCGCGGCCGGACTTTCGAACTCGCCCGCATCGGATATTCGATCGCGCTCGACGGCAGCCTCGCGCGCGGCGAGTATTTCGGCGACGGGCCGTACGACAACTATCCCGACCGCCGCAGCGGCGCGAAGCTCGGCATACACGGATTCGACACGCGCGAGCCTTGCCCCTACGCGCGCCCGGAGGATTACGGCACGCGCGGCGGAATGCGCGCCCTGCGATTGCTGCGCGGCAAATCGTCCGCAGGAATCGTCGTGGGCACGGCGGGCGCTCCGCTCTGGTTCTCCGCCATTCCGTACACGGTGCGGGAACTCGTCGAAAACACCCACCCGGCGGAACTCCCCGGCTCCTCGAAGACGGTGCTCACGCTCTCCGCCGCCGTGCGCGGGCTCGGCGGCGCGTCCTGCGGACCCGGCCCGCTCGCGCGCGACATAATACGCTCCGACCGCGCATACGACCTCTCCTTCGTTCTTTCCGCGCGCGCCGACGCCCCGCTCGTGAAATCGAAAGTCCCGCCCGTCAAGTTCGCGGCCGCGCCCGTCTCGTCCGATCCCGGAGACTATCCGCTCGTGCTTGAGTGCGACAGTTTCGAGCCGGGCGAGGATGCGGAGCATCTCGTCGACGGCAACCCCGGCTCGATTTGGCACACGCAGTACGGCAACGCGCAGTCCCCCTACCCGCACTCGTTCACGCTCGACCTGGGCAGGAGCGCGAAATGGGCCGGCCTGCGCGTGCTGCCGCGCCAGGACGGCTGCCGCAACGGCCGCATACGCGGCTACGCGGTGTACGGGCGCAACCGCGCGGACGGCGGCGGCTGGACGCTTCTTGCGAAGGGCGAGCTCCCCGACACGGACAAGGCGTCCGACATCCGGTTCCCGGAACGCCCGGAAATACGGTACGTCCGCTTCGACGCGCTGTCCCCGCAGCCCGGGTCCGGCAAGGACTGGGCGTCCTTGGCGGAAGTGGACGCTTTGGAGAACTGACGGCTCAGAAGGACGTCTTGGCGCGCAGGAACGCCGCGGCGGCCGCGAAGGCCGACACCACGTTCAGCGAATTCTTCAGCCCGAACGAAGGTATCTCCAAAACTTCGTCCGCCAGCGCCAGAACGTCCGCGTCGAGCCCGAAGCGCTCGTTGCCGAGGACGAGCGCGCACGGCATGCGGGGCGCGAACGTGAAAACGTTCCGCGCCCCGTCCGCCGTCTCTAGGGCGTATACGGCGCGCCCTTCCTTCTTCAGCCCGTCTATCGCGTCGCGCACGTCGGCGCACCGCGTCCACGGAACGGCTCCGGCCGCGCCCAGCGCGGTCTTCTCCACCTGCGCGTTCTCCGGCCCCGGCGTGTAGCCGCAAAGCACTATCCGCTCCGCGCCGAAGAAATCCGCCGTCCGGAATATGCCGCCGGCGTTGAACGCGCTGCGGATGTTGTCGGCCACCACGGCGAACGGCGCGGGGCGCCGCACCGCGTCCGGCGCGTCCGCGTCGCGCACCCGCATCTCGGCGTCGGTCACGCGCGCGCGCCGGTCGTGCCTTTCCAGCGGCACGATCGCGGCCTGCACGGCGCGCAGCGTCGTTCCGGGCCTGAGCAGATGCGCTATCGAAAGCAGATGCTTCCTGTCCGACGCGCACAGGAAGCGGAACGCGGCGTCGCGGGCGGTCTCGCGCTCCGCCTCGCCGTCCGCGTCCAGCACGGCGCGCACCAGCGCAAGCGCCGTCTTCCAGCCGTCTGGCGGCGTCACTTCCCGCATTTTCCGGCGAAATAGGCTATGGTCTTCTTCAGCCCTTCGCGCAGCGGCACTTCCGGCTTCCAGCCCAGCAGCTCGCCGGCAAGGCCGATGTCGGGGCGGCGGCGCTTCGGATCGTCGCCGGGCAGCGGGAAATGCGCCGTCCTGGAGCCTGTGCCGGGAATGTATTCGAGCACGATCTCCGCAAGCTCGCTTATCGTGAACTCGCCCGGATTGCCGATGTTCAGCACGGGCACGGACATCTTCTTCGCCGCGAAGAAGGCGTCGACTTCGGCGCGCGGCTTGCGTATGAAACGCATCACGGCCTCGATCGCGTCCGACACGTACTGGAACGAGCGCGTCTGCGACCCGTCGCCGTATATCGGTATGTCCTTGCCGCGCAGCGCCGCCAGCACCATGTTCGTCACCACTCGCCCGTCTTCCGGATCCATGGCCGGGCCGTACGTGTTGAAGAACCGCACCATCCGCACGTCGAGCCCCCGGCAGCGGCGGAAGTCTGCCAGCAGCGTCTCGGCGGCGCGCTTGCCTTCGTCGTAGCAGCTGCGCACCCCGTTGCAGTTCACGTGCCCCCAGTACGATTCCGGCTGCGGATGCACGTCGGGGTCGCCGTAGACTTCCGACGTCGACGTGTGGAAGAGCATCGCGCCGTTCTTCTCCGCCGCGAGCGCGGCGTTGCGCGCGCCCAGCACCGACGTCTCCCACGTGTGGATGGGATCGGCCTGGTAGCGCGGCGGCGACGCCGGGCACGCAAGGTTCGCTATCAGGGTCCACGGCCCTTCGTACGGCTCCGTCACGTCGTGCTTCACGAAATCGAAGGCCGGGTTTCCGTCCAGCCCGTCGAGGTTGCCGGTGTCGCCGGTAAGCAGATTGTCCATCGCGGTCACGCGCCAGCCGTCGGCGAGAAGCGCGCGCACGAGATGCGATCCTACGAAACCGGCTCCGCCGGTCACCAATGCGTGTTTTGTTTCAGACATTCCCGGTCTTCCATTCCGTTGGGCGCCGCCTGCCGCGGCGCGAATTCCCATGATTGTACCAAACTTCGCCCGCAATCTCCAACTTTCCCCGGCGCGGAAAAGTGCAATATGTAGTGGATGTCATTTGCAAAAGTAAACGCAAATATTCAAAGCATTTACTTTTGCAAACGCAGAGGATCTTATTGGATATGTACGAATAGGAGAGTGAAAACTCTC